>CAZCIU010000171.1:0-1024 GCA_964498765.1 uncultured Paludibacter sp. | reverse complement strand
GCGAATAACGCTTCCTTGGCGGCTTGACCGGTCAGGCATGGGGTACATAAATGTAATACAATTGTTGAATTAAAAACCTGAAAAAATGAAGAAATTCAATTGGGGAATCATCCTGAAAATCATCATCGCAGTGGCTAGTGCCGTTGCAGGTGCCGTGGGCGCACAAGCCATGACACTGTAAACAGTAATTTCCGGCTCCATGCACCTTGATTAAATAGCGTGCACGAGCCGGAAATTTTATTTAAAATTACTTGTATCTTGCAAATTATGATTTACCTTTGTGTTATTCATTTACATTACTGGAATTAACAAAACTATTTATTACGTATGAAAAAATTAGCTTTATCCCTCCTTTTGCTCCTCGTTACCGGAGGTGCAGGTGCGCAGGTCAGCACCGTTTACACAGATATTTACGGCAAGTTTGAGGTAATGGTTGACCTCGAAGATGGTGGTTACGCCGTTGTTAACATGTATGGCGACATTCTTGAAATTGACACGCAGGCGTTTATTGATTATTATTCCGACTTTTGGTCATACGAGGCGGGCAAGGTGAAACGCATCGGCAACGTTTCTTTCTCTTATTATTCTGACTTCTGGTCGTACGAATCGGGAAAAATAAAAAGCATCGGCAATGTGGGCTTTCAGTATTACTCCGACTTTTGGTCGTATGAGGCAGGCAAGGTGAAAAGCATCGGGCGAACTCAATTTTCTTACTATTCTGATTTCAACGACTGGGAATGTGGAAAGCTCAAATCCATTGGTGGCAACCGTTACTCGTATGTGCCTTCTTACAATGGCAGGCGTGGCTCGACACCGGTATCCGGCAGGTTGAAGGTTGAAGACGGTGGAATAGCGTTTCGAGTCATGGGACCTGCACCGCGCAGGCGTTACTGATAAAAGTATAAAAAATAACCCCTTTCTGAATCACAACAGAAAGGGGTTATAATTTAAACAACAAAAACTAACAAAGTACACCCTCAGGGACTCGAACCCTGGACCCATTGATTAAGAGTCAATTGCTCTA
>CAZCIU010000170.1:0-1062 GCA_964498765.1 uncultured Paludibacter sp. | reverse complement strand
CGACTTTACCGAAAGTGAGAGAATCAATGGCTGAAAAATATATCGTAAATATGCCCCTCAAAAGTACGCCAGACGATACGGACTTGATGATAATTGAGGACGCACAGGACACCAAAAGAATGACGTGGGCAAATGTTGTTAAGCCAATCAAAGACTTAGTTGGTAATCTTGCGAGCTTAACTACTGACCACAAAACCTCGGTTGTTGGGGCGATAAATGAGATTGATAACACAGTGGCAAATAAGCAACAAGAACCGTGGGCAAACATAACCTTGCTTAATGGGTGGCAAAACAGTATATTGCCTCAGTTTAGAAAAAATAACTTTGGTGCATTAGAATTACAAGGTCGAATGGTCGGAGGTACCACTGCGATTGGTACGGTTTTGTTTACATTACCAGAAGGTTATTACTCAACAGAGCGTCGATTTAATGTACCAACAGCAACCAGTCCGATTACAGGAGACCCTTATATAATCTTGTTAGAAATAACGACAACAGGTGAGGTAAAAATAAATCAACGCGTAGCAAGTTATTATATAAACTTAGATGGTATATCAATACCGCTATAAAAGGATGGATGAAGTGGAGAAACAACAATGGGATAGACATCATACTGCACCAAATTAAGATTTGAAACTATAAACCAGATCGCCATAGGCGGTCTACTTTTATGCGACAGAAGGGTTGGTCCGCATGGACTATCAGATAACAGTTTGCAAGGAAAATCTACGGAAAGGGTAGCAGAATGAAACAAGTAACGTTAGTGTTCACTGGCGGACTGGCAGTATCTGGTATTAATGATCAAGATGAATTAATCATGCCGGAATTGTCCGAAGAATTAAGAACGATCATTCAAAAATTGGAAAACAAGTTGGACAAGTACAAGACGCCGGAGCAGACCGCAATAGACGGCGTTGTTCGTCATTTTAAGGCTACAGCTGACGATATGCAGTTGATTGAGCATAAGTTGGTGTTGCCACAGTGGGAAGACCTGATTGGCCTATTTGTCGCCACAGGCGAGGTTATACGGCATGGCGATTCAGTGGTACGAGTGATTCAGGG
>CAZCIU010000169.1:0-1065 GCA_964498765.1 uncultured Paludibacter sp. | reverse complement strand
AGGACGCCGTAATTTTATTGACCTTATTCAAATACCTATCAGTCTTAAGTGTATCACTACTGCATAAGACAAGTATTGACGGTTCTATTTTTTTACTTGTACTACTTGTATTGTTTATCAATATTTCAAAGAACTTGTTGCTTTCGTTTTAAAAGCGGGTGCAAAGGTAAGGGCTTTATTTTTAACTACCAAACTTTTTCGGAAGTTTTTTTTAGTTTTTCTTTTTACTCGGTTTCTCTGGCTCTCTATGCGAAAGGGAAAGAATGTATGAAAGAATAACTCTTGCCGTTTTTTTTTGCGAATCGGACTGCAAAGATAAGAACTTTATTTATTATAATCCAAACTTTTTCGGAAGTTTTTTGTTCTTTTCTTTAAGTGGGATTCCGCTTTTCACTAAGTCAATTTTTCAAGGCTTTCTTCTCTTGGAAAGCGGGTGCAAAAGTACGCCCTTTTCGTATACACTCCAAATATATCAAACTATTTTTTCTAATTATTTTTGAATACATTTGCTAAAGTGCTGATGCATAACGATATTGTAGAACATATTTTTTAAGTATGGGGAAATTGTGTGCGGAAACGACGAGAGGGCTACACATTATTATATCACACGCGGGCGCGTAGGTGTGCCGGGAATCAGTTTGCATTAGGGAGCAATTAAAGAATCAGTTCATAAAAATAAGAGGAAAGAAAGATAGATATAAGGATAGTGGTTTTATAGTAAATTCCATTCCTTAGTTTGATTCATTAACATGATACTTGTATGAGAATGATACGTAGAATCTTCACTTTACTGAAAAGGATTTTTCTTTTTCATTTCTCATGTTCTCATAACATACATAATAATCAGCTGTAAATCAAACAGATAATACTATGAGAAATAAAACACAAAAGGGCATTTCTCATAGCTTTTCCGTGATTTAGTCCGTAAAATCGAGCATTTCTCATAGGGTTTAAACCATTTCTCATAGTATTCTCATATTCCGTCTATACATTTTACTCATTTCTCATACAGTATAATTGTAGTTTTTCCGGACTTTTGCCGGATTTACGATTACTCCTTTCCTT
>CAZCIU010000168.1:0-1087 GCA_964498765.1 uncultured Paludibacter sp. | reverse complement strand
TTTTAAGGGCATTTTAAACAGTCACACAATTTTTTAAATTATAATTTGCAAGAGAATTTTTTTCACGATTAGGAGTTTTGTTTTTTTGTAAAAAAAACTCTTAATCTCCGAAAATTGCAAGACAATTTTAACTCTTGCGAGTAAAGAAAAAAATAAAATTAAGAGATTACTTTTTTTCTTTTGAAGATTGACAACACAACTTTAGCAGGTAGCATAGTTTTGTCAATCCCCTTGCCTACGGTAAAAAAATTTTGGAACAAAATTTTTTTAGGGATTGCACAAAATCCTACGGACTACCTGCTATTATGTGTTTGCTCAATCAAAAAAGAAAAAATTGTGTTATTGGTTTGGGGGGTTAAGGGGGTTTACCCCATTACATACGACTTTACTTTAGTAAAGGGGAATATATTCGCCTTTATAAAAAAAGTGGTGCTATAAAAACACCACTAATCAATCTCAATTTTCAAGTTATAAAATTTCTTTCTCTGTTCCTCTGGAACATCTCTTTCATCAGCTATCAAATAATTATCTTTTTCCCATTGTAAATAAAATTCTTTTGTTGTTTCTTCCAAGAGTTGATTGAGTTCTATTACTTCTGCAGGGTCAACCTCTCCTGTATCAATTTTTTTCTTGTATTCTTTGAAAATCCCATTATACACTAACAGTTTTTTTCTGAATAATCCCTCGTAAAATCCGTCAAATACTTCTTTTGAACTGTACAAATCCCCTTGTTTAGCCGAATAGGTAGCAAGTTCCATTATTTGTTTTACTGTATCCATTCTACAAGGTTTGATGTCAACTTGTGTAATGGCAGGATTCCTTGTTGCTCTCTGCCACAATTCAAGAAGCCGTCTTTTGTTCATATAGTCCCTAGATTTAAAATAAGATTTATTTACTGCCACAACCAAATGGAAGTGGGGGTGGTAAGTATTATAACTATTCAATCTATCCCCTATTTTCAAGTTTGGATATTTTTTCTTATTTTGTTTTGTTACAAATTCATCAGGTTGATATGTAACCTCTAATTTTCTGATAAAACCTTTGTTAAATGCCTTAAATTCTTTAGTTTTCCATAATCTGTTAAAAG
>CAZCIU010000167.1:0-1101 GCA_964498765.1 uncultured Paludibacter sp. | reverse complement strand
GTGAAAATCTATGCCTGGTACGACAACGAATGGGGCTACGCCAACCGCACCGCAGAACTGGTCCGCAAGGTAGGGCTGGCCTGATATGAGCGCTGCCATCCGACAGTACCTGGTGATCACCGGTAACTACTGGGCTTTCACCCTGACCGATGGCGCGCTGCGAATGCTGGTGGTGCTGCACTTCCACCAGCTGGGTTACTCGCCGCTGGAAATCGCCCTGTTGTTCATCTTCTACGAGTTTTTCGGGGTGGTGACCAACCTGGTGGGCGGCTATCTGGGGGCCCGTATGGGCCTGAACAGCACCATGAATATCGGGCTGTTTCTGCAGATTGTGGCCCTGGCCATGCTGGCGGTGCCGGCGGCCATGCTCACGGTGCCCTGGGTGATGGCGGCGCAGGCGTTGTCCGGCATTGCCAAGGACCTGAACAAGATGTCCGCCAAGAGCGGCATCAAGTTGCTGGTGCCGGATGAGCAGCAGGGCACCCTGTACAAGTGGGTGGCGATTCTCACCGGCTCCAAGAACACCCTGAAGGGAGTGGGTTTCTTTCTGGGCGGCGTGCTGCTGATGGCCGCCGGCTTTACCGGCGCGGTAATCCTCATGGCAGTGGCGCTGGGGCTGGTGTGGCTGGCCAGCCTGTTCCTGCTGGGGCAGGATCTGGGCAAGAGCAAGGCCAAGCCGAAGTTCAGCGAGATCCTGTCCAAGAGCCGGGCCATCAACGTGCTGTCTGCCGCGCGTATGTTCCTGTTCGGTGCCCGGGATGTGTGGTTCGTGGTGGCCCTGCCGGTCTACATGGCCACGGTGTTCGGCTGGGACCACTGGAAGGTGGGCGGTTTTATGGCCAGCTGGATTATCGGCTATGGCTTTATCCAGACTATTGCCCCGAAAATCACCGGACACTCCAACGGTAAATCCGGTGCCGTGCTTTGGGCGGCCTTGCTGGCGGTGGTTCCGGCGGCCATTGCCGGGGCCCTGATGGCCGGCTGGTCGGCACAGGCGGTGGTGATCGGCGGTTTGCTGCTGTTCGGGGTGCTGTTTGCCATCAACTCCTCCCTGCACAGCTACCTGATTGTCAGCTATGCCCGGGGCGATGGCGTGTCGCT
>CAZCIU010000166.1:0-1113 GCA_964498765.1 uncultured Paludibacter sp. | reverse complement strand
TTATTATAAAATGGCAAAAAGATTTTGCTACCTTTGGAATAGACGGATTAAAACCCAAACCAAAAGGCCGTCCCAAGACTATGAGCACATCTAAAGGTAGACCTAAAAAATCGAAACAACCGTTAACAAGAGAAGAAGAACTATTGTTAGAGATTGAACGTTTACGTTGTGAAAATGCACTCTTAAAAAAGTTCAATGCCTTAATTCAAGCCGAGGAAGAAAAACAAAAGAAACTTGGACGCAAGCCATAAATGAATTAAGGCCAGAATTTCATCTAAATTTACTTTTAGATTGTACACATATGGCTAGAAGCAGCTTTTACTATCATATTTCACGTAGTAAAACAGATAAATACGAGGAATTAAAACTTAAGATAAAATCCATTTATCATCAGCATAAAGGGCGATATGGCTATCGACGAATTACCGATGAATTAAGAAAATCAGGAACTATCATCAATCATAAAACTGTTCTTAAACTGATGAATAGCTTAGGATTAAAGAGTTTGATTCGAAGAAAAAAATACAAATCTTACAAAGGAGAACAAGGAAAGATTGCACCAAACATCTTGCAAAGAGCATTTAAGGCTGATAAACCCAACCAAAAATGGGTAACAGATGTTACCGAGTTTAAAGTAAAAGATAAAAAATTGTATTTATCACCGATAATGGATCTGTACAATCAAGAAATTATCAGTTACCAATTAAGTGAAAGACCAGCGTTTGATCAAGTGATATTTATGCTTAAAAAAGCCTTTAAAAAAAATAAAGACACCAAAGATTTGATAATACATTCAGATCAAGGATGGCAATATCAAATGAAACAATATCAGGCTTTATTAAATGAAAAAGGAATCATACAAAGTATGAGTAGAAAAGGAAATTGCTTAGATAATGCTATTATCGAGAATTTCTTCGGAATACTGAAATCGGAACTATTTTATTTACAAAAATTTAATTCTATTGAAGAGCTAAAAAAAGAAATAAAACAATACATTTACTATTACAATAACGATAGAATAAAATCGAACTTAAATAAAATGAGTCCGATAGAATATCGAACTCATTTTTATAATTATTAATTTTTAATCTGTCCAAACTTTTGGGTGCAGTC
>CAZCIU010000165.1:0-1114 GCA_964498765.1 uncultured Paludibacter sp. | reverse complement strand
TCCCCCTGCACCTCTTCGGGTAGCCAGCAATTGGTGTCGAACGTGAAGTTGGTGAGGCGAAGGCTGGCCTGATGAGCCGCCAAATTCTCCACGCAAGGCGTGTAGCGACCGTTGATGGTGTTGTACACAAACGGAACCACGCCGGGAGTACCCAGCTGGCGGAACTTGACCTTCTGCACATGCACACGCACCACATCGGGCTCGCGTTCGATGACCAACCCGAAATCACATTTATTGAAGAATGCAGCCGATCCGTTGATGTCATACAGCGTGGGCACAGGCATGCGACCGTTAGCATCGCGGTTCATCTTGCGCGGATGGGGAACGAGAATTACCAGGCAGTTGTAGCGCAGGGCGAAGTTGCTCAGTTTGTCAAGAAAGGAGCTGATGTACTGCGTTTCGCTCATCCCCTCGGGGTGTTGATGTTCCATGCGGTTAAAGGGGTCCAGAACCAGCACACGTATGCCGCGACGGTTGACCAGCTCGGCTGCTTTTTGCAGGATGTTATCTACCGTAAAATCGTCTTGCGGCATGATGTGAAACACGTTGCGGTCGAGGTAGCCGAGCACCCGGTCGTACAGCTCGTCGGTCATGCAACCGGGCTTGAAGTACTTACCGCTGAGTTTCTCGCACAGCTTGCGCAGGTGGTAGCTCATGGGCATGTTTTCGGGACTGAAAAAGGCGGGCATCCAGCTATGTTTGAGGCAGAGGCGAAGCACCATCTCGTCAACAAATTCGGACTTTCCGCAACCGGGGATGCCGGTTATCACACACAAACGACCGGTTTCGAAGGTGATGCACTTATCGAGCTCCTCAAGTCCCGTATCGGCACCGGGCGTGGGACCTTTGAGGAAGAGCGTGCGCAGGTCTTCACTCACATCGGAGGCGGTGTACACGCCTTCGAGCGGAATCTGGGGTGCGCGGTCAATGGCATCGCAAAGTGCCTGTGCACCGTGTTTCAGCAGCACATCGTTGGCATCCTTGCAATCGTCGGGAAATGCCACCACGCGGCAACGTTCCTTGCCCAGCCTACGAAGCAGTTCGTTCCGCAGTTCGATGCCCACGGAGTCGTTATCCACCGCCAGATAAATAATCTTTTTGTTGTCGAAGTGCG
>CAZCIU010000164.1:0-1115 GCA_964498765.1 uncultured Paludibacter sp. | reverse complement strand
ACGACGAACGGCTTCGGTGAGCTGACCGCCCTCTTCGTAGCCGACGTAGCCGGGAGGGGCACCCACCAAGCGCGCCACCGAGTGCTTCTCGGAGTACTCGCTCATGTCGATGCGCACCAGGGCGGTCTCGTCGTCGAACAGGAAATCGGCCATCGACTTCGCCAGCTCCGTCTTACCCACGCCCGTAGGGCCGAGGAAAAGGAAGGAGCCGGTGGGCCGGTTGGGGTCCGAGATCCCTGCCCGCGAGCGACGAACAGCGTCCGAGACCGCACGAACGGCCTCGTGCTGCCCGATCAGACGAGCGCCGAGGCGCTCTTCCATGTGCAGGAGCTTCTCCGATTCGCCCTCCAGCATGCGGCCGACCGGGATGCCGGTCCATGCCGCAACCACTTCGGCCACGTCGCTGGAGCTGACCTCCTCGGACACCATCGACGGCTGGGCGTCGGTCTCCTCGGCCTCGGCCAGCTGACGTTCCGCCTCGGGGATGTCGCCGTAGGTGATCTTGGACGCGCCCTCGAGGTCGCCACTGCGGAGCAGCTTGTCGGCCTCGACGCGGAGCTGGTCGATGCGCTCCTTCAGGTCGCCAACCCGGTTGAGGCCCGACTTCTCGGACTCCCACCTGGCCTCCAGCCCGCGCAGCTTCTCCTGGGCGTCGGCCAACTCAGCGCGCAGTGCAGCGAGACGTTCGCGGGACGCGTCGTCGTCCTCCTTCTCGAGGTGGAACTGCTGCATCGTCATGCGGTCGACGTCGCGGCGCAGCATGTCGATCTCCTCCGGCGAGGAATCGATCTCCATGCGCAGGCGCGACGCGGCCTCGTCGATCAGATCGATGGCTTTGTCGGGCAGCTGTCGCGACGTGATGTAGCGGTCGGACAGAGCCGCGGCGGCGACGAGGGCCGAATCGGTGATCCGGACCTTGTGGTGCGCCTCGTAGCGCTCGCGCAGGCCGCGCAGGATCGCGACGGTGTCGTCCACCGTCGGCTCACCCACGTACACCTGCTGGAAGCGACGCTCGAGCGCCGGATCCTTCTCGATCCGCTCACGGTATTCGTCGAGCGTAGTATCAATTTTTTATCCCATATTCCTACTGCATTTTGAAGTAATTTTAAATTATC
>CAZCIU010000163.1:0-1142 GCA_964498765.1 uncultured Paludibacter sp. | reverse complement strand
CCACGATATGACACAATTTGAATATTGTTGTCGTTGGTAACTACTCCACTTGCGTTTCCTAAGTTAGTTGTACCACCTGTATTTTCAGCCATGTTCGAAGTTCCACCATCTGTTTTCTGAGTTGCGCCCATGCCTAAAACTTCTTGCATGTTGAATTTGCCATACTCAATTAAAAATAACAGTTGAGTCAACGATACTGTTTGGATAGTCTGCTGTTCCCAACCATTACCACGATTGTGCGCTAATAATCTAGCATTTGTACGAGTTAAATTTTGAGTCAATCCACTACATGGTTTAGCATTGGCGATACTTGATAGTAAATCTGCACTAAAATCGGCCACTTGTTCATCATCAAGTAAATATGCGCTTGCTGATGTGTCGTAAATACTACCTTCATAAGCTGATAAGTAAATCTTTTCTTTTACAACTCCATTTTGAACAAATGCTGGATGTACTTTAAATCCTGCTTTTGGATAATCGGAAATGTAATATCTTCCCTTGCGCATATGGTAGCCTTTACCGTTAGCGATTGGCTCAAGCACCAACGGTACGACTTTATAATAAAATTTCGGTTGTTCGACCATTACTTGTACTGGCGTACCTATCGGATATGTCACTGTATTTTTAACGATTTCGGTAGTTGTTACTCCGTTTTCTGTATAGTTGCTTTCGCCATGATATGCTAAAACTACTCCGTCATTAGTCAAAATACACCGTCTGCGCTTATATGCGTTGATGTTATCAAAATCAGCGCCACCGTTTTTACCAACCGCACCTGACAAACGTGTAAATCTACGATTATGCATGTCTATTTCTACACCGTAAATGTCTGTATCTGTGTAGCCAATGTAAGATTTAATATCGGCTAAATCTGTGTATATTTCATCTTTGGCTGTGTCAGCGCTTGTCTGTGCATTAGCACCAAGGTTGGTAATGTCAGTTAAAAGTTTTGCGGTAATAACTTTACCAGGTTGGATTTGTTCTAAAATTTCTTCTTTAGTTGCCACCATGCTTTATCTTTTCCTTTTTTATTTTTTATTTAATAGTTGCCTTCCCAATGATTGCTTTTCCGATAGTAGAACTACCCTCTTCATCTTTGAGAACCTGAGCGGGGGAACCATCTTTTGGACAACGGATAAAAT
>CAZCIU010000162.1:0-1146 GCA_964498765.1 uncultured Paludibacter sp. | reverse complement strand
AGATCTTACATAAGCGATTAACAGCGTTCTTTGATTCAAACAAGGGGCGTATTGGCACAGTAACTCGATTAGATCCTGATAGTTCTTTAGATGTTAAGGTTGAGTTCGATGATGGTGCTACCGACTGGGGTAATCACAGCGATATTCGTGTTGTAACTGATCCTAAAGCTATTAAAGTGGGTACTCGTGTACGTTTGGTAGAGGACGACATGTGCGGGTTCTTAAAAGGTGACACAGGTATTGTAAAGTACATTGATAGTGATGGTAGCTTAGCAGTCCATTTCTATGAAGCCCGTCATGGTTGGGAATCTGAGGAGTACGGTATCCCTGACGATCATGGTTTATGGGTAAGTCGAGATTCCTTAGAGATTATCGCAGGCTAAAGGAGGTCACTGTGCTTCATCACTCTGAGTGGTTGGCTCAAGCAAAGGCTGTACCTGTAGGGCAGAAGCGCAGGGTGCGTCATGGGGCTGAGCGAACCTTAGCCCTTGACGTATGGAACAACGAGGATTCTTGGAGTGCTTTCTGTCACCGATGCCATGAATCAGGTAAGGTGTACAAAGAGTACCTCCAGAAGCCCACCATTGCCCCTGTAAGGCACGTTAAGTACCTAGACAAGGGTAACCTAGTGCATCCTAGTGCATTGGCTGTAATCGACTCTCAGGAGTACAGACGGCTGGTTGTGTTCTTACAGAGTAAAGGTGTGTCGTTACCTGTACTAGAGCATTTAAAACCTATGTTTAGTACCTTAGATAAACGGTTGGTGTTTCAAGCACAAGGGGTTGCTGTAGGTCGTGACATTACAGGTACAAGTGCTATGAAGTGGTACAAGTACCCTGTGGATGAACCACGTGGGTTTCTGTACTCACAAGGTAAAAACGCATTCAGCACCTACGAGCCTATTGTACTGTGTGAGGATGTGTTCTCATGTGCTAAGGTTTGGTACTACACAGGTTACAGTACAATGTGCCTACTAGGTACGAACTTTGAGGATGCTAAAGTTAAGTTCCTATTAGACAAGAATGCAGAGGTTCTAATAGCTACCGATGGTGACAAAGGTGGTTGGGATGCTGCTAAAGTAATACGTTCAAGATGTGAGCTTTTAGGGATACCCTACAGGGTGTTAGATGTACCTGATGGGTGTGA
>CAZCIU010000161.1:0-1199 GCA_964498765.1 uncultured Paludibacter sp. | reverse complement strand
TCATTTCTTTATTCTTCCAAACGTTTTAATGCTGGTATATTTACGCCATATATTCAACTTTCGTTCTCGGGGCACTCCATGTTGTTCAATATAGCGAGCAGCTGCATCAAGCATGCGACGACAAACTTGTCCGTCTGTATATGGATCATAATTTTGCATGACCCACTTCCTTTTGTCAGCTATTTCTTTATTGTCAATATTTTGATAGGCATCGATTAGCAAAGACGGATCTTCAATATTATTCCAATAGATATCTTTTGCAATGGTACGTAAAGTTATAACCGGCTTATCAAGCAAAAGAAACTCATAAACAGTAGATGACGTATCACTGATCATCACATCGGCCATCAGTTGTGCCTTTGTTACATCAAAATCATTAAGCCACACAATATGCTCTTCCTGAGTTGCCAGTTGCTTATACTCATCCACCCATTCCTGCTTGGTTAACGGATGCAATTTGATTAACAAAACCACATTCTCTTGATGTACCAAATTGACCAATTCAGCCTTTATATGAGGCAAAGAAGTTAAAGATTTAGAAAAAGTAGGTGCATATAACACCAGTTTGCCTCTTTTATGATCAGCCAAAAGCTTCTTTTTCTCCACATCAAAATCATTACGATGCTTTTGAATCCAGTCTTGTTTAGGCCAGCCGGTTTCAACCACAGAGAAATCTTTGTACTTTTGAGACAACTCAGTAAACTTTCTTGTAAAATAAGGACCTTGAGTAAGGTATAAATCAAAGTACCTCCTGATTACCCAATGATCTTTTTTCTCGGCTGCATATCCGTGAAATATTTGAATTTTCACTCCAGGCAAGTAATAAGGAACGATATTTCCGGGAACAAAAATCACATCCGGAGAGAAATCATAAACATCCTGAATAGAAGTTGTGTAATTAACCTCATCTTTCAAAGGAAATTGAGCAATTCTCGGAGCATGCACATACCACAAAAGAGAGGCGTTATCACTAATAGATAGCGCTTCTTTATGTATTGGCAGCAAAATATCAATAGCATATAAGTTTTCGCAGAAAAAAACAACTCGCATTTTATTTTTCAAAATATTATATAGTTTAATTTCGTACATTGTTTAAACAATGATCACAAAAGTCTAAATTAGAATAAATTCATGGAACTGTTGAATATAGAAATGACATGAACAGATATTCTAAACTATCACTTTCTTTAGTATGTCTA
>CAZCIU010000160.1:0-1221 GCA_964498765.1 uncultured Paludibacter sp. | reverse complement strand
AACGGCAGACAGTGATGAAGCCCGCAATCCCCAACATTTCATACATGTGACCGTTATGCGTCAGTTAAAAACGAACAACCTACAAACTATGAAAATACATAAAATTGCAATTATCATTTTGATTCTTTGTTTGCACACAAACTTGTTCGCAGACATTGCCCCTAATCCGATTAAAGCTAAGTCAATAAGCCCACAAGACCAGACTTCAATCAGAATGGTATCCGAAAAGGTCATAATCGACCTATACAATGACAGTTCTGTTGTAAGATGTTTCTTTAATATGAAAAACCTTGGAGAACACGAGAAACTTCAAATCGGATTTCCTGAGATGACTTTTCATTATTATCGGCAAAAAAGTAAAGTAGATGAAGCAAACAGATTTCAAGTAAAAGAAAATGGTAAAGTTATAAATTCTGACTTTTCAGACTCATTGAGATATGATAAGGAATATCGTAAGAAAGTAGAATCATATCAAATAAAAGAGGAATGGTATTTATGGGAAAGTGAATTTCAACAAGGGGAGTCTAAAACGATTGAAGTGCAATATTCACTACCTTTTGGATTGCTTTACAAAACTAACGAAAGGTTCTTCACTTACTTGTTAAGCACTGGAGCGAATTGGAAAGGAACAATTGGAAAGGCCGAAATTATTGTAAACCTGAAAGACATAGAAATGGATTCAATAATTTCTAAAAAGCCGAACAACTGTGTAATTAGCAATAACCAATTGATATGGACTTTCTCAGATTTTGAGCCTACAACTAATGATGATATTAAGATAAATTATAACTCAAGTAAAATCCTGTATACTGGAAAAAAGCCCGTTCCACCAGTATTCATAATTGACGAAAAGTTAGATAATGAATTTGATTTACAATTAATAGAACCGAATGATATTGCAAGTATTGAAGTTATCAAGAATCCAGAAGAAACCAAGAAATATACGAATCAAAATAACGGTGTAGTTAAAATCTACACTAAAGATTTCGTTCTGAAAGAGTTAAACAGATTAATAAAAGAAAAATCCAAAGAAAAATTCGTATTATCTGACTATGACCAATTAAAAGAGGATTATCGTTTATATATTAACGAAGATGAAGTTGATTTTGTGAAAATTATTGGCATCAAGACAGAAACAATTGTGAAACTTGAGATTATTGACTCAAAAGACAAGAAAATTAAAATAATGATTGAATTAAAAAAGTAAAACCGAACGCATAA
>CAZCIU010000159.1:0-1341 GCA_964498765.1 uncultured Paludibacter sp. | reverse complement strand
CATGGCTCAGCAATGTATGGCATTGGTATCGAAGATTTGCTAAACTCAATCACTACTTTTATTGAAACATCTCTACCTCAAGAGAACGATTTATCTGCCTATGTCTATAAAATTGAGCATAATAAGAAGGAACAGAAACGAGCCTATCTAAAGATTATAGGGGGAAGCCTTAGAACAAGAAAATCATACAACCTCAATGGCTCAGATGAGAATCTGAAAATAAGAAGTTTAAAGACCTTTTACGCTGGAAACGAAATAGATGTAGATGAAGTTTCTACAAACGATATTGCAATTTTAGACCATGCCGAAAGTCTGATGGTAGGTGATTATTTAGGAACAATGCCAAGTTTATTTGATAAATTGAATATTCCTAGTCCTGCTCTCAAATCATCTATACATCCTGCCAAAGTAGAGGATAGGAGTAAATTAATTTCTGCTATGAATGTATTATCGGTAGAAGATCCATCTTTAACGTTTGGTATCAATGCTGATAATAATGAGCTAGAAGTTTCTCTTTATGGAGCAACTCAACGGGAAGTTATTTTGACTTTGTTGGAGGAGCGATTTTCGGTAGATGCTTACTTTGAAGAGGTGAAAACGATTTATAAGGAACGTCTGAAAACGAAATCGGAATACACCATTCATATCGAAGTGCCACCTAATCCTTATTGGGCATCTATTGGCTTGATTATAGAACCTTTGCCAATCGGTGCGGGACTTACGATAGAGAGCGATATTTCATTGGGCTACTTGAATCAATCTTTTCAGAATGCAGTATTCGATGGAGTCAAGAAAGCCTGTGAATCGGGTTTGTATGGCTGGGAAGTAACCGACCTTAAAGTCACTTTTTCTCACGGAATCTATTATAGTCCAGTGAGCACACCTGCCGACTTTAGAAGTTTAGCTCCCTATGTTTTTCGATTGGCTTTACAACAAGCTGATGTTGAGTTGTTGGAGCCAATCTTAGATTTTAAATTGCAAATTCCAATAGCTGTGAATGCTAGGGCTATTACAGACATCAACAAGATGCAAGGCGAAATATCTACTATTACTTCAGATGGTGATTGGACTACTATTTTGGGTGAAATTCCTTTAGATACTAGTAAAGAATACTCAGCAGAAGTCAGCTCCTACACTCAAGGCTTGGGCATTTTTGTTACTCGATTTTCGGGCTATCAAATCACCAATAAAAAGGTAAGCAGAAGTGTAGAACTGAATGAAAAAGATAAATTGATGTATATGTTTGAGAAGGAATTAGGATAAGAGAATGATAAGCAAAATAATCAAAGAATGCATTCTCGCACTATTTTTGTATCTTGTTCCTACAAATTAACTATACAA
>CAZCIU010000158.1:0-1343 GCA_964498765.1 uncultured Paludibacter sp. | reverse complement strand
ACCAAAGTGTTCCGGATTTATGCTTATAAATGGGAGGGCATTAACCGCAAAGGCCGGAAAACAACAGGTCTGCTGCAGGCAACCGATGTCAGATCGGCCCGCCGTGAACTGCAACGCCAGGGCGTAAACACGCTTAAAATTAAACGTCAGCGGCAGGGGATGCTGGCGCGTTACAGCAACATTATCAAGGCTGCCGATATTGCCATTGTTACCCGCCAGATTGCCACCATGCTGGAAGCCGGCGTGCCTCTGGTGCAGACACTGCAGATTATTGCCCGTTCTTCGGGAAAGCCGGCACTGCGGGAGCTGGCCAGCGCGCTGGCTGCAAACGTGGAAGGCGGCACACCGCTTTCTGAGGTATTAAGAAAATATCCGCATTACTTTGATACTCTTTATTGCGATCTGGTGCATTCCGGTGAGCAGACCGGGGCACTTGAGCATATTTTTGATCGTATTGCTGTGTACCGGGAAAAAGCCGAAACCATCAAATCCAAAATTCGCAAGGCCCTGTTTTATCCCACCCTGATTGTGCTGGTGGCCATGGCCGTCACGGCAATTTTACTGCTGTTTGTTATTCCCCAGTTTGAAGATATATTTGCCGGTTTTGGCGCTCCCCTGCCCCTGTTTACACAAATGGTGATCAGCCTGTCGCGCTGGTTACAGCAGTATTGGCTTTATATGGTAACCGGCGTCATTGTGGGTATTTTGCTGTATATTCGGGCCTGGCGGCGTTCACAAAAAGTGCGCAATATGACAGACCGCTTTTTGCTGCGCCTGCCCGTTGTGGGCGCTATTTTGCATAAGGCAGCCCTGGCCCGTTTTGCCCGCACCCTGGCCACCACCTTTTCTGCCGGTATTCCACTGGTAGAAGGGCTGGTGTCTGCCGCCGGTGCCTCTGGCAATGTGGTGTACCGGCGGGCGGTAATGAAAATGCGGGATGAGGTTATTGCTGGCATGCAGATTAACCTGGCCATGCGCACTACCCGCTTGTTTCCGGATATGGTGGTGCAAATGGTGATGATAGGTGAAGAATCGGGTGCCATTGACGATATGATGCACAAGGTGGCCAGCATTTATGAGCGCGAAGTAGACGACGCCGTTGACGGCCTGTCGAGCCTGATTGAGCCATTGATTATGGTGGTGCTGGGCATTTTGGTTGGCGGTCTGGTCATTGCCATGTATCTTCCCATCTTTAACCTGGGCAGTGTGATACGCTGAATTCAACTTGCTTGTTGGACCATGCGAGTTCGTCGGACAAAGGGCACTACTTCGCCGACACGCCGTGAACCCCTCCTTGTCAGGCACCGAGTTGACTGTCAGTATTCTGCAGACAGCTCTGCAAC
>CAZCIU010000157.1:0-1377 GCA_964498765.1 uncultured Paludibacter sp. | reverse complement strand
CCAGCCCGATTATCCGCACTCATCCGCCCCCACTTCTCCGCAATGTCCCCTTCTTCGAGAAGCATGTTCGCCACCGGGGACACCTTACGGGCCGCTTCAAGACGCTTATCCAGAAGTTCAACCTTCTCCTTAGTGCGCGCTTCACTCACCCTGAATGCGTCAGCACTAATCACCCCGTCAGCGAACAACAGTCCAGCTTCAGCACTACGCGCCAAGATCACCCGGCGTTCCTCCATCAGGTCAGCGACGCTCTCCCCCTCCGACTCCTGACTGGACAACACCTCAAGGCGGTTCTCCTCCTGCGAGAAGTACGCAATGATCGTCTCATCAACAACCATGTCCACAAGGTGCTGAAGGCGTGCCACAGACTGACAATCACGACACAGGTAAATCCACTTATCAACCCCCGGCTTTTGACGCTGAGTACGCATGAAGCCCCCACACTTCCCGCACTCATACACCCCTGACCCCTGCCAACGGCGTTCTGTGCCCTGGTGCTTACGGCGTGACGGCTCATTCAAGATCGCGTTGACGGCCCGCCACGTATCTTCGTCAAGAATCGGCTCCCACTGCGCCTTGCCTACAATCTCGCCCTTGTAGACGCTCAGCCCGGCGATTGCGGGGGCTTTGAGCATTCCCCTGACAGACGTGTTGTTCCACGGCTTGCCGTTGCGCCGCTTAATCATGTCCCGGTCGTTCAGCTCACGGGCAACACGGAACAGAATGCTCCCAGACAGTAGTTGATCTGCCACCCAACGGATAGCGCGTGCGTCCTCCTCGACTACCTCTAGGGTGGCCTTCTTCTCGCCCTTGCGGTACCCGTAGGGCACTACTCCCCCGCGCCACTGCCCCCGTAGCGCCCTGTCACGCTCTGAAGCGAGAATGCGTTCCGTTGTCCGTTCCACCTCGGCGGTGGCTAGGACGCTGACCATTCGGGCCATTGTTCGCCCGTCCCTCGACGTTAGGTCAATGTCGCCGGCCTTGACCGTCAGTATCTCGATACCGTGTGAGTCCGTGAAGTCGATGAGGGGTTCAAGGTCACGGTTGCGGCGATACAGGCGGTCCGGGTGCCAACAGATAATGCCCTTGGCTTCTCCGCCGGCTAGACGTTCTACCATTTCCTGGTAGGCGGGCCTGGGTTTGCCTGAGAAGGCGGATATGTCGTTGTCCTTGAACACGTGGGTTACTTCTATGCCGCGTTCGGCTGCAAGTTCACGGCACGCGCGTTCCTGCATGTCAACGCCTACGTTTTCGCCGGTTCTGTCGTGGCTGATTCGGCAGTAGATGAAGTAACCCATACGTTCGATGCTACACCCTGAGTTGACATGCAGGGCAATCCACGGTACTACTTGGGGTGTAAACGTATCCAGCGGCCTC
>CAZCIU010000156.1:0-1418 GCA_964498765.1 uncultured Paludibacter sp. | reverse complement strand
AAGGAAACGGTGGGCTTTTAAACAAGCGCTAAAAGCGCTGTGCCGCGTTTATAGCGGGGATGGACTTAGAAGCCCATGCCGCCCATTGCGTCAGCGTCTGGCATAGCTGGAGCGTTTGGCTCTGGCTTGTCAGCAACGACTGCCTCAGTGGTGAGGAACAGTGCAGCAATCGAGGTAGCGTTCTGCAGAGCAGAGCGGGTGACCTTAACTGGGTCGTTGATGCCAGCTTCCATCAGGTCAACGTACTCGCCGGTCTGAGCGTTCAGGCCCTGGCCGTCAGGCAGCGATGCAACCTTATCAGCAACAACGCCCGGCTCGAGACCAGCGTTGAAAGCAATCTGCTTCAGCGGAGCGGACAGTGCAGAGCGAACGATGTTCGCACCGGTTGCCTCATCACCGGTCAGCTCGAGGGAATCCAGAGCAGCAGCAGCCTGCAGCAGCGCTACGCCACCGCCAGCAACGATGCCCTCTTCAACAGCAGCCTTTGCGTTGCGGACTGCGTCCTCAATGCGGTGCTTGCGCTCCTTGAGTTCAACCTCAGTTGCAGCGCCAACCTTCAGGACTGCGACACCGCCGGAGAGCTTAGCCAAGCGCTCCTGCAGCTTCTCACGGTCGTAATCGGAATCGGAGTTGTCGATCTCAGCGCGGATCTGCTTGATGCGGCCGTCGATCTGCTCCTGGGAGCCAGCACCCTGAACGATAGTGGTTTCATCCTTGGTGACAACAACCTTGCGTGCCTGACCCAGCAATGGCAGGTCAGCGGTCTCTAGGGACAGGCCAACCTCTTCAGAGATGACCTGGCCGCCGGTCAAGATAGCCATATCCTGCAGGGTTGCCTTGCGGCGGTCGCCGAAGCCAGGTGCCTTAACAGCAACAGACTTGAAGGTGCCGCGGATCTTGTTAACAACCAGGGTGGACAGTGCTTCGCCCTCGACATCTTCAGCGATGATCAAAAGTGGCTTGCCGGACTGCATGACCTTCTCCAAAAGTGGAACAAGGTCCTTGATGTTAGCGATCTTGGAGGACACCAGCAGGATGTATGGGTCTTCGAGGACTGCTTCCTGACGCTCAACGTCGGTTGCGAAGTAGCCGGAGATGTAGCCCTTGTCGAAGCGCATACCTTCGGTGACCTCAAGGTCAACTCCGAAAGTGTTGGACTCTTCAACGGTGATGACGGAGTCCTTGTTTACAGCGCCATTGCCGACGGTGTACATAGCTTCAGCGATCTTCTCGCCAATTGCTGGGTCCGCTGCGGAAATACCAGCGGTGGTAGCGATCTGCTCCTGGGTTTCAATTTCCTTAGCGGAAGACAGAAGAGCTTCAACAACAGTCTTGGTTGCCGCTTCAATGCCGCGCTTGATGCCCATTGGGTTAGAGCCAGCTGCTACGTTGCGCAGGCCTTCGCGAACCAGAGCCTG
>CAZCIU010000155.1:0-1454 GCA_964498765.1 uncultured Paludibacter sp. | reverse complement strand
CTAGGTTTCGGCCCCCGCTCCCGTCGTGGCGATGCGTGCAGTATCAGTGGTCAAGTACTTGTACAGCGACGCCTCGATCGGCGACTCAAGGTTCAGGTTCATTCGGACCACATCGAGAAGGCCGCCCTTCTCTGTCGGCATTTCGTCTTGGTAGGCGTCAGAGGGGGTAGCTCGGCCAAGGTAGTAGAAGTCCTTCAACTCCTTATCGTCTTTCTTGACGAAAAGGTGCAAGTCGATCTGCTTTTCGACGATGGCCTTGACTTCGGGACTCTGCAAGGTCCGTTTACTCCGGGTGAACCAATGGAAGGTGCGGCTGTCGATAAATTCGTCCCCGTACTTCGTGCTGTCCGAAATTTCATCATCCTTGTGATAGGTAACGAAAATCGGACAGGTACCGGTGGACTCGTTGACTTTGTAGCCGTAGATCGTGGAGTACTGGTTGGAAACCCAGTTGTTCAGCCAGCAGTAGTCTTTACGCGAGTAGCGTCGGCCGACAATAAAGTCTCCGGTCCAACTGTGCTCATGGCGCGCCAGGTGTAGGCCCGTCTCGATGATGTCGTCGACGGCAGCTTTGAAGGACATTTCGCCATGGTCCGCGTCAACGTGGGGAGAAGATTTATACAAGCGGCTGAACGTCGGGTCGATATGGAGTGCGTCCCCCTCCAGGGTTGCGATGGTGATATCGGAGTAGTTCTTTCGCTCGGTTGCGGTGAAGAACTCCAGTGACAGGACACGGATAGAAGACAGGATCACGTCGAGGATCGCCGAGGTTCCCTCGGAGACAAGCATCGTTCTCACAGCGCCCACAGTCATCGAACCCCGTTCGAGCAGCTCGCGAATGATGAGGAGCTCATGGGGCCGCTTGCCGCTGAGGAGCTCCCGCGACAAAAAGTTCAAATAAGCGGCTTCGGATTCGTTTGGCGCGGTATCAAGGAACTTGGTGTGGTGAAGCAGAGACCAATAGTTCTTTTTGCCGGCCGCCATAAGGACCGGGTCAAACGTTCCTTGGACGGCAAAATCCAGGAGCTTCGGTACGTGTCCCTTCCGGATCTCGAGTTCCCGGATCTCCTTCTTCAGTCGGGCGAGATTGTCGAGCTTTGCGTTTCGCAAGGACTCGAGCACCCGGGCTTCGGAGATTGGATCAAAGTTGATCGTCGAGACTCCAGACAGCTCCTCGCCAGGCGCGGTTTCGCCGCGGATGATGGGTTTAATCTCCTCCTTGTCTCCCCGGTCGCCGCCGTTCAACGCAATCGGGATCAAGAAGTTGTTGTTGTAGTTGCCGATGAAGTCGATCACCCGGAGGTGATCCTTGCCATCCGCTTTGCGTAATCCACGACCGAGCTGCTGTGTGAAGATGATCGAGGACTGCGTGGCGCGGAGCATGACGATCTGGTTCAACGGAGGGATGTCGACGCCCTCATTGAAGATGTCGATCGTCAGGATGTAATCGAGCT
>CAZCIU010000154.1:0-1561 GCA_964498765.1 uncultured Paludibacter sp. | reverse complement strand
ACATCCACCCATAATTTCACCTCCGTATCATTTTGAGATACTAAAATATAGCCATCCTCCAAATGCAATTCTTGACGAAACCCTTGATTCTCTTGAAACGGATTAGGCGTTAATTCCACTTTTATACGACCTAATTTCAATAAAGTATTATGCTCATCAAAAGTGCCACTTTTTGAAATATACGCATACAATTTCCCGTCTTCCACCCATACGTTACAAGCAATATCTCCACCGCCTAAAGGCATCGACTCTGATGCGTTTTTGCTTTGTGTCGTCCAAATTTGATTGTAATTTTTGAGCGTAGGGATTTGTGCTTTTGAACAAAAACACGCTGATAAAAAGAAAATGTATGTTATTAAGTTTTTCAATTTTATGTCTTAATTTATGGTTTTGTTAGATGTAAGACCCTGAAATAAATTCAGGGTGACGGAATTTCTAATTAGCATTAGAAACTCCTACCAATCATCCGTTCTGAACGACGACATTGGCAAACCGCCTGTGCTAAAAATTTCAGCTTTTACAAAATCTTTAAATAAATAACGTACCGCTACAGGTTTCTCCACTTGAGGAGCAGAAAGCACTACAGATTTTCTTCGTAACTGTACCTGTGCCGGATAAAACACTTTGTTTTCTCCAGCAATTTCAAAACCTGTCACTTCTTTGTCATAAGCCGTAATCCCATTTGGTACATTGTTAAACGACACCGTAACCGTGCTTCCTTTTATTTCCATGGCGTTAAATTCTGGACTTTCGTATTCAAAACCTTCAAATCCATAAGTTTTCACCAAAGCTTGGTACGCTAAACGCTCGCCTCCTTTTTGCTTATCGGCAGGATGGATATTTCCAAATTCACCAACGTCCAACAACACTGCCATTCCTGAATTTTCAATAGTTTTTGAAGCTTTTAATTGTGCCTCTCTTAAATAAGCTGAATTGTATGCTTCTTTGTTATCATTAGGATGAAAACGTGCGTAATCAAACGGGGCAATTTGAGCGAAGTAAAACGGAAAATCACCTTGATTCCATAATGCTCGCCACGAAGTCAGCATTTTTTTAAATAAATCTTTATACTGAAACGGACGTTCGTAATTGGATTCCCCTTGGTACCAAATCGCTCCTTTAATTCCGTAACCAATGACAGGCGATAACATACCGTTGAATAGAGTTGTTGGCACTCTGTTTGGATTGCTTTTTAAATCGGCTTCTTTTTTTGGTAATTCCAAAGCCAAATCAAAATCTTTCAACATTTCTTCATTCATCCAAGCCTCCACATTAGAACCGCCATACGAAACGTGAATCAAACCAACAGGAACTTGTAAAACCTCTTGCAATAACGAACCGAAATACCAAGCCGTCGCACTAAAATTACCTGTCGTTTTTGGTGATGCTACTTCCCATTGTCCTTCAAAATCGGTTTTCGGTTCTAACACCGAAGCTCTTGGAACAGTAATAAAATGAATGTTTTTATTTTGTGAACGCACTATCGCTTCATTACCTCCTTTTACGGGTTGACCAGGAAATCCTTTTAAAGGCATTTCCATATTGGACTGACCAGAACACA
>CAZCIU010000153.1:0-1562 GCA_964498765.1 uncultured Paludibacter sp. | reverse complement strand
ATACATCGCGAAAACCAAAACCTCTCTTTTCTTTCTTTGCTACTAATCCTTCCATCTGTGTTTCTTCCCTTCAGGTCTTCTTTTCCTTAGCTTCGAGAAAAAGGGGGGGACTCGCTTGCTAAAGTTGAGATGAGTATACGAAAGGAAAGCGGTTACGTCAAAAGCGTTTTCAGATAAATTTCCTTTTTGGAAACACGATAATTATTTTATTGAACGAATTTTATTGCAATCCATTGATTATACACTTTTCGTTCTATCGTTTTATTTATTTTGTATAACTTTGTTGATGGCATGCTCGAAATTGAGCTTATGAAGATAAATAATTTTCTGACTTTTCGATGTTGATTTTATCGCATTTAGAGCATAAAAGTGCTAATAAAACATTTTTAGTCAAAAAATAGCAGAAAGAAAATAGTTTGAGACAGCGTTTTGAAAGCGAAAAAAATACTAAAAGGGATTTTTGGGAAATTCACACCGCATTTTAGGTAAGATATTATTTTTTTTGCAAGATAATCATTTCTTAACGACATGGAAAAACATTAAGTTGACTTTCTGTAATAAATTTGATTTATTTTAGGCTAAATCAGACAGCTTTTTGTGAGAAAAGCGGCTCAATTTGTAGTTAAGATAGCCTTTTTTAGCGCATTTAATCACAAATCACATTTTGAGTCAGATTTAATAAAAAAGAAAACATGTGTAGTCATAGCGATGTAAGCGGTTGTTTTGTATACTGAAGCCAGGAATAAAAAGGGGGCGACGGTCTTTGGAGGATTTGTTAGTAGCAAGTAGACTGAAGGGCGTAAAAGATTTATTCGATTTTCATTCGCATGATTATAATGAAATGGTTTTGCTTCACGGAGGAAATTGTCGTTTCTTGGTAGGCAACCAGTTTTATCATTTACAACCTGGAGATTTATTGATGTTGGATGGCAATAAAATCCACAAAGCATATGTGTACGGAGATCCGGATGCATATGAGCGGAGTCTTTTGCACTTTCGAAATGACTGGATCAGACCGTTGTTGAAAGAATTAGAATTAGAGTATCTTTTGGAATTAATTAATAAAGATGAAAATGGTTCGATGATTCACTTTTCGAACAAAGGGGAATCATTTGTCGAAGGGAAAATCCGAGAGATGACCTACATTTGGAAAGATATCGATAATGATATTAGTCCAATTGAAGATGCACAGTTGAAAATGTTAGTATGCCAATTGCTTATTTACTTACACCAATCAAATGACCCTTTAATAAGAAGAGAAGGAACCGGGCAGGATGAAAAAACCAAATTAGTCGAAATCATTACCGCCTATCTCTTTAGTCATTATCAGGAGCCGATTACGATTGATGATGTTGCTTTCTCAGTCGGGTTGACGAAATCTTATATGTCTCATTTATTCAAAGAGGTAACGGGATATACAATCATGAACTATTTGATGGCGTACCGCCTTTCCCGCTCACGTGACATTCTTATTTCAGAACCAGACTTATCGATCAAAGAAGTTTCGCTTCAGAGCGGATTTAAGAGTGACGCACATTTCAGTCGTTTTTTCAAAGAAAATA
>CAZCIU010000152.1:0-1596 GCA_964498765.1 uncultured Paludibacter sp. | reverse complement strand
TTTACGAGTTCGTTTTCAGCTACTCTGCGAGAGCTGTTTTCGGAGAAAGAGCTTCAAAAGAAAGCATCAGACTGCGGCTTTTACAAACGTAAATGTGGTTTCACACCTAGTATGTTCTTTGATATACTGCTCTATTGTGCCTCCCGGCCCGATACGATCAGCTTGTCACAGATTTGTTCTAAGATTAGGGCTCAGTTTAAAACGAAGATCGCCAAGCAATCGCTAGATGCGCGATTTAATGAGGAGTCTGTAGCCTTTGTAAAGAGTGTTTTTACCGAGTTGCTTGAAAAGCAATTGTCAAAGGTCTTTTGTGCGGATTTTTTATCAAAGTTCAATCAAGTCCGCATTAAGGATTCTACGCGCTATACAGTACCAAACAGGCTTCAGAATCAGTTTAAGGGTTGCGGTGGAGGCAAAGGAACATCAAAGGCTGGTGTGTCCATTCAATACGAGTATGATGCACGTAGCGGAAGAATCCTGGATCTTAACGTAACTGCCGGAGTACGAAACGATGCAACCGACGCAAACGAAACTGCCACAAATATCAATAAGGACGACTTGATTGTTCGCGATCTGGGCTACTTCAACATGTCCGTGCTGAACGGATTTGTTGAGCGGGGGGCATCGTTTATTAGCAGACTGAACGCTTGTAGTCTTATTTATGACCCAATCACTGGGAATAAGATAGAGTTTAAAGACCTCTATATTCAAATGCGCCGGAAAAAGCTCGAACGCAGCGACAACGAAGTGATAGTGGGAAAATATACGCCCACGAAATTAAGGTTGATTGTAGAAGTAGTTCCAGAGCATATTTACCAAGAGCGAATAAGAAAGGTAAAGAAATCAAACAAAGAAAATGGATGGACAACTTCTGAGGAGTACAAAGCCCGTTGTCGATTCAACATTTTTATCACAAACGTCCCAGGTACAGATCTTTCAGTCGACGAGGCTTTAGGAGTATATCGATTGCGTTGGCAAATAGAGTTGACCTTTAAAAGCTGGAAGTCAGTGTGCAGAATAGATAAAATACAACCTATGAAATATGAGCGATTCGCATGCTTGCTGTATGCCAAATTAATCTTAATTCTTTTGAAAACTCAGATCATCAGCAATCTTCGCGCATATTACTTTATCAGTAAGAAGAGGCTATTGAGTGATGATAAATGTTTTAAGACATTAAGAGATTCTTATGATAATCTAAGAGATGTATGGAAAGAAGGGAGAAAGAAATCAGAGAGAAAACTGAAAGAACTGACCAGTTTATTCTCTTCAAACCATTGGAAAGAAAAAAGAAACAATAAGAAAAATTTAATAGAAATAATATCGCTATTGTCCTGCAAATCAAATAATTATATGTATATTTAAGACATCAAAAAGGGGGATCCGAACGAACCGCTCCCCCTTTTATCAACTAAACGTTATTTGAAATGGTGAAAATTACAAATTCAAGCCCTGTTTCTCAACGAAATGGGGTAAAAAAAGAACTGCCTATACCAAACGGTTGGTGATCAGTGAATTAAATACGTTAGCCTGACGGCTATGGGTTTCAACCCTGGGGGCCTGAGGGCCTGAGGGCCTGAGGGCCTGAGGGCCTGA
>CAZCIU010000151.1:0-1601 GCA_964498765.1 uncultured Paludibacter sp. | reverse complement strand
AATTCTTAAAATCTCAGTCATATTATTTAAACATTTCGCTGTTTTATTTGTTTCAATAGGCTGAGATTGATTTGTAAAATTACACAAAAATAACTTATTTCTCTTTCAAAAGGGTTAAGAAAGAACAAATTTGATTATTTTTGCAAATTGTCTAAACTTAGAGATAGCTAAATGAACTTTATTGATAAGATAAAAAGACCGATTCTTGCTGAGATGCAAGAGTTTGAGAATGTGTATCATACCGTCCTTGACAGCGAAAACAAATTGTTGAGCAGTGTACATAATTACATAATGGAAGGAAGTGGTAAAAAACTTCGACCAATTCTTACCATGCTTGCCGCAAAACTTCTGGGCGATGTAAATAAAGAGACGCTTTATGGTGCATTTTCGCTGGAATTGCTTCATACAGCTAGCTTGGTGCATGATGATGTGGTGGATGATACGCTCGAAAGAAGAGGCAGAGAATCGGTAAATGCGCGCTGGGCAAATAAAGTAGCTGTGCTTACCGGAGATTATATCTTATCAAAATCGCTTTTCTGTGCATACACAACTAAAAATATCGATATCGTAGGAACTATTTCTGAAATAGGAATGACACTTTCTGATGGAGAATTGATGCAACTTACTGTGCTGAAACCTTCTGCGATTGATGAAAAAACATATTTTGATATTGTTAAAAGAAAAACGGCACGACTATTTGCAACTTGCATGGAAGTCGGAGGATTGTCTGTAAGAGCTTCTGAAACTGAATTGGAGAGTTTGAAAAGGTTTGGCGATGCGCTCGGAATTTGTTTCCAGATAAAAGACGACATTTTTGACTATTATGAGAATGCAGATATTGGCAAACCTACCGGAAACGATGTGCGTGACGGTAAGTTGACTCTTCCTTTGATTTATGCGCTCAGAACAACGAAATCTCCCAAAAGAGATGAAATTATGAGGATGATTGACGACAAAGATTTTTCGCATGAGAATATCCAGAAAATCATGAATTTTGCGCATGAAGAAGGAGGATTGGATTACGCAAAAGGCGTAATGGACAAATACAATGAAATAGCGATAAACGAACTTAAGAATTTCCCGAATAACGAAGCAAAACACGCATTAATTGACTGCGTGGAGTTTGTTTCGTCCAGAAGTTTTTAATTTTTTAGATATTTTGAGTGTCTTTTTTGAGAAATATTTTTCCTATTAAAAAAAAGTATGTATATTTGCACCCGCAAATGCGGAAATAGCTCAGTTGGTAGAGCATAACCTTGCCAAGGTTAGGGTCGCGAGTTCGAGTCTCGTTTTCCGCTCAAAAACCACCGATAAACTAGTTTGTCGGTGGTTTCTTTTTGAAGAGTGTGATGAAATAAAGCAATTTCTTGAATTTGTAGCGTATAAACTTAAAATATTCTCGAAAGTTGTTTGTCAGTGAAAAAAAAGTTGTATTTTTGCACACTCAAAGCAGAAAGCTGCTTTAACGCAGTAAAATGCGCCCGGATGGTGGAATGGTAGACACGAAGGACTTAAAATCCTTTGGCCTTTATCGGCTGTGGGGGTTCAAGTCCCCCTCCGGGTACGAAAAAACGCTTATAATCAAAAGATTATAAGCGTTT
>CAZCIU010000150.1:0-1606 GCA_964498765.1 uncultured Paludibacter sp. | reverse complement strand
ACCGATCGGGACAAAACTTTTGTTTTAAAAGAAGGAGTTGAAGTTTATGGTGGTTTTTCAGCCACAAATCCCGAAACCAATCTTGAACTGCGAGATTTTGAACAAAATGCAAGTATACTTTCGACGGATATTGAAGGAAATGATTTAGGAGTTGACGATGGCGTTAACGACGGCGCATCCTATAATGATAATTATTATCATGCCGTCATTGCTGCGGGGTTTGATATTACTGCCATTTTAGATGGATTTACAATTTACGGCGGAACAGTCGTTGGATATAATTATATTCTTGTAAATGAAACAATGATTCGTCAAGGTTTTGGAGGTGCTTTTAATATTGTGGATGCCAATGTAGATTTTAGAAATATTTCAATCAACAGAGCTGCACGACCAGTTTATATTCGAAATTCGACTGCTAATTTTTTAAATTTAAGCATCACAGAAAGTACGGGTGGTGTTCAAATTAAAAATTCTGTTGTAGATATTGAAAATTTTATTTATTCAGATAACGCAGGACATATTTATACGCATGTTGACAATAATTTCCCTGAAACAAATCCGAGTGATACTTATCTTAATGTAACAAATGCGAATTTCGCCAGGAATAGTGGTAATCCTGCGGTAATCAGAACAAGTCGTTCATTTGATCACGATGTTTTTGTAAATATAGATCGCGCCTATTTTGTTGGAAATACCGGAATGTATGGTGTTATGCAAATCAACGCTGGAAATGTTAAAATTAGCAATAGTGTAGCATCTGGAAATGTTATGGGTAATCAATCAGGTTTTATGGTAATTCATATGCATGGACCTCAGTTAATTGTTACCGTAGATATCATTAATTCAACCATTGTTTCTAATCAAAATAACTATGATTGGTGGAGTGGTTCTGGTGCAATTTCAGGCAGCGGTGATAAAATTCATATCAATATTTTGAACTCCATTTTATGGGGAAATAAAATGGGCGATAATTATATAAATTTCTCAGCTTCCTCTCTATATCAAAATTCAAATATCGGAAACAGCATCATTCAAAATGCATTTGATGAAGATGGAAACTGGATTTTAAATTTTAATGACTTGGGTGGGAATTCGGCTGAAATGCCATTGTTTACTGAATATATCGAAGCAACGGGGGAAATGTTTTCCAATGGAAATTTTTCCTTACAACAAGGTAGTTTAGGAATCGATGCGGGCAATGCTGTTTTTTATACAGATTTTGTAGGCGATCCAACCACAGCACTGGATATTTTAGGAAATAATCGTTTTTCAGGATCAGGAATAGATATAGGAGCTTTTGAAATGATTGGAAGTTTATCCGCTGATAACTCCCAGAGTCTTAAAGAGTTATTTTTATATCCCAATCCAGCTTCTGAAAATTTATGGATTTCAGAAATTGATTCTCCTACGATTTATGAAATGTTCAATTTGTCTGGAAAATTAGTTCATCAAGGAATAATAAGGAATCAGCATGAAAGTATTTCTTTGAAAACCTTAAACTCAGGATATTATTTCGTTCGATTAATGACAAAAAACGGGATCAAATCTTATAAGTTTATTAAAAAATAACAATGCTTCATTTCACAGTAAATAAATTTGATTTAAA
>CAZCIU010000149.1:0-1620 GCA_964498765.1 uncultured Paludibacter sp. | reverse complement strand
CCGATAAAGATAAACGTCAATTTCAAATTGTAGAATCACTTTTTCATGCTCCTGCTCCGATTACAACACGACAGCTGGCTGAACAGACTGGTTCTTCCATTCGTGTGATTAAATATGATTTAGAAGAAATGAAAAGTACGATGGATGAAATCAACGGGAAATTACTATCTTCTATGGATGGTTTCCAACTTGATATCCCTTCACATATTGGAATTGATTATTTCCAACGAAAAATTTATGACAATACCCCTGCCTTTAATTTATTAGAATTTATTTTTTTTGATGATGATTTACATTTAATTGATTTGGAAAACAAACTCTTTATGAGTTCGTCGACAATTTCACGCTTGGTTTCCAAAATCAATGAGAATTTAGAAAAGTATGGAATTCAAGTTACTCCCAATCCTTTCCGTTTAGTGGGCGAGGAGTTTTTGATTCGGAACTTTTACACAATGTATTTTTACGAGCGATACCACATTAATCGTTGGCCGTTTCAGCAGGTTTCACCTGAAATATTGACCGATGCGCTCCACACAACATTCCGTTTTTTGAAAATCAAACCAAATTCGATTAACTATGGACTATTCATGTTTATTTTTGCCATTAAATTTATTCGAGAGAAAAAAGGCTATACGTATGAAAAATCATTTACTTATCCTAGAAAAATGCTTACAAATATCGAAGCGTTTCGGCAGGTTATTTTTGATGATTTGAGCCAGAAATTGAAGAACGAGGAAGAGGCTTCTTTTTATGCGAATACCTTTGCTCAGTGGGTCCGCCACAATCCATTTTTGCTCGATAACCAACTTTATCTGGAAGTGCCTGAATTACAAGAGGAATTCAATGATATTCTGGCGATGATTTTGAAACTAACTCGTGAATTTAACTTAGAAATGGAAGAGCATCGCTATTTAATTTTTAAATTGAGTTTTGTGATGTCTTTGTATAAAGATTTTCCGGGAAAGATTCACGTGCTTTTCCCGCCTCGAGACATTTGTTTACTTACCTATTACGAGAGCGAGTTTCCGAATTTTTATCAAATGGCGAGAGATGAACTAACGAATATTTGTGTGAAACGAAACGTCAATTTTAGTGACTATACGCTCAAGCATCTGTTATACACCCTACTGTCGAAGTGGGAGAACTTGACCCGACAGCTGTTTTATAAATTTTCATCTTGTCATATTTTGGTCCATAGTCATTATAATGAGACGCACGCGGCAAACATTGCGAATGAAATAATCTCTGAATTGGATCGCTCTGTTCATGTGCATGTTTATCCGAAGCAAATTATTTCTGAACTGGACCTACAGGAATTTGAATTTGATATTTTACTGAGCACTTCGACACTCGAGCTGGATATCGTGCAACCGATTTTATACATGCATCGAATTGGCATACGCCTCTCGCTTGATTTACTGCGGGAGAAGATTTATGAAGTAAACGAGAAAAATCTAGAAAAACAAATTGGATTTAAGGTGTAGTAGCTTCTTTTTGTTACCTATTGAACAATATCCTCTTGATTTTATATTTGATGAGAATGATAATAAGGAAATAGTTTGTCAAAATGTTATTAATTAAGTAGAGAGATCATATGCGTGGAACAATTTATAATGGTGT
>CAZCIU010000148.1:0-1773 GCA_964498765.1 uncultured Paludibacter sp. | reverse complement strand
CTGATTATACCGGCAAAATGATTCTGTTTACAAGTTCTTTCTTCACGATAACCGAACTTGATGCCAATTTCCTGTATACATCCGAAATCCTTAATCCGGTCAATCTCAATAAAACCGTACCCGTTTGCCCTCAACTTGCAGGAAGCATTATCGCATTGTTGGATGAAGAACTGAATAAGCCCGGCGATGATTTCCAGACAGGGATAGCCCAAAGTTATCTGCGGATTCTTTTACTTGAAGCCGAAAGGCAACATTCCGCGACCTATCCTCCGGTAATAAATAATGTCGGACAGAAATTCTATAATGCTGTTGAAGAACATTTTAGAGAAAACAGAAGTACGGAGTATTATGTTGCTCTGCTGGGAACGAATGAAAAGACTTTATCCAAAGAGGTCAAGGCTCTTACCGGAGGAACACCTAAAGTCTACATCAATTCGCGTATCATTCTCGAAACCAAGAGATTATTGGCATATAGCGGTTTGTCTGTAAAAGAAATAGGCTACGAACTCGGTTTCGACGAACCAACAAACTTCAACAAGTATTTCCGCAAGCATACGGGCATAACACCTGCTCAATTCAGGGATTCCACCAAGCAATAATCTATCATTGTCGGAGATTTACCATTATCGGACGGATATGTATCATTATCTCCGTCTGATAAGGCTGTACTTTTGCATCGTATTAAAGAATATAAATCATTAAAGAGTACAGCAATGAACAAAATCGTATTGATAGGAGCAAGCGGATTCATCGGTTCCGCTATCTTGAATGAAGCATTAAACAGGGGTATCAAAGTTACGGCGGTCGTTCGCAATCCCGAAAATGTCAAAATCTCAAACGCAGACCTTACAATCGTTAGGGCAGATGTTTCTAATGCCGCCACGGTAGCCGAAATCTCAAAAGGCGCGGATGCCGTTATCAGCGCATACAATCCGGGATGGATTAATCCGAACATCTACGAAGAAACGCTGACGACCTATCCGGCTATCCTCGAGGGAGTAAAGAAAGCGGGAACTAAACGCCTGCTTATCGTAGGCGGTGCGGGTACGCTTTTCGTGGCTCCCGGCTTGCGTGTAGTGGATTCCGGTGCTATCCCTACCGAAATTTTGGGCGGTGTAAAATCACTCGGCGAGTTCTATCTCGACACCCTGATGAACGAAAAAGAAATCGACTGGGTATTTTTCTCTCCGGCAGGAAGCATTGAGCCGGGCGAACGCACCGGAAACTACCGTCTGGGAAAAGATGACCTGATTTTGAACGATAAGGGGGAAAGCAAAATCTCCGTTCAGGATTATGCCAAAGCTATGATTGATGAACTGGAAGCTCCGGCACATCATCAGGAACGCTTTACGATAGGTTACTAATATGAATGAAATTTACGGTTTCTTACGCCTACATAAGGAGTTGGCATTAGCAACGGTCGGAAGCGATGGAAAACCCAAAATCAGAGTATTCCAAGTGATGAAGATAGAGGAACAAACCAACACACTCTATTTTGCCACTGCACCCGGAAAAGAGGTTTATGGGCAATTGCAGAATAATCCATCGGTCGAATTACTTGCCATGTCGGGGAACATTTCTGTCCGGATCACCGGGAATGCCGTCTTCGATGTGCCGGATGAAATCGCGAGGGAAATCTACTCTACCAATCCCGTTTTGCCAAGGCTTTATGGTAATTATCGTGAACTGGTATATTTTAGGGTGTCAATGGAATCGCTTGATTGCTATGACTTAAGCACGAATCCGCCATCGCTTCAGCATTACAAATTTTAA
>CAZCIU010000147.1:0-1795 GCA_964498765.1 uncultured Paludibacter sp. | reverse complement strand
ACCCTTATTTCCATTTCCTTTTCCAGTATGCGTGCAATCAATGTCCTGCATCCCCAGTTCTCCTGCGTTGCCAATGTGATAAAGTCCTCCAGTTCGTTCTGTAGAACATTTATTTTAAGTTCTCTGGCATAGTCTGTAATCATTTCTTTTTCTGACAAGTAGTCCATAACAATATTTTTTTAGTTTAAAGAATCTATTTGAGTTAAAGCCTGTGTGCTGTCCATCATCCTGGTCAGGTCCACAAGGATCCCCATTGCCGCATCCTCTATCTGCCGTGATTGCTGTCGGTGCTCCGGAGCAGGCACATTTTCCCCATTTCCATCCTGCGGCTCATTATTAGCGTGCATAAAGGCTTTAATCTGGTCTGCCGATACCTTGTGTACTCCACGCAGTCTCAAAGCCTCATAGGAACGTATGATATCCTTGTCTGTAAATCCATTCTCTGCGGCATACTGTATTAACAGAACAAAGTCCCTTCCATTATCCTGGAAATGTATCTGGAAGAGTTCCTGTATCTTAGCGGGCATCTGCATGAGTGCCAACGATCCTTGTACCGCCCCCGGCTTGCGCAGCAGGGTACGAGCGTAATGCTCCAACTGTATTTTCCAGTCTGCCACGCCATACACACGTTCATGCGCTGCCACCTTCACCTGCCCATGGAAGATAACAACCTTCTCGCTGTATATCTTGACAGAAACCGTTTTCCCCACTAATGTGTCGGGAACGGAGTAATGGATGTTCTTCATACAGATAGTAGACCACTTATCAACTTTATAATCCTCCATTTGAAAGCATCCCATCTCGTTTATATGTGGCTGCAAGGCTGCCAGATCAGCCGCGAGCGACTCTACCTTGTCCAAGGTGGAGATACTTCCGGCTTGTGTGTTAAGTCCTTCACATACCTCTTGCAGGTGTTTGCCGGCTTCTTCTACCGAGTCGAAATCCATCTTCATACAGAACGCCTTGCGCCTGACATACTCCACGCTACGTTCCACATGTCCTTTTTCCCATCCGGCACGTGCGTTGCAAAAGCGGAAATCAAACCGGTAAAAGGCGCACATACGGCTCAAAGCCTCCGTGGGAGTCTTATCTGTCCCTACGAAGTCCTTGACCGCCACACGCATATTGTCATATACCATGACATAGGGAACTCCCTTGACCTGGCGGAAGAAATTACGGTGTGATTCCATAAAGGCCAGCGTATTCTGATGACGGAACAGATAGGCATAACGCCCATTGCTGTGACTAAAAGTAAACACAGCCAGAAAGAAACGCTGAAGCTTACCATGTATGCGGAGTTTTACCTCTCCCCAGTCGAACTCGCAGTTCTCTCCCGGGATATAGTACTGCCGGATAAAAGCCTCTTCCCGTTTACGGGACTTTTGAGTATCAATCCCCGTGATATACTTGCATACGCTCGGATAGCTGACTGAGAATCCTCGTGAAAGAAGAAGATTGTGAATATCCTTCTTTAACATACATTGCTTCTTTAGACCACTGGCACGTTTGCTGGCATTTTTAGCTAAGCAATCATCTATAATGGATTGTACCTGTCCTGTGATTACTCTACGGCTACGTTTAGAGCTATCATACCGGGGCGCAGTAGTCAAAATTGTCTCTAAACTTACTGAAGGAGTATCAGAAGACAATGTACTCTCATACTCCTGGATTACCTTATGTACCGTTTTACGGCTGATGTCCAGTTCGCGGGCAATGGCACGTTTGCTGAGCCCACGACTTCTATACAAATGAATTATGGTTTGTTTATCCACCATGGTTATCATGTTTATACTTC
>CAZCIU010000146.1:0-1807 GCA_964498765.1 uncultured Paludibacter sp. | reverse complement strand
TTGCATCCCTGCATCTGAAAGCGACTTACAACAGCTACGGGCAGATCTTTTTCTCCATGCAAACCTGGTTTGCGGTGGTGATGCTGATTTTGAGCGTGCTGGATGTGCGCATTGGTTTGGGTGGTTTGGTAGCGGTGATTATCACGAATTTACTTTCACATTTGCTCGGATTTTCCAAAGAAAAAATCGCAAGTGGAATTTATGGTTTCAATGCCGTTTTTGTGGGAATGAGTTTGCTCTTTAAGTTTTATTCCAATCCCTCATTTTTGCTGTTTTATGTCTTTGGCGTGGTGCTTTCGTTTTTGCTAACGGTGTGGCTCGAAACAGTTCTTTCCAAAAATAAATTGCCCGTTTTGACCTTGCCTTTTGTAATTACGAGTTTTATTATCGACCTGTCTTTCAGGAGTTTTGCTAATATCGATTTGATTACTCCTTTTGACCGATTTACCATTTTATTGGCCAAGCAAATGAGCATTCCATGGTACGAACTCGTTCATTCTCTGGATAATATCCAACTTCCGTAACTGATTTTCTACTATTTCAAAACGCTGGCTTCCATCTTTTTTACTGACAGTATTTTGATTGGAATTTTTATTTGTGTCGCACTGATAATCCATTCCCGAATAAAATCCACGGTGGCTTTTCTCGGATTTTTATTCGCCTTTTTAGCAAGTAAAACGCTTGGTTTTGACCTGCAACAATTGACCACCAACCTTGCCGGAACAAATTATATTTTCTGGGGAATGGCGATTGGAAGTTTTTTCATTTTGCCAAATATTTACAGCTACCTGCTCGTGGCTGGATTGACACCGGTCTTGTTTCTGTTTTATGCAAGTATCGAGAAATTGATTGAAGGAAGCGGGCTTTTTTCTTATACGCTTTCGTTCAGCGTGTTAGCTATTTTGCTGATTTATATTTTGATACATCGTTCGGCAAATAAATTTTTCATTTTCCCTGCCATTCAGTATTATAATCCTGAAAAAACGGTCTATAAAAGTGTGAATTATCTTCAGCGATTTGGAAGCGATGTGCCATTTAAAATGAAATTACCTTTTCTTGGAGAATGGACTGTCAGTCAGGGTTATAATGGTGAAATAACGCACCTCGGCGATTGGGGAAATGCGCTGGATTTTGTCATTATGGATGATGAAAACAAAACTTTTTTCGGTTCCGGTGCAAAAAGAGAAGATTTTTATTGCTTTAACAAACCTGTGATTGCGCCCGCCGACGGCTATGTGTATCAGATTAGTAATGTGACGAAGGACAACGAAATTAACGATGTAAACACCAAGAAAAATTGGGGCAATACGATTATTATTAATCATTTGAACGGACTTTATTCACAAATAAGCCACTTGAAAAAAGATAGTTTCAAAGTGCAGATTGGCGATTATGTAACGAAAGGCACTGTGCTCGCAACTTGCGGAAATTCAGGTCGTTCACCCGAACCACATCTACATTTTCAGATACAATTAAGTCCTGAAATTGGTGCAAAAACGCATGCGTATCCGCTTGGATATTTCTTTGAAAAAACGACTGAAAATCCGGTTTTGCACATTGGAGAGGTGCCAAAGGAAAATACCACCATTTACAATGTGGAAAGTCTGGCTTTAATCCATAATGCATTTGATTTTAAGCCCGGAAAACAGTTGGATGTGGAATTCGAAGGCGAAAAATTCCAATGGTCGGTGGTTACAAATCAGTACAATCAAAGCTATATTTATTGCGAAAAATCCAAAAGCTCGGCTTATTTTGTCAATGATGATACGATGTTTTATTTTACCGATTTTGAAGGGCGAAAAAACTC
>CAZCIU010000145.1:0-1842 GCA_964498765.1 uncultured Paludibacter sp. | reverse complement strand
AAAAACTGACTCAAAAAATAATGTTAGAAAAATAACGAGTTTTTAGAATTCCCCTAAAATCAATGAACTCGTTTCGGCCGAGAAAGGTGATATCAGCGGTAATATTAATATCGCGATAATCCCGACGGTAGCACCATATCTGTTACCCAGATTTTTCTCGGAATTCAAGACTAGCTATCCGGAGCTATCATTCAAAATGTCTGAAATGCACACGGCCACAATAGAACGGAAATTGTCTCTGGGTGAAATTGATATGGCGATTCTTTCTACACCTCTCAACAATCCCAATATCCTTGAAATCCCGCTCTATTACGAGAAATTTGTAGCCTATATATCTCCCGAAAATGAGTTATATAAAGAAAAAGAATTGAACTCGGGCGATCTTCCGCTTGACCAGCTATGGGTGCTGGAAGAGGGACATTGTCTTCGTAATCAGGTGTTTAATTTTTGTACTACCGACGCGAAAACACTTTATGCCTATGAAGCCGGAAGTATTGAAACGCTTATAAAAATAGTGGATGAAAACGGCGGTTACACTGTAATTCCCGAACTTCATGTTCAAAGTCTTTCAAATGAACAAAAGAAAAATTTACGAAAACTGGTAAATCCCGAACCGGTTAGAGAAATTTCACTGGTTATTCAGCATAATTTTATTCGTGAAGGGCAACTCAACGCCGTAGCGGAAACAATCAAAAAAATTATTCCACAAGAAATGCTAGATGCCAGATTGAAAAAATTTGCGATAAGAATATAGTTCAAAAATAAAAAATGCAGAATACAGACTTTTCTGCATTTTTTTCTTTTAAAATGTTCATTCGTTTATTATTTCCTCTAATTTTCTTAATTTTGCAATCGTAAATCGTAAATCGTAAATAATAAAATCATAAACATACGTAATGTACAGAACACATACTTGCGGTGAGCTTCGTCTTGCCGACTCAGGAAAAAAAACAACTCTATCGGGCTGGGTACAGCGCACCCGGAAAATGGGCGGAATGACTTTCGTAGATTTGCGCGACCGTTATGGAATTACACAACTGGTTTTTAATCAGGAAGTAAACGCAGAACTTTGCGAAAAAGCCAACCATCTGGGACGTGAGTTTGTAATTCAGATTACGGGCGAAGTTGCCGAGCGAAGCAGTAAAAATGCCAACATTCCCACCGGTGAAATAGAAATATTGGTTTCTGAGTTAAACATTCTCAATGAAGCCAAGACCCCGCCCTTTACTATCGAAGAAAATACCGATGGCGGCGACGATATCCGTATGAAATACAGATATTTGGATTTAAGAAGAGCCAATGTACGAGCCAACTTGGAACTTCGCCATAAAATGACTTTTGAAACCCGCCGCTATCTGGATGCTATGCATTTCATGGAAGTGGAAACGCCTGTGTTAATCGGTTCTACACCGGAAGGAGCCAGAGATTTCGTGGTGCCTTCGCGTATGAATCCGGGGCAATTTTACGCGCTGCCGCAATCTCCGCAGCTTTTCAAGCAATTGCTGATGATTTCCGGTTTCGACCGCTACTTTCAAATTGTGAAATGTTTCCGTGATGAGGACTTGCGCGCTGACCGCCAGCCTGAATTTACGCAAATTGATTGCGAAATGTCGTTTGTACAACAGGAAGATGTGCTGAATACCTTTGAGGGTTTGGCAAAGCATATTTCAAAACCATTAAAGGCATTGAACTCAACAAACCTTTTCAGCGGATGACTTACGCTGATGCCATGAAATATTATGGTTCGGACAAGCCCGATTTACGTTTTGAAATGAAATTTGTAGAGCTGAAAGAAGCCGTTTCGGGTCGTGATTTCGTGGTATTTGACAGTGCAGAATATGT
>CAZCIU010000144.1:0-1890 GCA_964498765.1 uncultured Paludibacter sp. | reverse complement strand
TACCAATATCCGCTCACTTCTCCAAGGAGTAGAAAAGCAATTCCGAACCAACGCTATTATTTCGGTCTTAAAAGGTTTGGTGCCGCTTGCGATGATTGTAAGCATCAAATTTTTGATTGATTTTATCAGTCGGAATTCCCTGCAAACTCCCGAGCAAAAATACCTTTTCTTTGGACTTTTGGCTATCACGGCTTTGCTATTTATGGCAAGTGGATTGCTAAATCAAATCGGTAATTATTTCTCCGAAAAAATGTCGCAAAGCGTCAGCCGAAAAGTTTATGCTCAGCTTCATCAGAAACACATCCGACTGCATCTGACTGATTTTGAAAATTCCGATAAATTGGACAAAATGCACCGCGCCGTGCAGGAAGCGTCCTATCGACCTATGCGGATTTTGAGTTCGGCACTTGGCTTTATCAAAACCGTAAGTGCGGGGATTTTACTGATAGCCTTGTTCGTTAGTATTCGATGGTATTTGCTGCTGATTTTGTTGGTGGCGGTGCTGCCGGAAACCGCTTTCAGAGTGTTGTATGTTCGTCGATTGCATCGGATGAAGGAAGCGCAGATGACAACTGAGCGTGAGAAGTTTTATTACAATCGTGTTGTTACAGGCTTCCCATTCGCTAAAGAAATGCGGCTTTTCGCCTTCTCCAACTACTTTATTCGCCGATTTAATATCAAACAGGACGAACTTTTTGCAGAAAAACTGGCACTTACAAAATACGACACCCGAAATTCCATGCTGGCTCAGGCTTTTGGTGTTTTGCTGATTTTCGCCTCATTGGGAATTGTTTCCTATCTCAGCATCGGCGGTATGATGAGCATCGGAACGGTCGTGCTGTTTTTCTTTGCCTTTCAGCGTGGTTATGGCATTCTTAACGAGTTTTTCCGTTCCATAACCGGACTAATCGAGGACAATACTTTTCTGGAAGATTACCTTGCATTTTTGCGATTGCCGGATGCTGAAACGGATAAAGTTCAAACACCGGAGCCATTCCGCTTAAAAGAAAGTCTGAAATTTGAGAATTTGAGCTTCCGATATGAAAGTAGTGAACGACTGGCTTTGAAAAATATCAATATCACTGTTCCAGCCGGAAAAACGGTGGCATTAGTGGGTGAAAATGGAGCCGGAAAAACGACGCTAATTAAATTACTTTGCGGATTTTACAAACCAATTTCAGGGAAAATAACCATCGATAATGTAGATGCACGCAAAATCGGGCAGGAGAATATTCTGGAAAATGTAACGGCTGTTTTTCAGGATTTTGCGCTGTATCAGGTTGCGGCAGTGGATAATATTATGCTTGGAGATTACGGCAAACCGCGTGATTTGGAGCGAGCCAGACAATCCGCTCAGATTGCCGGAATTGATGAAGCACTTAGTAAAATGCCGAAAGGCTACGATACACGTTTGGGACATTTGTTCAAAGAAAGCGAAGAACTCAGCATCGGGCAATGGCAAAAAATGGCTTTGGCACGTGCATTTTACCGCGATGCGCCTTTATTGCTGATGGATGAACCCTCCAGTGCCTTGGATGCAAATTCCGAAAGACAAATAGTGAACACGCTGAAAAAACTTTCCGAAAATAAAACGACTTTGATTGTAAGCCATCGCCTCTCAACGGTGCAATGGGCTGATTATATCTACTTGCTGGATGAAGGCGAAGTGGCCGAAGAAGGCACTCACGATAAACTAATGGCTTTGGAAGGAAAATATTATACGCTTTTCCAAGCATTGAAATCGTAAAAAACAGACAGTGTCTTTTCATACAACATCCAGCTAAACATTCGTACATTGCCGACGACAAATGTCGGCATCCCGACAAGCAAAGCTTCGTTGGGACCAAACATCCAAACACCCAAACACCCAAACACCCAAACACCCAAACA
>CAZCIU010000143.1:0-1937 GCA_964498765.1 uncultured Paludibacter sp. | reverse complement strand
GCATCGCCGATTTTGCCAGCGTCGTATTCTTCTTTTTTGCGAGTATCTACCAAAACTGCAGTATTTATTTTAGCTTTTACCTGATTTTTATCCACAATAATTGCTGAATTCACACTTGGGGTAAATGCAGTTGCAGCCATTTTATTTGGATTTTTAGTAATCGGTTTACGAGCTGCAAACCAGGCATCAAGCTGTCCGTCAAGAATGCTTACATCATTTGCTCCCAGGTAATGAAGCACCCAGTACATCAAGCCGGCATTTACGCCCATTTTGCAATAAATTACGATTTTACTTTTATTGGATACACCGTTTTTTCCGAACAAAGAAGCCAGTTCAGCAGTACTTTTCAAAGTTCCTTCCACCGGTTTGTTGGTTGACAAAGTAGCTGCATCAACGCTAATTGCTCCGTCAATATGCGTTTTCATATAGTCACCTGCCGGGCGAGCGTCAATTACTACTACATTCGGTTCTTTGATGATTTTTGCGAGTTGATCTACTGAAATATGTTGTGCTTGCAAGCTCAAAGCCACAAACGAAATCAATACAAAAATTAATTTTTTCATTTTTCTATTTGGTTTAAAAGTAAATTATATTGATGGATGTTGGATGTCATAGTAACAGACTATTAATCGACTTTTGTCTTCATACTTCATACTTCCAGCTTCCGACTTCCATCTTTTGATTAAAATTTTGCTTGTAATTGTACAACAAATCGGTCGTTTACGATTCCGGCACTTTCCTGTGCATTAATATAATTCATTTGCAGGCGGGCGTAGTCGTTGATGTAGTAGTTAAGACCAACGGTGATGCGGTTCGTTCTGCTTGTATTGATAGCGTGATCCGCCATATATGTATCAAACTTTAATGTTGGTTCCAAATTCCAAGGCGTCATGTATGAACCGATTACCCAGAAACCGCTTTTATTGTAAGTTCCTGCATTTTTGGTTTCATAACCTACGATACCGCCACAACCTCCATAAACAGGCACTTGTGAAGCAGAATGAAGTTTGTCGGCTCCAAGAATATATTCGGATTGAAGAAGGAAACCTTGAAGTTTGTACTGTAATTCCACACCGTAACGAAGGACGTCATTCATTGGCTGAGCATTGTCGGTTGGATTGATTTTTCCATATTTGAAACTTCCACCGATTTTCAGATCTTTCAGCGCATCAACGCCGGTACTTCTCAAAGGACTTACCACAACACGTCCAACGATATCCTTGAAACGGTTGTCATCTTTTACATTCATACCTGAGCCATTCATCATTCCCACGCTGTACTGCAACATAGTCGTGTCATTTCCACCAGTTAACACAAATCCCAAATCGCGCTGTGGACCAGCCAATTGATTTACCACTTCGGAGCGATCTACGGTGTAAAGTCCAGAACAAGCTGTGTTTTGCTCCAAACTGAAAGGAGATTTGAACTGCCCAACAGAAATTTTTGCCCACTGGCTGAAACGGGTGTATGACACATATCCGTCAAGCAAATGCACTTTATTCTGTGGAGTAAAGGGACTAAATTCAATCATCAAATAATAATCAATATCGTAGGGAATTGAACCTACTACCCCTAAACGCGCACGATTGATGTTGAATGTATTTTGATCAAGACTATTACCGTTGGCGTCGGTTCCGTTCATGTAATAGTTGTATTCTGACTGAATAAAACCGTGAACACCTACCAAATCACCACCTCCGGACACACAGCCCTGTGAATTTGCCGTAAATGCAAATGCAACAGCAAACAGAGCTGAAAGGATATATTTTAAGTTTTTCATTATTCTGATTTTTTTTTATAACTAATAGTAAATTGAAATTCTACCAATCTCTCTTAAAACAAGAGAGATTGATTGTCTGTAAAAATTCTCAATAATTATTTTACTATCGGCAGGTCAGTTTTTGGTTTTTCGATTGTCCAGCTGTTTTTCTCCAGTT
>CAZCIU010000142.1:0-1965 GCA_964498765.1 uncultured Paludibacter sp. | reverse complement strand
TAAATTTTTTAGATAAAATCTGAAACTGATACTCGGAAAAATACGTTAAACAACAAAGCCAAATAATTGTGTTACGAATAAAAATCCAATACAAATACGAACTGAAATGTACCCAGTGCGGTCATGTTACGCCCGATTTCTGGACGTGGTTTGAACAAAATCAAATGTGTCCGAAATGCGGAAGTAAGCACTCAGAAGTCTGGTATAATAGAAATTACAACAAGCTGAAACGAATTTGGAATACCACGCCGGAAAGCATTTGGGAGTATTTCACATTTTTACCTTTGCTTCGCAAAAGGCACATTATTTCGTTCAATGAAGGTGCCGTACCGTTGGAAAGATGGGCTTTTTTGGAAAATTACGCGAAAGAAAAATACAATTTAGACATTGAAGTGCACGTGTACCGCAACGATTTGAACGGCGGCACAGGTACTTTCAAAGACATCGCAGCATCGTTGGCAGCCAGTCTTTTCAAGGAAATCGGCATCAAGCAGTATTGCATAGCATCCACCGGAAATTCGGCCACGGCTTACGCCAAATACCTTTCAAAAGCAGGTGTAAACTGCTCGGTTTTTATGCCGGAAGATGCCATTAAATCATCCGAAGCCACGATCAGTTCGTTCGGACAGCAGGTTTTCCGCGTGATGGGCGACTACGCCAAAGCCAAAGAAATTGCGGCCGGCTACGCCAAAATTCACAATATACCAATGTCCACCGGAAATATCGATCCCATCCGCATCGAAGCGAAAAAAACGATGGTATTCGAGTGGTTGCGCCAAATCGGCAAACTGCCCGATGTTTACATTCAGGCAGTGAGCGGCGGTACAGGTCCGTTGGCGATTGACAAAGGCATTCGCGAACTCAATCCTATTATGCCTGAATTGAAAAATCCAAGAATGGTGCTGGTGCAATCCGACGGTTGTGATCCAATGGTGCAAGCGTGGGAAAAGGCCGAAGCGGCAGGTTTTCCAGAAGGTTGGGAAAAGGATTATCCGATTATTCCAAATCCAAAAACCGACGTTCCAACCTTGGCAACCGGAAATCCGGCAACCTATCCGATTATTTCTAAATTGGTGAAAAAAACGAACGGAACTTTCGTTCGGATGAAGGAAGAAAAACTGGTTCCCGTTGGAAAATTGATTGCCTACGAACAGAAAGTTATTCCTGGTCCGGCATCAGCAGTTTGCGTGGCAGGTTTTTTCAAAGCACTAGAAAAAGGGCTGATCAAAAATGGCGAAACGGTCATTGTGAATACCGGCGAAGGAGCAACCCGCGCACCGCTGTTTTTGGAGCAGATGATTTACACTTCCCGCGAAGTGGAAAACGTGGAGCAATGCAAACCGCACGAAATTGACAATTATAGAGAGGAATTGTGGGCGGACATTGTCTGAACTCTGATTTGTGTGATTTTTATGATTAAACAAGATAACTAATTGTTTATCAATTAGTCAAATTCGTATAAATTCGTGAAATTCGATAAAACAATATGGATCACAGGCGCTTCGTCGGGCATCGGCGAAGCGTGTTCGTATTTATTCGCGTCGGAAGGTGCGAAGCTGATTTTAACGGCAACGCGTGAAGAACAGTTGAAGAAAGTACAGCAAAAGTGCATAAATTTAGGTGCGGAATGCGAGATTTTACCTTGTGATCTGTCCCAAATTGACCGCCTGAATGCAATCACCGATAAAGCAGTTTCAATTTTTGGAAAAATTGATGTGGTGTTTCATAATGCAGGTATCAGTCAGCGTTCCAAAACAATAGACACCGATTTTTCGGTGGATAAAAAAATCATGGATGTGAACTTTTTCGCACCTGTGAAAATCACCAAATGTTTGTTGCCGGGAATGATTGAAAACGGCGGAGGAACCATCGCGGTAACGACAAGCATTTCCGGAAAATTCGGTTTCCCCCTTCGTTCTGCCTACGCTTCATCCAAATTTGCTCAATACGGATTTTTTGAAACCG
>CAZCIU010000141.1:0-2002 GCA_964498765.1 uncultured Paludibacter sp. | reverse complement strand
CGGCGCGTTTTGCGGAAAATGCCTATTTTATAAAAACTCGTGAAAAAGGCTACGAGAATAAAACGATTAAAGAAATTGTCAAAGAAATTTTCTCGTATGCAGACATTATGACTATGTCATCCAAAAAAGATGCTATCGTAAATATGGGCGGATTTTTGGCGATGAAATCGGAAGAAGTTTGGAAAAAGTGCAAAATGTACTGCATTCTGAACGAAGGATTTATCACTTATGGTGGAATGTCCGGTCGTGATATGGAGGCTTTGGCGCAAGGTTTAGACGAAGGAACTGAATTTGATTATCTGGAAACCAGAATTAAACAAGTGGAATATTTGGGCAAAAAGCTGGATGAATACGGAATTCCTTATCAACGTCCGGCAGGTGGTCATGCCATTTTTATTGATGCAAAAAAAGTACTCGTGAATGTTCCAAAAGAAGAATTTATTGCTCAAACCTTGGCTGTGGAACTGTATCTCGAAGCCGGAATTCGAGCTGTGGAAATTGGCGCATTACTTGCCGACCGTGATCCGATTAGTCGTGAAAACAGATACCCGGAACTTGAATTTCTGCGCCTGGCAATTCCGCGCCGCACATATACAAACAACCACATGGATGTAATCGCTGCGGCTTTGAAAAATGTGTACGACAGAAGAGAAACAATCAAAAAAGGCTACAAAATCACCTTTGAAGAGCCGATTATGAGGCATTTCACCATCGAATTAACGCCCATGTAAAAATAGGAAATGCTCGAAAACAAAAGTTTTCGAGCATTTTTTTATTCAGTAAGAAATCTAACTACTTCGACAATTCTTTTACTTTTTCAGCAATTTCAGCCCAGGTTTCTTCAGACATTTTTGTGCCTATCACTTCCACAACTTTTGAAGAAACAAACGAACCGATCTTTCCACAAACATCCAGCGGAAAATCATTTGCTAATCCGTAAAGAAATCCTGCCGCATACAAATCTCCAGCTCCGGTCGTATCCACGCTTTTCACTAAATGTGGCTCTACTACATGAAATTCATCACCCGACTGCACATACGATCCATCTTTTCCGATTTTCACCACGGCAATTTTGCTCATTTTTGCAATATCTTTTACGGCTTCGATCGGTTTTTTTCCAGTAAATACGTGCGCTTCATCTTCATTTGCAAAGGTAATATCAACATATTTTTCGGTAATCTCATGTAAAAAGTCGATGTTTTCTTTCACAACATTAAAACTTGCTAAGTCAATCGAAGTTGTCAATCCGGCTTCTTTTGCCATTTTTAGCGCTGTGCGAATAAGTTCATGATCTTGCACCAAATAGCCTTCAATATGGAAAAAATGGTATCCATCAAAAACTTCCGGCTTCAAATCCGCTGCATGAATCTCGCTGGCAGCACCCAAAAACGTGCAAAGCGTGCGCTCGCTGTCCGGTGAAACCAAAATTGTGCAATGTCCGGAAGGCGTTTCGCTCATTTGCATGTGCGGAGTAACGCCGTTTTCAAGGCTGTTTTGAGAGAAAAAGCGTCCGATTTCGTCGTTGCTCACTTTTCCAATAAATCCGCTTTCCAAACCCAACTTAGCAATTCCGTTAATCGTGTTTGACGCGGAACCGCCGGTTGCCATTGTAGCTGCTGATGGCGTGAAGTGCGATTTTATCTGCTCCGACTGCTCGTTTTGAATCAGCTGCATTCCACCTTTTACCAAACTCAATCTGTCCAATATTTCGTCATTTTCAATCTGAAACAAAATATCCGTCAGGGCATTGCCCATTCCTAAAACTTTTCTCATGTCCTATTATTTTTTATATAAAAAACTGTATTACAGCTCATTTTCACTATGAATACAACAAAAGTATCCGTAAAATGTTATTTGAATTTCTAATTTTTGTAAAATATTTCACAAAGATATTGCATATTTCAAAATAATCAATTACTTTTGCATTCGCATTTGAGAAAAATGTGAAAATTCTTCCTTAGCTCAGTCGGTTAGAGCATCTGACTGTTAATCAGAGGGTCCT
>CAZCIU010000140.1:0-2074 GCA_964498765.1 uncultured Paludibacter sp. | reverse complement strand
TATCAAGGAGTTAATTGTTTCCACTAAGAAATAAGTATGGCAGATGTACACGACATAGCAACGAGAAGCTACAACATGAGCCAGATAAAAGGACGGAATAAAAAACCTGAAATGCTGGTGCGAAAAAATTATTGTTCTTCCTCTAAATTTTAGCGCTATCAAATAAATTAATGCAACAAATAATAAGCATGAGTTACAATATACAGCTGAAGCAATTTTTGGATCAAGCAAAAACGAACAATCTTAAAACAAAACATTTTGACCATATTTATAAGGGATTGGACGTTAAAGTAAGTTTTGGTCAAGGAAACACTGCTAGAATACCTTGGATTTCATTTTTAAAAAAACCAAATACTACAAGTAACGGAATTTACCCTGTTTATCTCTATTATAAAGATTTTGAAATATTGATCTTGGCTTATGGAGTTAGTGAAACTAATGTCCCCGATTCAATTTGGAACATCACAGATAAACAAAGTATTTCTGAATATTTTAATGAAAACTATTCCCAAAACCCTGATAGGTATGGTTCATCATTCATATTTAAGGTCTACAATGTAAAAGATTTGCCTTCTAAAGAAATGTTGGATAATGATTTAAATGCAATTTTGAAAAGTTATATCAATCAGTCCGTTAATAGAGTTTCAAAAGATGATAAGGTCAAACCGCCCAAATCAAATTTCAATCTTGAGAAAATCCTAAATAATATCTCTGATTCAGGTTTGGCGTATTCAAATCAATTAATCACGAGATTCACAGCCTCTCTCCTCACAAAACCCTTCGTCATTCTAACTGGTCTCTCCGGTTCTGGTAAAACTAAACTTGCACAAGCATTTGTGCAGTGGATTTGTCAGGATGAAAGCCAGTACCGCATTATTCCTGTGGGTGCCGACTGGACCAACCGTGAACCCCTTTTGGGTTATCCCAATGCACTGAAACCGGAAGAATATGTAAAGCCCGATAGTGGAGTACTTGACTTAATTATTCAGGCCAACAATCAGCCCGACCTGCCGCATTTTCTGATCTTGGACGAAATGAATCTGAGCCATGTAGAACGGTATTTTGCCGACTTTCTGAGTGTAATGGAATCAAAGGAAGAAATTCCGTTGTATGCTGAAGGAACGGTACAAAACGGTGTTCCAGCAAAATTGAAGGTTCCTTCCAATCTGTTCATCATCGGCACCGTGAACATTGATGAAACTACAAACATGTTCAGCCCTAAGGTGCTCGACAGAGCCAATACCATTGAGTTCAGGGTTACGCAGGATGAAATGAAAAACTTTCTCAGCAATATCAGAGACATTAACATGGATGCCCTTACCGGCAAAGGAGCCGGTATGGCTAAGAACTTTCTGGAAATGACTGCAAGCAGAGAATTTGCAACCGCTGATATTACCGAAATCAATGCGGCTTTGGTTCAGTTCTTTGGCGAGTTAAAGAAAACCGGAGCAGAATTTGGCTACCGCAGTGCAACAGAAATTCTGCGTTTGATTCATCAGCTTACTGTTTTGGATAATACGCTTACAACCAATCAAAAGATTGATGTTGCTATCATACAGAAGCTATTGCCCAAGCTGCACGGTTCACGCAGAAAGTTGTGTCCGGTATTGGAAACGTTGGGCTCATTTTGCATAGCCGGTGATGTCAAAATCATTAAAGATGTTTTTGAAAACGCTGACTTTGATTTCAATGGCGCAAATGTGCTTTATCCGCTTTCCCTTGAAAAAATAACACGCATGTATCGGGGAGCAATTGATAACGGTTTTGCCAGTTTTGCTGAAGCGTAATAAATGAAGTCAGTATCAAACATAGAAATCAAACTTGATTCCATTCAGGAAGGTTTACGGCTCTGGATAGATGCCCGCAGGCCTGATTCGTTGTTTGATGCAGAAGAAAACTCTAGTGAGCATAATGAAGCCCGATTTCAACTGGTCGAAGGTTGTTACTATGATTTTCAAATCAGCGACCCTGATTTTATTTTGGGTGATGTTGGCGAAAACATCATACAACAGCACAAGAGAACCAAAAATCTGGGAACAATTTCTCCAAATATTTTCGTAGGAACCCTTTCGAT
>CAZCIU010000139.1:0-2126 GCA_964498765.1 uncultured Paludibacter sp. | reverse complement strand
ACCGATCAACATCCTGGATTTTTACGCAGCCCGCTTTCAAATTGAGTTTCTCTATTATGAGAAGCAAATCGTTATGCAAAGTAGAAGCAAGATCAAATCTGAGGATCAATGCATTATCCCTCGAACTTCTCGTTTCAACTTTGCATAACGATATGATCAATTGAGGCCTTTCAACCATTCACGTAGATTTTTGTTACGTTCCCATTCCCTTGTTGAAGGGGGGCTCGGATTAAGATTTGTGTAAGCCTTTTCCAATGCTTCACGTTTTGCTTTCGAGTCTGCTCTTGCATAAATGTCTGTTGTTTGTATGGATACATGACCCAGTATATCTCTAATATACACTAGACTAACACCTAACTAAAGTAGATGCATAGCTTTGCTGTGCCTCAATGAATGACAACTGATTTTTTGTGGCATTAATTCCGGAGACTCCTTTCTCGCAAGGGCGGCATACGTTTTAAGGATATACGAGATCTCTTCACGAGTGAGTTTTTCGTGTCTGTAGTTGAAAAACAAAGGTGATGCATACATATTACTATCATTCAAATGATTTTCCGCCATATAATGCCTCAAGATTTCAGTCTGCTCCTTGACCATTGGTACAATACGGGTTTTTCTGCCTTTTCCAATAAGCCATTTTGAAATAGAAAACAGACTGATTAAATCATTAGAAATCACAATTCATTAAATGTAAAAACAATGACTGCATACATAATTATTATCCGGGAAGAAACAATCCAACCCGACGAACTACAGAAAAGTATGTAAACAAACTATCAATTGTAGTCGTTATTGTTTCGTTTGAGTAGAATCAAAATGCTCGGACACAAGAACCTCTAAACAGCTCAACATTATGCTAAGATTCTGACCTAAAGGTGAGCAATGATATGAGAATTCTGAAAGAAAAGTTTGGAGATGGAACTCAATTAAAAATCAAGCAATCGATAGGGTAGTATTTAATCTCTCAGCTTGAATTATTCTGTGAATCTATATTACTTAGTATTGGATGGCAGCTTAAATTCAACCAACAATAGCAAAACATGCACAAATAATCAACGGTATTTTGATTAGCTGTGCATGTTTTACATTCTATACATCAATTGATATATTGATACTGTTTCAAAAAGTGTGTCTGATATAAAGTAACATAGCCTCCTTGGCGTTAGTTTTGCAAATGACAAAAAATGTAAAACGAACCAAACCAAAAAGACTATGTTACTGACAAAAGAACAACTTTCATCCGTAATTAGCAAGCATGCGGAGCGAGAAAATGGCTTGCACGACTTAATGGAGATCATGTTGGAGAGTATGATGCTTAGTGAACGTCGAGAGTATTTGAACGGATATCCTTCCAACAAGGGCAACGGATTTCGTCAAGGTCGCAGTTTCGGTCAAGGCCGTGTGCTAGAGTTTCGTATTCCTCGCGATCGTTTCGGGAATTTTCACCCGAAGATTTTAGCCTTGCTTCGTGACCAAGAGATAGAATGTGAACGCTTAGCCGGTAGCCTTTACTGTCGTGGTATGACTCAGAGCCAAGTTGGTGAGGTTTTTGGCGAGATCTATGGTGAACAGTACAGTAAGGCCAGCATCTCCCGGATGATAGAATATCTTCGTGTCGATGTTGACAAATGGCTGACTCGCTCACTGGAATCGTATTATCCGGTCGTATTTATTGATGCGATTCATATCAAGATCCATCGAAAGCGTTCGGTGGACACGGAAGCCTTTTACGTGGCTCTTGGTGTAAAGGAAGATAAAACCCGCGAAGTCTTGGGTATCTTCAACCGTCCAACGGAGAGTGCCACTGGCTGGGAAGATATGTTTACCGAGCTCAAAACACGTGGCGTTGACCGGATAGGACTTCTGGTTGCTGATGGTTTAACAGGCCTTAGCAGTGCACTTTCTTCGGTTTATCCTTCCACTCCTCTGCAACGTTGTGTGACTCATTTGAAACGCAATATGTTGAATCGTGTACGGCATGGAGATAAGCAGGAACTTTCCCAAGATCTGTCCTTTGTCTTTCGTGTGGGGCAACCTGATTATGGCAGGGAACAAGCCTGGATGCGCTGGGAGGGCCTCTGTCGAAAATGGGGCTCGGATTACCGAAGTATCAAGAACATGCTTGA
>CAZCIU010000138.1:0-2429 GCA_964498765.1 uncultured Paludibacter sp. | reverse complement strand
ACATCGTATATAAAACATTTGGCAGTCAGGGGGTTATCGAGCATCTCAGCCAGTATCGAAAGTTCTTGTAACTTGAAAGGAAAGTGCTTCGAAATGCCAAACGTTTCATATACGTAACCGTTACCAGCAAGCGTAAGGAACGACAAGACACAGCAGACAGAGACGAACTTAAACGAGAAAAAAGTAAACCATTTTGAAAAGTGACCAAGGACATAAAAACAATACAACAAACGGACAACGAGTAAGCCGACACTCATTGCCGACCCTTCTGTGTTTTAATTTTTTTCCCACCGCACAAAAAAAATTGAATTTCTATTGCCATCGCACAAATGGCACATTTGCTTTTGCCCCAACCGCACAAGCCGACCCTTCGGCAAAAGCAAAAGAGCCATTTTTACCAACCTTTTTTTATACTTTCGGATTCTGTGCAGATTCAGTGCACAGGAGAGTATTTACTTTGTTCCATAATTTAAAAAACAAAAAAAATGGAATCACTAAATGACTTCTTAATTCAGAAACCAAGACCGTTACCAGTAATTGTTGCCGTTGACCGTAGCGGCAGTATGGGTTCAAACGGCAAAATTGATGCTTTGAACATTGCATTAAAAGACTTCATCAATTCATTAAAGGACGAAGACAGCAATAAAGCAGAAATCCATATTGCTTTGTTCAGTTTCGGTGGCGACACTGCTACTTGCGACATACCATTCGCTTCAATCAACGAAGTAGCACTTCCGACTTATCAGGCTGAGGGAAGAACACCAATGGGGGCATCCTTTACTTCGATAAAAACCTTGATTGAGGACAAAGTTCAAATTCCTTCAAGGTCATACAAACCAACAATTGTATTGCTGACAGACGGCATTCCAACAGACGATTACGAATCGCCAATGAATGCATTAATAAATGAAGGTCGATCTTCAAAAGCATTTCGGATTGCAATGGCTATTGGCGATGATGCCGACCATAATATGCTTTCAAAATTTGTAAGCACTCCTGAATATTTGGTAACAGGAGAAAATGCAAGAGACATTAGAAAGTTTTTCCGATTTGTTACAATGTCTGTAACACAGCGTATGAAAAGTCAAACGCCAGATATGCTTCAAGTTCCAACAATGCCAGATGATGATACGCTTGACTTTTAATGGAACAAATAATTTCATACATACAAGCAACCGTTTCCGGTGATAAGCCTGACAACATTCCAAATCAGGACTACATTCAGGTGTTTGAAAACGACACAATCTTTGTTGGCTCTGTTTCAGATGGGCTTGGCTCATCGCTTTATTCCAAAGATGGTGCACGTTTGGCTTGTGAATGTATGATAGATATTTTGAAAAACGAAAATTCGGAAGTTGATTTCAACGCATTGTCGGATAATATTACAAAACACTGGCAGCATTTAGTTGAACAAAATAACGGACTAATCAAGGATTACAGAACAACAAATTCGTTTGTATCGGTTTTCAAAAAAGAAAATATAATTTTTGCAGGTCAATTAGGTGATGTAATGATTTCATTACGCATTGACGGTTTGTTCAGACATTTCGAAACGACTCAAAAAGAATTTAGCAATGAAACCGATTGTTTGGGTTCTGGAAAAAATGAACGATATAAAATTGCAAAATATGAATTTGGGCACTCATTTGATTTTTTAATTGCCACCGATGGGATAGGCGATGAAATAGAGCCTTTGAAATTAGAAGCGTTTCAAAATTATTTGAAGGATAAATTTCAGAATGTATCGATTGATAAAAGGAATATCGAATTACAATCAGAAATTGAAAATATAATGAAGGATAAAAACAATGACGATAAATCATTACTGTACACTTGGAAAAACAGAAAATAATGAAAGTAATTGATTCTAAAAATATCAGCTATAATGTTCTTGAGAAACTTGGCGAGGGTTCTCAGGGAACTACTTATTTGTTGGAGGATAAAAAACACATTGTCAAACTATTCAATCAATTATTCAACGAAACTGAAAGTAAATCCAAAATAAATTTCTTACTCAATTTAGGATTAGATAAAAAAATATTTTCAGTTCCGTTACGACAAATCACACAACCTAAAAACGGTTACATAGCAGAATTTGCATCGGGAATGCAACCACTTACTAATCTGAAATTAGAAAATGTAAAAGAAAGCCTAGCTGAATGGTATTTAAAAACAGGTGGTCTATCAAAGCGATACAATGTATTGATAAGATTAGCTGCCATTTTGAGGGCTTTACATAGCAAAGGACTTGCTTATTGTGATTTGTCCCCCAACAATGTATTTGTATCTGAAAAAGCTCATTTATTCAATGTGTTTTTGATTGACCTTGATAATTTACGATACAAGACAAGTGTTGTACATAACATTTATACTCCTTTTTATGGAGCACCGGAAGTTATCTCAAATAACTCTCCGAACACAACTATGTC
>CAZCIU010000137.1:0-2563 GCA_964498765.1 uncultured Paludibacter sp. | reverse complement strand
AACGCGCGTTTATGAGTTTGAATCAAGCTGCAATATAAGAAGGCAAACTGCAAGACCTTCATTTTAAGGAGAAGTGTTATGGAGAAAATAAGTTTAGGAATAGACATAGGAGGGACGTTCATTAAGTATGCATTAATAGACAAGCAACATCGCATCAAAGAGAAGTGGAAAGTCGAAACGGTTAAGTACAATACAGCCGACGAATTTTACGATTATATATGTTCAAATATAAGAAATGTAGATGAAATTGACAAAATCGGTGTAAGCGCACCCGGCCTTATTGATGAAGATTCGAATGTTAAATCCTATGCTGCTCCTAACGTAGCTATAATGTACGGCACAAATATCAATAATGAAATCAACAAAAGGACAAATAAAAAAGTGTCCGCAATCAATGATGCAAAAGCGGCAGGTTTATGTGAGTTTAAAATTGGAAATGCAAAGGGATACAAATCTTCAGCGTTTTTGATTATAGGTACAGGAACAGGCGGATGCATATGCGACGAAAACGGAGTTGTGTATGGAAAAGATTCGTTTGCGGGGGAATTCCATAATATGCCTTTTGTAAACGCTGAGATAGGCGGCCTTGATAAGATGGGTGATTATGCTTCGATAACCGGATTGGTTAATTTATACAATAAAAAAGCTAATCGGGAGGAGCAGGTTCAGTATGGAAATGAGGTTTGCAAGAAGTACCTAAACGGAAATGAATCAGCTGTGTCTTCAGTAGATGAATGGATAGGAAACATAGTGGCCCAATTAATAGTAATCACCGTTTTTTATAATCCTGAAGTGATATGCATCGGTGGAGGAATATCCGAAGAAAACTGGTTCATCGATAAAGTAAGAGAAACGTATAAGAAAACCTGTAGGGAGTATTTAGAAGCGGATTTTATTACTACCGAAATCAATAGATGCAAGTATAATAACGATGCCAACATACTGGGTGCTGTTATAAAAGCTTCTATCTAAAATACACAACAGTTTTTTTTCAAGAAAGAATGTTTGAAAATAAATTTATATTGAAAACGGAGGATAAGATTCAGTGATATACGAAGAATTAGACAAATTCCAAGATGATTTCCTATGGGGATCGGCATCTGCAGCGTATCAGGTTGAAGGAGCATGGGACAAAGATGGAAAGGGGGAAAGTGTATGGGATGTGTACACCCGCCAACCGGGGACAACATTTAAGAATACAAACGGGAATATCGCGGTCGACCATTACAATAGATACAAAGAAGACGTAGCTTTAATGGCTGAAATGGGATTGAAAGCTTATAGATTCTCAATTGCATGGACACGTATTTATCCCAATGGAAGAAATGAAGTAAATGAAGAAGGCTTAAAATTTTATGAAAACTTGATAGATGAACTTATCGCGAACAATATCCAACCAATCATTACGTTGTACCATTGGGATTTACCTCAACATCTTCAAGATTTGTACGGCGGATGGGAATCAAGAGAAATCATTCATGATTTTAATGAATACTGTGTAACGTTATTCAAGAGATTTGGGAATAAAGTTAAGCACTGGGTATCATTGAATGAACAAAATATATTTGTAACACTAGGTTACGTAACCGCTATGCACCCGCCAGCTGTTAAAGATCAAAAGAGAATGCTTGAGGCGAATCATATAGCGAACTTAGCTAATGCTACCGTAATTGAATCCTTCAAAAAATATGTTCCAGACGGTATGATTGGACCAAGCTTTGCATTTGGACCAGTTTATCCATTCAGTTGCGATCCAAAAGATGTTTTATCCGCAGAAAATGCAGAGGATTTAAATTGCAATTGGTGGCTCGATGTTTATTGCAAAGGTAAATATCCAGTGTTCGCTTTTAAATATTACGAAAGACTTGGAATCGCACCCACTATTGAAGATGGAGATCTTGAATTGTTGGAAAGAGTAAAACCAGATTTTATCGGAATAAATTATTACCAAACAAGCACAGTTGCATTCAATCCGCTTGATGGAGTAGGGCAATCTGAAGGTATCAATAACACAGGTAAAAAAGGCACCACTAAAGAAAGTGGATTACCCGGAGTTTATAAAAATGCAAAAAATACACATCTGGAAACAACAAATTGGGACTGGGCAATTGATCCTACTGGTTTAAGAATTGGACTAAGAAGATTGACCAGCAAATATAATCTTCCAATACTTATTACAGAAAACGGGCTTGGAGAATTCGACAAGCTTGAAGAAGACGACACTGTCAATGATGCTTACAGAATCGATTACTTGAGCGCACATATCAAGGCTTGTAAAGAAGCAATAACAGATGGTGTTGATCTTCTAGGCTACTGCACGTGGTCATTTACAGATTTGTTAAGCTGGTTGAATGGTTATCAAAAACGCTATGGATTTGTGTATGTTGACAGAGATGAAAATGATCAAAAAGATTTGAGAAGAATCAAAAAGAACAGCTTCTATTGGTACAAAAATGTTATTCGCACCAATGGAGAAGAGTTATAAGAATCGTTCACAATCAATGAATATGAAAAAACAAGGAGAGATAGACCATGAAAAAAATTTTACTAGTATGTTCAGCAG
>CAZCIU010000136.1:0-2634 GCA_964498765.1 uncultured Paludibacter sp. | reverse complement strand
ATAGTTTTGTATATAAAATGCCTTGAGTATTTCGAAATTATACAAATTGAAAAAGGGTAAATCATTCGATTTACCCTTTTTTGTTAGAAATTATTATAAAGAATTATCTGGATTTTTTGATTGAAAGCATAAATACAAAGTAAGCTAAAACAACTGCTCCCACAGCAAAAATCGTATCACCTACAACTCGAAGCCATTTGAAAACAACCATGTGCGGCTGTTGCATTAGTTCTGGTGAGCGCGCATACCACATTCCTTCGTTAACGCTGGCAAGCATTTGGAAGAAACCAACCGGCAGTAAACTGAGAAGTGCCATTAATAGCAATCCGATATTGATACTCCAAAATGTAAACGACATCATTTTGTCGTTCCATTTGATATGACCATACAAATTGCGCAGCACGAAAAGCATTAATCCTATCCCCAACATTCCGTACACGCCAAACATTGCTGTGTGACCATGTAGTGGGGTGGTATTCAATCCCTGGATGTAATATAGTGCAATCGGCGGATTGATCAGGAATCCGAAAATACCTGCTCCAAGGAAGTTCCAGAATGAAACTGAAAGCAGGTAATATATTGGCCATTTGTAATTTGACAGCCACTCTTTTTCCTTGCTTAATCTGTAATTGTGATAAGCTTCAAATCCAATCAATACCAACGGAACCACTTCCAAAGCGCTAAACGTAGCACCAATCGCCATTACGGCTGTTGGGGTTCCGGTGAAGTACAGGTGGTGGAATGTTCCCAAAATACCTCCGGTCAAGAAGATAACTGTGGCGAAAAGTACGCTTGAAGTAGCGGTGACTGCACGGATCAATCCCATTCGCAAGAAAAGGAATGCAGCAACCACGGTAGCAAATACCTCAAAGAAACCTTCAACCCAGAGATGCACTACCCACCAGCGCCAATACGTGGCAATAGCAAGGTTGGTTTGGCGTCCCCACATCAGTCCGGCACCGTAGAACAAGGCTATGGCAGCGCAGGAGATGATGAATAGTATCAGCAGTTGGCGTTCGTTGTTTTTCTGACGAATAACCGGAATGATAGGTCTTGCCATCAAAACCAGCCAGATTATCAGTCCTGCAAAGAGGAATAATTGCCAAAAACGGCCGAGTTCCACATATTCATAACCTTGGTGACCAAACCAGAAGTTTTCGATAAGACCTAATTTTTGCATAACACCCATCCACTGACCAAACAACGAGCCAGCAACAATTATCAGCAAAGCTGTAAATAGAAAGTTTACACCTAGTTTCTGATATTTAGGATCTTTTCCGGAAAGAGAAGGAGCGATATAAAGTCCGGTAGCCAGCCAGGCAGTAGCAATCCAGAAAATCGCAATCTGAACGTGCCAAGTTCGGGAAATGCTGTATGGAAGAATATCCATAAGTGGAATTCCGTAGAATCCCTGGCCTTCAACTCCATAGTGGGCCGTAATTACCCCCATGAGAATTTGGACCAGAATAAGGAGATTTACAACGATGAAATATTTTTTCACTGCCCGCATGGAAGGCGTGATGTTTTGCTGCATCAGTGGGTCTTCGTGCGGAATGGCAATTTCCTCCTCCCTTCTCTGGCTCACATTATAAAAAATCAATATTCCGATACCCAGTAGAAGCATGATGATACTGAAACCGGTCCAAACCACCAGACTTCCGGTCGGTTTATTACCAATTTGAGTATCAGGCGGCCAGTTATGTGTGTAAGTTATATCCTGTCCGGGTCGTTCGGTTACGCAAGCCCAGGAAGCCCAGAAGAAAAACGAAACCATATCATTCATGCGCTGTGCATCCTTGATGGAGTTTGCAGGGATTGCATAATCGTCACGAGTTTGGTCCATGGCCGGATCATCTGTAAAAATACTTGTGTAATAGCCGTTTAGATAGTTGTAAGCTTCGTAGCGGAGAGGCGAAATTGTTAGTTTATTTGTTGCGGGATCGTAAGTGTTTTTCCGCAATTCAGCCTGAAGCCTTGCCTCGAGAGCTGCTTTCTGTTCATTTTGAAGGCTGTCAAACGAAGTCCCGAAGTCACTTTGAGAATACTTGTTCAGGATAAACTGCGCTTCTCTGTGTAGCCAGTCAGCCGTCCAGTCCGGCGCTACATAAGCTCCGTGCCCCCAAACAGTACCTACAGAATGTCCACCAATACTCTGCCAGACGTTTTGACCATCCTTGATGTTTTGTCCTTTGAATAGAGGCGTTCCGTCTGTCAAAACGACCTCATCTGGAATGGGTGGCGCCTGCTGGTAAATTTCTTTCCCGTAATAGAGCAAAACGGCAAATGAAACAACAACGACTGCAATAAATGCAATCCAAAGTTTTCGTTGATTTTTCATACGTGTTTTTAGAATTAGATGTAAATAAATAATGATTAAAACTTTTCTCTATGTTTGAAAATACATGTTTCAATTCCTGATTTTAATCCAAAATAAAAATGTTCAATTTGTTGTTAATATTCAATTACCGGGATATACGGTGATAATTAGTAACAAATTGAGCATAAAAATAAATAATTATAAGACAATACAATTAAAACATGTTAAACTGATATTTTGTTGACCGGTTTACGTAAAAAATAAAAAAAATATCGAGAGGAATATGTTGCATTTCCTCCTGTTATATTTCTTGAAAA
>CAZCIU010000135.1:0-2728 GCA_964498765.1 uncultured Paludibacter sp. | reverse complement strand
TGAGCGTAAATCTGTGCCTTGTTGAGATCGCGGGTAGTCGATCCGTCCTTGTAGAACAGAGTCAGAGACTGCCCCTGGTCGATGAACGGGGTGGAAGCCGCATACATGTCGATGATCGGCTTGTATCCCATCTCATATGCCGTCTTAACCTCGGAGAAGTTCTCGTTGGTCAGGCCGTAGGCCGGGTAGTAAACCCGCCCCATCGAGCCTTCCTTGCGGATCTCGATCTTGGATGCAATCGGGTGGATCGAGGACGTGGAGTTGTTCACGTAGGAGATCGAGCCGGTCGGCGGGATGGCCTGAAGGTTCTGGTTGAACAGTCCGTAGACCATCACGTCGTTGCGCAGTTCGATCCAATCGCTCAGCGAGTGCATCGGGTCGAGAAGCGAAGCGCCAGACAGATCGACCTTCATATGGTCTTCCAGTGCCTCAATCATAAGGCCAATGGTGCGACCATTATTCCAGTCGGAACCCTCGAAGCCGTCGAAAGTGACTCCGGTCTTCTTCGCCAGATCGCAAGAGGATCGGATCACCTCAAAGGTGACTGCGGCGATGTAGTCTCGCCACATGTCCACTGCCTGCTCGGAGTCGTAGGGCACACCCTGCTCAATGAAGTAGCCGTGGAGGTTCATCTGGCCGAGGCCGATGGAGTGCGCCTGTCCGTTTCCGGTTTCGATGGACGGGGAGCAAGCGAAATCTCCGTACACTGCCACGTTGGTCAGGAAGTTATGAGCGTCCCAGACGGTCTGCTTGAACGTCTCCTGGTCCGACTGAGCCATCTTTGCGACGTTAAGAGATCCGAGGTTGCAGGCAACATCTCGGCCCGGCTTAGTGAACTCACCGGCAACATTGAACTCCGATGCCGTCTGAGGCTGCAGGATCTCCGAGCACAGATTGGACATCGAGATCTTACCGACGTTCGGAGCCGGGTTGTAGTAGTTCACGGTGTCCTCGAACATGATGTACGGGTAGCCGGACTCGAACTGGATCTCGGCGATAGTCTGGAACAACTTTCTCGCGTTGATCTTCTTCTTCTTGATGTTCGGGTTATCCACCATCCGCTCATACTCTTCAGTGATGGAGATGTCAGACATCGGGACCCCGTACTCCTTCTCCACGTCATACGGAGAGAAGAGGTACATATCGTCATTGTTTCGAGCCAGTTCAAAGGTGATGTCCGGGATAACCACTCCGATGGAGAGGGTCTTGATGCGGATCTTCTCGTCGGCGTTCTCACGCTTAGTGTCGAGAACCTTCATGATGTCCGGGTGATGCACATTAATGTACACGGCACCGGCACCCTGGCGCTGGCCCAACTGGTCGATCCAGGAGAACGTGTCTTCCAGGACCTTCATGAAGGGGATAACTCCGGAGGACTTGTCCTCGTAGCCCTTGATCGGTGCCCCGGCCTCGCGGACGTTTGTGATGGACAGTGCCACACCACCGCCGCGCTTAGACAACTGCGCCGCGTCGGATTGTGCTCGGTTGAGGGATTCCAGGTTGTCCTCGACCCGCAGGAGGTAGCAGGAGGTGGGGCCTCCTGCATCAGCCCTACCCGCGTTAAGGAAGGTCGGGGTTGCAGGCTGGAAGCGTCCCTCGATGATGTGATCGACCAGCCTCTCGGCGTGCTCGTAGTCGTTGGAGTGAGCCAGAGCGGTCATCACAACGCGATCCTCGAAGCGCTCATAATACTTCTTGCCGTCGAAGGTCTTCAGCGCGTACCCACGGTAGAACTTGAGGGCACCGACGAAGGTCTGGAAGCGGAACTTATGTGCGTAGGCCCGCTTGAACAGGGCCTTGAAGTCCTCGAAGGGGTAGAGGTTGACGATCTCCTTGTCCCAGAGTCCGTTCTCTACCAGGAAGTTAGCCTTCTCCTCAAGGGAGTGGAAGAACACGGTGTTCTGGTTGACGTGATCGAGGAAGTAGGCTCGTGCGGCCTCGCGGTCCTTGTCGAACTGGATCTTTCCGTTCTCGTCGTAAAGGTTCAGTTCAGCGTTTAGATCTCGGAAGTCTTCCATTTGGAAGCAATCTCCTCTGCGTAGTTAAGAAGGACAATAAGGTTGAATCCGGCCAGGATGACCAGCAGGTACCATGCGATTGTCTGCGGGACAAACAGCAGCATCAGAATGGTAAGGATGACGATGCCGAAGTTCAGGGTGGCTCGTGCCACTCGAACGTGAGGGCTGATCTCTCGGCTGATTGACTGTGCGATGCTTTCCTCCGCTGCCATTACACACCTCGCTTCTCGGATGCAGTGATGGTTGCGGCGATAGTTCCGTCATCAGTTTCGTCAAATCGGAGAGTGAAGAAGCGGGTCGTGAGAATGAGGTCTTCCTCGCCGTCGTTCTCCGCGAGCATGGACACTGCGTTGAACAGGGTGTCCTCAAGAAGGTCTCGCTGGGACTCGTAGCCCTCGTTTTCCAGTTCGATCTTGATCGACTGCTTAGTGATCTGAGTCATGTTTTTCCTTTCGTATTGAATGTCTTTTCAAGATGGTACTTTAGCCAATCTTGTTTGTCAAATCTCGCTAGAGGAGGTCTGAAATGTCGCCGCCAAGCCGTGCATATTCGTCTACCAGCATGTCTACTGCCTTCCGAATGTCGTCCTTGGGGTTGCCATGCTTGTTGTTCCCGTCCAGTCGGCAACTGCGAGCGATGTACTGGACGGCCTGACCTCCGTTGGAAGTGAGGTGCCGGGAGAGGGAGATGACCTCTAGGCCCCCTGGGAA
>CAZCIU010000134.1:0-2779 GCA_964498765.1 uncultured Paludibacter sp. | reverse complement strand
ATATCCTTCTTGCAATAGATTGAGTTTACTATAACAAAGTATGTGGAAAAAATCCCAAACGACACGGGTTTTAAGGTCGTTGTATCTTCCTTCTTGCTTTGTTGTTTCAATATATTTCTGCAAGTCAATATGATTTGACATCTGTTTCATAGCGTCAATCACAACGTTTAATTCACTTTGTAGTTTCATAGCTTTTTTGTTTTTTATGGTTTATTATCCCTTTTTCTTATACTTCAAAGATACCACCAAAAACTACATTTTCCAAACATTTTCTGTTAAAATATGTTATTTGTAGGTATAATTTATTGCATTTATCTGAATATTTTATTACATATATTACACCTATATACGTATACATGTTTGCCAACTTGTATATACATGTTCATCAACTTGTATACCCTTTTACCACCGTTTTTTTGGATTTATAGTATACAAGTACACCAACTTGTATACTGACAAAGTGGCAGGCAGTCGTGACAAAATGGCAGACTTTTTTGTAACTAATTAAAACACAACAAATTGATGTTTGTTTAATATATGTATTGATTGTTTTTTATATGCAACCGTAAACCGACTGAATATCAATTACTTACATTGTTTTATGAATATTTATGCAAAAAAACTGCACAAAAAGTGCAAAAGTGTGCAATTTTACGCAAAAAAACACCTTTTTTGACTCCAAAAGGTCACTTTTTTTGTCAAAAATGGGATTCCGAAACATCCATTGCCAAAGGTTTACGAACGTCAACCACTTGCAACATGTTGTGTATCACTGCATCCATACAAGCCCCCCATGTTAAGAAATTGTTACGGCCGGCATCAAATGAAGCCACCCTAAAATTTTTTTTTATTTTTATCCCAGCTACCCATATATTTTTTTTTTATTTTTTGCCACCCATTACAAGCCTTGTAATGTGTTTTCGGTTTTAGCCCTTGTAGTAGTGTAGTTTTTAGAAACTCTTCGTCTAACGGTATTTCTTACGCTTTTTATTTTCTATCTATCTCATTATCAGTATAGTTATATATAGTTGTAGTATATGTAGTATATTTATTCTATATGTACGCACACGCATGTATGTGTGCGCGCATATGTGTGTATACGCAAGGCAAAAAAGTACTACAAATACTACACTGACCCTTAACTCCTTGTGTATGAGATACATATTTTTCAAAAAGCGTAAGAAATGGTGTAAGACGAAAAACTACAATACTACACTGAAAAGTTAAAACGTTGTATATGAGTAACATACAAAAAAAAAAGTGTAGTTTTAGCAAAAACTACATGTTTTTCCGAAAAAAATAAATACCTTTGTTGAATTAAACAATAAAACATATGAACATGAAAATTGTAAAAATCAAAAACACGCAAATCCAAGGCTTGGGGTTAATTGACAGCGACAAACAACAAGGTTATTACGACCGCTTGTGGGTTAACACCTTGATGTTAGGTGAAAAGATGTGGGGAGGATGTATTGTGAGGATGGCTGAGATAGAGGATGCGGAAGATTATTCGGATTTTGAGAAGATGTTGAAGGTGGCTACGGCAAGACCGATGGATACGTATCAGATGTTTGTCTTGGATAAGGATGGACAGGAGGTTGAGGTTGATGCGATCACTCCAAGTAACGACACTTGTGGCTTCTTTATAGTGAAGGGATACGATACGGAGAAACAGGATATGCGTGATATGTTGAGTATGATTGTTAAGCGTGTACCGGTATGGGATATGGTTGGTAAGACTATTGTTGGGTATCGCAGACGTAGTGGCAAGCATATGCTTATCACTGACAGCTTAGATGTGTACATGTTGCCAAAGGCCACTATAAGTGTTAAGGGTGCATGCGTGGGTAAGGTTACGCACGCATCATCTACCCTCAAGACGACAAGTAAGGGTTATGAGACGAATGTTGTTATATACGTAGGTCTGAAGAGTATCAAGGTTCGATTGATGGGTGATTATAAGTTGTGTAATATATTCAAGTATACGTTATGAAAAGCGACGGAGAAGGAAGAAGGGATAACGAGGGCAAGCTACGAATGGACTTGCTGCCTGTGTCGGCATTAGAGGAGGTGGCTAAGGTGTTCACTTTTGGTGCAAGTAAGTATGACCAAGACAACTGGCGACGGGGTATGTCTTGGCGAAAGGTAATGGCATCCAAGGAAAGGCATTGGAAGGAGTTTAAGAAGCGCAATGACTTTGATGCGGAGTCGGGTCTGCTGCATCTGGCACACGATGTGGCGAACGGGTTGTTTCTGCTTGAGTATTATCGGATATATCCAAAGGGTGATGACCGGATAGGAAGGGGCAAGGCAAGGATCGCCCTTGATGTGGATGACGTGGTGGCTGATTTCGTGGGTGGCGTTATGCAGGAGACTGGTCTATCCACTCCACGCTCATGGGCTTGGTGTAGGGCTTTCGGTGATTTCATGAAAAGTGGACGTGCTGGCGAGGATTTCTACGCAGGTCTAAAGGTCAAGAACAACGGTGTATGGGGATTTGAGCCTGTGTGTTATATCACGGATCGGCCTATTGATTCAAGCGTAACGTGTAAATGGCTTGAAGACAACGATTTACCTTACGCTGATGTTGTCACCACAAAGGATAAGGTCGATGAATGTTTAAAAAGAAACATAGAAATATTTGTTGATGATAAATATGATACCTATATTCGCATGTGGGAGGCTGGTATCGTATGCTATTTGATGGATGCTCCCCACAACCAATGTTACGATGTTGGTTGGTACAGGATAAAGTCATTGGAGGAATTAATCAAAAAAA
>CAZCIU010000133.1:0-2895 GCA_964498765.1 uncultured Paludibacter sp. | reverse complement strand
AATTAAAATATTGTTTTATGACACCCTATAACATTCCCAAACACCTGACCGGACTTTCGGAAAAAGAGCTGCAAACCTCTCGAAACGATTTCGGCTTCAATCGGGCAGATAACTTGCAGAAAAGTACCTGGTACACGATGCTATTGGAGATACTGAAAGAGCCGATGCTACTTTTGCTCATTGCCGTGGCGATTATTTATGTGATTGTGGGCAATTATTCCGAAGCAATTTTTATGTTGGGAGCGATTATAGCCGTTTCGGGTATTTCGTTCTATCAGGACAATCGTAGTAAAAAGGCATTGGAAGCCTTGGAAAAACTGAACGAACCGCTCAGTACCGTTATCCGAAATTCAAAAGTAATACGAATCCCTACCCACGAAATTGCCGTGGGCGACTTGTGCATTACCGAAGAAGGAAAGATGATCAATGCGGATGGTGAGATTGTGCACAGCAATGATTTTTCGGTCAATGAAGCATCGCTAACAGGGGAAAGCTTTTCGGTGTTCAAAAGTCAGGAAACCGAAGACCGGAAAGTATATAGCGGTTCGTTGACGGTTTCTGGACTGGCGGTTTTTAAAGTGGAAAAAATCGGTGCGGAAACCAAGCTGGGAAAAATCGGACAATCCATTCAGAACATCAAAGGAGAGCAATCTCCCTTACAAATTCAGATTACAAAATTTGTCAAATGGATGGCAATCATCGGCATTGTTGTTTTTTTATTAGTTTGGGCATACAGTTTTTGGCAATCAAGAGATATTATTGAAAGTTTATTGGTTGGACTGACTTTGGCGATGTCCATTTTGCCCGAAGAAATTCCTGTGGCTTTTACCACATTTATGGCATTGGGAGCGTGGAAATTAATGCGAGAAGGAATTATCATCAAACGAAGCAGTGTAGTAGAAACATTGGGGAGTACCACGGTGATCTGCGCAGACAAGACTGGCACCATTACCGAAAACTCAATGCACTTGAAAGCTTTGTTCGATTATAAATCCAACAAGGTTTTTGACGAAGCTGATTTTAACTCACCCGAACTTTCAGAACTCATTGCGTTTGCGATGTGGAGTAGTGAACCTGTTCCGTTTGATCCGATGGAGAAAACGCTGCATCAGGTTTATGAACAAACTCAAGCTGATGACCAACGGAAGAACTTCCAAATGATACACGAATATCCCTTGGAAGGAAAACCACCGATGATGACCCATCTTTTTGAAAATGGATTGGGAGAGCGAATAATAGCCGCCAAAGGTGCTCCCGAAGCCATACTTGCCGTATCCAATCTCTCAGAAGGCGAAAAAGAAAAAATGCGTCAACATATCACTGATTTTGGCAAACAAGGCTATCGGGTATTGGGTGTAGCCAGGTCAAATTTTGAAGGAAAAGATTTCCCCGAAAAACAACAGGATTTCAACTTTGAATTCTTAGGATTTACCGTGTTTTACGACCCACCAAAGAAAAATATTCAGGAAGTATTCCAAAAAATATACGATGCCGGAATTAAAGTAAAGGTGATTACAGGCGATAATGCCGATACCACTAATGCTATTGCCCGGCAAGCGGGAATTATCAATGAAACTCCGGCTGTAAACGGAGCAGAAATTATCCACCACACCGAAACGGAATTGATTGAACTTTCAAAGAAAACAACTTTATTCACTCGGATGTTTCCCGAAGCAAAATTAGCGATGGTCAATGCGTTCAAAAAAGACGGCGAAGTCGTGGCGATGCTGGGTGATGGTGTGAACGATGCTCCTGCACTGAAAGCCGCTCATATTGGTGTTGCAATGGGAAGCAAAGGCACGGAAATAGCCAAAGCAGCAGCTTCATTAGTGATTACCAATGATGATTTGGACAAACTCATCACAGGAATTGCAGCAGGGAGACGAATTTATGCCAATATCAAAAAAGCCGTTCAGTATATTATCTCCATTCATATTCCTATTATTCTGACCGTTTCGCTGCCTTTGTTTTTGGGTTGGATTTATCCGCATATTTTTACGCCGGTACATGTTATTTTTCTGGAGTTGATTATGGGACCCACCTGTTCCATTGTCTATGAAAATGAACCGATGGAAAAAGACACGATGCAACGAAAACCACGGAAAATGACCGAAACTTTCTTGAATTGGAAAGAATTAAGCATCAGCATTATTCAAGGTTTGATCATTACAGCAGGTGTATTGTTTGCCTATCAATTTTCCGTTCAAAAAGGAAGTAACGAAGAAACTACAAGAGCAATGGTTTTTACTACCTTGATTTTTGCCAATGTGTTTTTGAGCCTGGTCAATCGCTCATTCGTTTACAGTATGTTTGAGAGTTTCAAATACAAAAACCGTTTGTTTCCAGTGATCATCGGAACAACATTGATATTACTTTTCGCCATATTGTACATACCGATATTTGCCGGTTTCTTTCACGTAACCGGATTGAACATCCCAGAATTAGGAATGACATTTTTAATCGCAGCAACTTCAGTTTTGTGGTTTGAGATGTACAAATGGATAAAAAGAAGAAAGTAAATCAGTGATTTTTCAGAGAAAGGTATTGTTCTCTCTGAAAATATTTATACTTTTGCGAGTGAACACTAACTAACAAGTTTTAAAAATGAAAAGGTATGGCAGCATTTGAAAAAGAAACCGTATTCTCTTTAGAAGAGGCGATTGAATACACAGATGGCGGTGTAATTAGCAAACAGCTTACAAAAAGTAAAGCAGGAAATCTAACGCTTTTCTCGTTTGATAAAGAACAAGGTCTTTCGGAGCATAAAACTTCTTATGATGCGATTGTCCAAATTTTGGACGGTGAAGCAGAAATAACCATCAATGGAAAATCCTTTTATTTGAGCAAAGGACAGTCTATCATTATGCCCGCAAACATTCCACATTCCTTGAAAGC
>CAZCIU010000132.1:0-3040 GCA_964498765.1 uncultured Paludibacter sp. | reverse complement strand
ATGCGGTCCGTGGCAACCATCACCAATAAATCATTTTTTACAGTATATACATCGCGTACTTTGCCTTTGTACACGTTGGTTTGTCCATCGAAATGGAAGTCGGTTTTTGTCAGTGCGTTCATATATCTTTTAATGTGAATAATTAGTCAATATGTCAATGTTCCAATATGCCTAATGTGAATAATATGCTGATTGCTTGTTTGAACTTATTTGTTTTTACTTGTATTAATTACGCTGTTAATGATGCGTTGGATTTCTTTAATTTCTTCAAGCAGTTGTTCGTTAAATGGATAATCCTTTGAAAACTTGCACAGTAATAACCAGTATTCTGTCTCATCAGCTTCCTTTGCTGCAATTTTGAATTTGTGGATAAAGTCAGCTTTACTTTCACAGTTTTGTGCCTCACGAGCATTTGCCCCTATCGAAGTGCCACTTTTCAGCAGTTGATTTGAAACAACAAATTTTCGTTTTTCTTCCAGTAATTCAGTATATTCAATGATTTTTAAAGCAAAACTAAATGTCAAATCAACGATAGGATTTCCTGTAAAGTGTTTTTCCATAATTTATTTAATTATTCACTCAATCATAAACCTCAAAGCCAATGTAAATAGACATATTAAGATATTGTCATATTGACACATTGAATTATTGGCACATTCATAAATTTTTCCTCTTCTCATACGCCTCCACAATCCGTTGCACCAGTTTGTGGCGGACAATATCTCCTTTATCAAATTCAATTTTGGAAATACCTTTTACGTTTTTCAGCACTTCCAGAGCATCAATCAAACCTGATTTCTGTTGCAAAGGAAGGTCAATCTGCGTAACGTCACCGGTTACTATCATTTTGGTGTTCAGACCCATACGTGTAAGGAACATTTTGATTTGAGCCGTGGTGGAATTCTGTGCTTCGTCCAAAATAACCACCGCATCACTCAACGTACGACCGCGCATAAATGCCAGCGGTGCAATCTGAATTGTGCCGTTTTCCAAATAATCTTTCAACTTGGCGGCAGGCAGCATATCTTGCAAAGCATCATAAAGCGGTTGCAGATACGGATCAATTTTTTCCTTCATATCGCCGGGCAGAAAGCCTAGCTTTTCGCCTGCTTCCACAGCCGGGCGGCTCAAAATAATCTTCTTTTTCTCTCTGTTTTTCAGAGCTTTCACCGCCAATGCAATTGCCGTGTATGTCTTTCCCGAACCAGCCGGACCAATGGCAAAAAGCAGGTCGTTAGTTTCGAAATCCTTTACCAATTTTTGCTGGTTTTTGGTGCGTACCATTATTGATTTTCCGTTTACGCCGTGCAAAATCAAATTGTCAAAAGTAACTTCCGTCGGTTGATTGCCTTTCACAATTTCGATAATGTTCTCGTGCGATAAAGCGTTGTTATTCAGAGCAAAAAGTTCCAATCGACCAAGCGCTTGCTTGAAAGTCTCGATTTCGGCATCGCTGCCATCAATTTTTATCACGTGCCCGCGTGCCACAATCCGAATATTCGGAAATAAATTTTTCAGCAACAGAATATTGCTGTTATTTACTCCGTAAAACGTTGTTGTGTCCGTATGTTCAGAAAGTGTGAAAACAGCCTCCCCAACCCCTCCAAAGGAGGGGCTTTCAAGGCTTGAATTTATACTATTTTTTTTTGTCATAAGAGAGTTGTAAGCCTCCCCTTCGGGGAGGTATGGTGGGGCTTAATATGCAAACAACGAAAACTTGTTCATTGTTTCATTCACCCGTTCTTTTACCGATTGAATAACTTCGGCATTTTCTACGTTAGAAAGTACGGTTTCAATCATTTCTGCAATTTCGTCCATCAGCGGTTCTTTGGCGCCGCGTGTGGTGATAGCAGGCGTACCCAAGCGAATTCCCGAAGTTTGGAAGGCAGAGCGACTGTCAAACGGAACCATATTTTTGTTTACTGTGATGTCGGCTTCGCCCAAAACCCGCTCGGCAACTTTTCCTGTCAAATCAGGATATTTTGAGCGTAAATCTACGAGCATCAAGTGATTATCCGTTCCGCCGGAAATGATTTTGAAACCACGTTTTACCAGTGCAGCAGCCAATGCAGCCGCATTTTTCTTCACTTGTTGCTGATATTCTTTGTATTCCGGTTGCAGACATTCGCCGAAAGAAACGGCTTTTGCAGCTATCACATGTTCCAGCGGACCGCCTTGCACGCCCGGGAAAACGGCACTGTCCAATAGTGATGACATCATTCGTACTTCGCCTTTCGGTGTAGTTTTTCCCCAAGGATTTGGAAAATCTTTTCCCATCAAAATAATACCACCGCGTGGACCGCGAAGCGTTTTGTGCGTGGTAGAAGTTACGATGTGGGCGTATTTCACAGGATTATCGAGCAATCCGGCAGCAATCATTCCCGCAGGATGAGCCATATCCACCATAAAAATGGCACCAATTTCATCCGCGATGGCACGCATCCGTTTGTATTCCCATTCGCGGGAATAAGCCGAACCGCCGCCGATGATTAATTTCGGGCGTTTGTTGCGAGCCACTTCTTCCATTTGGTCGTAATCCACCAGTCCGCTATCTTCTTTTACGTTGTATTCCAGGGCTTTATACAAAATACCCGAGCTGTTTACAGGCGAACCGTGAGAAAGGTGTCCACCGTGCGCCAGGTTCAAACCAAGGAATTTATCGCCCGGTTGCAGGCAAGCCAAAAACACCGCCATATTAGCTTGTGCACCCGAGTGTGGCTGCACGTTAGCCCATTCCGCACCGTAAATTTCCTTGATGCGGTCGATGGCAAGCTGCTCGCTTTCGTCCACCACTTCGCAGCCGCCGTAGTAGCGTCTGCCCGGATAACCTTCGGCGTATTTATTGGTTAAAACGGAACCCATAGCTTCCATAACTTGCTCACTTACAAAGTTTTCAGATGCAATCAGTTCAATGCCTTTTGTCTGACGCTCTTTTTCACGTCTGATAATGTCAAAAATTTTTGTGTCTCGTTTCATTTCTTTGAGATATTTGATTTTATTAATTGTATTTGTTTTTTTTTGATAACGGGTTAAATTATTT
>CAZCIU010000131.1:0-3067 GCA_964498765.1 uncultured Paludibacter sp. | reverse complement strand
TTTTATTGTTTTGAAAAATAAAGTTTATACGAAACAGCCCTATTTATCCGTGATAAATAGGGCTGCTTATTTTACGAATTCTTCAATCTACTTCTCTTTCCTCAATTCCTCCAACGCTCTTTTTACTGTTTCGTCGGTTGTATTTAGAAGAGGGAAGAAATTGTTTTCACCCAGAATGTTACGGACAACATACGATTTTATCTGGTTTTGAATCAGATTTTTAGAAATGTTGATTTCTCGTTGATTAGCTGGTACACCCTTTTCAGAGGCAAAAGCAATAAATTCGTTCAAGAGATTCTGCGAACTCAGGTATTTGTCCATTTCCTGCCAGGTTTTGTACTGTTTCAGCTTGTCGCGGTTGCGGTCGGTGTATTGGAAAGCATATTGATACGTGTAGCCGTAATTTACGACTTTGGTAAGATACGGTGAATACTGAGATGTGTCTCTCGGCACAAAAATATCCGGCATAATTCCGCCGCCACCATATACTATTCGCCCTTTTGCGGTTTTGTATTTCAAAGTATCGGTCATGTGCACACTATCTTTACTGTAAAATTCGCCATGCTCAAAACGCTTCACCAAGTCCATTTCATAATCTTCACCTTTGCCAAACTCGTAAGGTTTCTGGATGCTTCGTCCCGATGGTGTATAATATCTTGCCACAGTTAATCGCACTGCTGAGCCATCAGAGAATGGAATTTGCGACTGAACCAAGCCTTTACCAAATGAGCGACGTCCGACGATTGTACCGCGGTCATTATCCTGAATTGCTCCGGCAAAAATTTCGCTGGCAGAAGCACTAAATTCATCAATCAGCACCACCAATGGATTATTAATGCAAGTTCCGGAACCATCGGCACGTGCGTCAGCTCGAGGATAAGCTTTCCCTTCGGAATAAACAATCATTTCACCTCTCGGCAAAAATTCATTGATCATCCGAATGGCAACATCCATCAATCCACCGCTGTTTTCACGCAAGTCGATAATGTATTTTTTTGCACCTTTAGCTCGCAATTCTGCAATAGAGTGCAAAAATTCTTCGTAAGTATTATTTCCAAAATTGCTATTTAAGCCAATAAATCCAACGCCCGGTTCAATAATATATGCCACAGTCACAGAATTCACCGGAATATCGCCGCGAGTAATTTTGTAGCTTAGCATTTCTTTGGTTCCTTGCCGTTTGATGCCCAATTTTACTTCTGTATTTTTCGGACCACGCAGTTTTCGCATCACTTTTTCATTGGAAACCACATCTTTTCCCACAAATGCCGTATCATTTACCTGAATAATTCTGTCGCCAGCCATAATTCCAACTTTCTCAGAAGGTCCACCACTAATTACCGACACAATCATTATGGTGTCGTTTTGAATGTTAAATTGCACTCCAATCCCGCTAAAACTACCTTCCAATTCACTGTTTACGGCTTCCATATCTTTAGCCGGAATGTAAACCGAATGCGGATCAAGTTTAGCTACAATTTGTGCCATAACTTCATCTGTCAAGCTATCCACAGGCACTTCATCCACGTATTGTCCGTCAATCAACGACAGCAGTTCGCTCACTTTATTATTGGAGCCGCGCATCGAAAAAATCTTTGCCAAATCCTGAATTCGCTGCCCTTTATTTTGTCTTTTTGCAAGCGTATTGCCGACCAATAAACCCGCAATACCTGATAAAACGATAATTACAATTATCCAAATATTTCTTTTTGTCATTCTTTTTTTATACTTGTAAATTCCTTAAAAGTCTAATAATCTATCAAGAAACAAGACTAAAAGACCGCTTCGCTGACAGAACACAGATTGCTTGAAATTGTATTTTCGTTGTGCTTCGGTCTTCGGTCTTCAAGCCTTTCAATTGTTTCACTAAATTTTTTGAACGAAAAACCGTTCAATAATGCAAATTTAAACGTTATTTTTCAGCCGTATCATCCAAAAAATCCACCTGAATTCCGGCACGTTCCAATAATTCCACGCCATCCATAATTCGATATTTTTCACCGTAAACCAAGCGTTTTATTCCGGCTTGAATAATCAGTTTTGAGCATTCTAAACAAGGCGAAGCAGTTACGTATAGCGTAGCATTGTCGCTGCTATTGTGTGAGCGAGCAACTTTCGAAATCGCATTCGCCTCAGCATGAAGCACGTATGGTTTCGAAACATTATTTTCGTCCTCGCAATTATTCTCAAAACCCGATGGCGTGCCGTTATATCCATCAGAAATAATCATTTTATTCTTCACTAATAATGCACCCACTTTCCGGCGTTGGCAGTATGAGTTTTCAGCCCAAATTCGCGCCATTCGCATATATCTGTGGTCTAAAAGCAATTGTTTCTCCATAAATCTTGGTGGAAATGGTTTTGGTTATTGGTTATGTAGTTATTGGTTAATAAGTTATTGAGTTAAAGCTTTCAACTTTACAAACTTTTTTTACTTCTTCATTTATTTCAAAAGTTCATCGGCAAATTCTATCAAATTTACTCCTGAAAATTTACCCGAAGTCATCAGCAAAAGTGCCGAATTCTCATAATTAAACTCCCGAAGTTTGGCTTGCAATTCTTCTGAATTAGTAAAAACGGTAAGATTATCCCCACCAAAAGCTGCTTTCACATCTTCCGGTTTAATTTCCTTCAAACGTTTATGCTTAATCACTTCAGGGCTGTAATACACGAATGCAACATCAGCATCTTTCATACTATCAGCATATTGCGGCAAAAACTCTTCGGTCAAACTGCTGAAAGTATGTAATTCCATACAAGCTATCAACTTCCTGTCGGGATATTGCGTACGTGCGGCTTTTACAGTTGCTTTCAACTTAGAAGGTGAATGCGCAAAATCTTTGAAAGCTACTCTGTCAGGCTTATCTACGATTTTCTGCATCCGATTGGAAGCTCCAGGAAAATCGGCAATAGCTTCGTAAAATTTATCGTCCATTATTCCAACTTGCTTACAAGCCAAGCGAGCCGCTTCTAAATTTTGTAAGTTGTGCTCCCCAAAAATCTTCAGTGCAACCATTCCTTTGCGAGTTTTCACATAAGTCACACCGTTTTTTATTTCATATTTCGG
>CAZCIU010000130.1:0-3149 GCA_964498765.1 uncultured Paludibacter sp. | reverse complement strand
GCCACCACCAAAAAAATGCAACAACTCGCAGCCAATCCCAATGTGGCGTTGTGTTATGTTGTGGAAAGTTTTACTGCCACCGGTTACGGAGAAAACTTGGGCTGGACGAAAGATCCACAAAATGCCGAAATTGCGGATCGTTTACGGCAGGTGTTTGCCGAATGGTACCAAGAGGCAAATAACGATGAGGATCCGAATACTTGTATTTTGAAGATTACTTTGCAACAGGGCTTGTGGAACTTTCCTCACGAAGGCAAGTGGACGGCGATTGATTTTGTCGCCAAAACCGTCACACATCAGGGATAAATGAAAATACGGCTAGCCATCTGGAAATCTCCCGTAATTGCCCATTATAGGGCTTAGGCTATTTGGTGTGTAGGTACTATGGTATTTATTAGGCAGGTACAATTTGACGATGATTTCGCTTGTTTTTGATAGATTTAACCAGAATCTCCGCTAGAAGTTTAGTTATTTCGGTTAATTTTATCTATTGAATCCTTAAAAACTCAATTCTCATTGTACTGAATGAAATCAGAAAAATATCTATAAGTTTCCAGCATACTGGAAATTAAAGTCGAAATATGTCTTTTTTTCCAGTATAATGGAAAGAGAGGTGAGAGCGATGATTATTCGTAAAAACTATTTGGAAGAGATTATTCCCTTTATCGATACCGAACAGATCAAAGTCATGACTGGCGTACGACGATCCGGTAAATCCATGATGTTAACGATGATTCAAGAGCATCTGCTAGCAAGAGGCGTCAAAAAAGAACAGCTAATTACTATGAATTTTGAAGAATTAATTTTTGAACCTTATTTGGAATACCATGCCTTAAATACCTATCTTGAAGAGCAAATTCGCCAAATCAAAGGCAAGGCCTATCTTTTTTTAGATGAGATTCAGGAGGTCCAACAATTTGAAAAGGTGATTAATTCACTGCGGGCGACTTTTGGCAATCAAGTGGATATTTACCTGACCGGCTCTAATGCCAAAATGTTATCTGGGGAACTGGCGACTTTATTGGGGGGGCGTTATATCCAATTTGACATCTATCCTTTTAAGTTTTCGGAATATGTGCAGGGAAGACGGAGTGTTGGGGATATGCGTGGCGATCAAGAGTTATTTCAGGGATACTTGCTAGAAGGTGGCATGCCCTTTCTTGTTTTTCAAAACATGCAGTATCGTGATCGGGTCAATTATTTGGCGGATGTCTACAATTCGATTATTTTGAAGGACATTATCGAGCGGGAAAATATTCGCGACCCTGAGTTGTTGCGACGGTTATTAAACTATGTGTTGGGGAACGTGGGACGGAGTTTTTCAGCCAATTCAGTAGTAAAGTATTTGAAAAATGAAGGTTTGAAGGTTTCTCCTACCACCGTTTTGAATTATTTAAGTTTTGCGGAAGCAGCTTATGGGATTATACCGGTCCGACGCTATGATATTCAAGGTAAGAAATTTTTAGCCACTCAAGAAAAATATTACGTTGTGGATCATGGATTGCGCCAGGCTGTTATCGGACGTAACGAAGAAGACATTGAATTGATTTTGGAGAATATCGTATTGTTGGAACTGATGGCACGAGGCTACACCGTTTCGGTAGGTAAGACGAATCAATATGAGGTGGATTTTATTGCTGAGCGTAAAGAAGCGTCAGGTATTGATCGTAAATATGTGCAAGTTAGTTATTTATTGGCTTCACCGGAAACCCGTACCCGGGAATTGCGTCCTTTCAAGGAAATTCAAGACAACTATGAGAAAATCCTTTTAACTTTGGACTTGTTTACCAGTGATGTGGATGGTATTCGTCATCGAAATTTGGTGTCGTGGCTGTTGGACGAACAGTGGTAACGTGACCCTTGAGTTATATAATAAAAAACAGGCTGCATCCTTAATTTTCCAAGGATGACAGCCTGCTTTCGTATTTATCGACTTTCCATTTACTTACTCCCCATCACGACTTTCTTCAAAGCGGCTTGAATTTCCGCAACGTCATCGGGATTTTGGATTTCTAACAGGGAAGCTTCTGAGTTGGCGGCGGCAAAAGGGGTTTGGACAGATTGTTTGACGTCTTCATCCTCGATGGATTCGATGTAGTCCATCTGGGTTTGCCACGCGTTTTTGATTTGGTCGTAGTAACTGCTACTTTCGGCTTCTGTCGCTGTGGTGGTATCGGGATCTGCCCCGCTGCTTTCAGTGGTTACGGCCGGCTGTGAGCTAGACTGGCTGGTGACTGCTACATCTGTGCTGCTAGTTTCCTGTTCAGTGTTGGCGCTAGTTTCTGGAGAGGTGCTACTGGTTGTTTGGGCTTCAGTTTGGCTCGTACTAGTTTGACTTTCTGACTGGGCGACAGTGGTGGAGGTAGTCGCTGTGTTAGATGCAGATGCGGAAGTCTCGGAGCTGGAATTGTTGGTGCTACTGCCACATGCGGACAAAAAGGCGAGGCCAATAAGTAAGGTTAAGGTTTTTTTCAAAAGAATCAACGGCTTTCTTTGTAGGATGATTACAGAAATTATCAATATTTTTTGTTGTTATTTATTATATTGTATCATTTATGCTGATTCAACTGGCTAGGGATGTTGGCAATAGGTTTAATAACTATGAGGGCTCCATTCAGGACATTATTTCGGATTTACGCCGTCATTTGCTAAACTAATAAGTAGGTGTGAATTCGTTTTCTCACCTTGGGGGTAAATCAAAAAATGAGGGCTATGTAAATGAATGATTTTCAGCAGGCACTAACTGAACTACAAGAAAAGTTTGGCAATAAGGATAATTTGATTGGAATTGCTACGATTGCTTTGGAAACCTCAGAGAGCGGGCAGCCAATGCCAGACACGCGCTTTGTGGATGCCTATTATCAAGATGGGCCACCACCAAAAAAATGCAACAACTCGCAGCCAATCCCAATGTGGCGTTGTGTTATGTTGTGGAAAGTTTTACTGCCACCGGTTACGGAGAAAACTTGGGCTGGACGAAAGATCCACAAAATGCCGAAATTGCGGATCGTTTACGGCAGGTGTTTGCCGAATGGTACCAAGAGGCAAATAACGATGAGGATCCGAATACTTGTATTTTGAAGATTACTTTGCAACAGGGCTTGTGGAACTTTCCTCACGAAGGCAAGTGGACGGCGATTGATTTTGTC
>CAZCIU010000129.1:0-3167 GCA_964498765.1 uncultured Paludibacter sp. | reverse complement strand
TCGCTGTCAATGTGACGCGCGGGATGCAGGGGTATCAACTACCGGATTTGACCGAAGCTGATGAACAAAGTAAAAAAATACGGTCCGAACTATTCTTAGAAGTTTTGGAACCCGTACGTGCGAAGCATGATATTTCAGTTGATACATTGGAAAGCTATTTCCATGAATTCAATGATTGGGAAATTTATTTTTCTATTCCTTATAACAGTATTCAGCTAGAAGAAGATGAAACGCTACGAGAGCGTGTAGATAAAGTACATCAAATGATTCTCCAAATAGAAGATGTGTTTTCGCTGCCGAAGGAAGATCATTACTATTTAGCGATGTTGTTAAACCGAGTGATGGATTTTAATACCGTGTTCCCGAATCATAAAACGAAGAAAAAGTTTGTTTTATTTGATAAACAACGAACATTTTACAATGAGCTCATTTCCAATGAGTTCCCTGCTTTTTATGCAAATGTAAAAGATAAAATTATCGAATTAACGACGAGCCGTTTTATCATGTTGAATGACGTAGACTTAGAATATTTGGTGTTTATCTTCCTTTCTAATTGGCGTGATTTAATTCCTTCCTTATATAAGGCGTATCACGATTGTAAAATTTTAGTGTATAGTCATCTCCATTTGAATCACGCGCGCATGATTGCGCAACATATTGAGCAACATTTGAACCGCTCTATTACGTTTGAAGTTTACTCGGATATTATTTTTTCCGAAGAGTTATTGAAAAATTATGATTTCGATATTTTAGTTACGACGCAAAGTTTATTTTTTGACTTAGAGCAGCCGATTGTATACGTTGATTATTTTATAGAGGATGAAGATATTAAGGTTATTGCTAATCTCACGAAAAAAAATCGAGCATTGCCACTTTGATAAGTGGTCTGCTCGATTTTTTGTTTATTATTTGGTAACAAATGATAACAAATCTGGTGACTTTTGCTGATAAAAGGCTAGGATTTTATCTTTATCCGTGCGTTGGATAAATTTCAATGCGACAGCGCCCGTTTCTTGTCCGGTTTTCAAAAAGACAGTCAGGTGGGCTATGTTTTTCGGATACAACCATCTACTTGTCCGCTCGGTAAGCGACTGGATTTTCGGTCGCTCAATGAATGTTTGGACTTTGGTAAAAAGTTCAAATGTCTGGAAGCAGATGCGGTTTTCAGTTTGGATGGCATAGCCTTGATAGCGCGTATCCAGCCAGGCGGTCAGGAACCAAATAAGTTGGAAAATCAGTAACCCGGCAAGCACCGCCCAATATTGATAATAAATAAGTCCGGCTGCCACTATAAGCAAAAGTGCATTCCAGCGGAAAAAATACCAAGGATTGCTGCGCGATGTGTACGTAATTGCAGGTTTTTGAAAATTCCATTCGGGTAAAATCAGCTGCAGAATTTCGTACAGTTTATCATCACGAATAATTGGTAACAAATAAAACCGGTGCATATTCGCACCTTCTCCCGTTGCTTCTTGTCCACCTGCTAAGAAAATTTCTACGGATGACAGTTTGAACCATTTGCGCACAATTTGTTGGCGAATTTTAATGCCTTGAATTTTATCAATCGGAATTTTTTGGACTTTCCGTTCGAAGAGTCCACTTTCAATCGTCAGTGTACTTCCATTGCGATTGACACGGAAGTGAAAGTATTGGATGAACGTTTTTACCAAGGAAACGATGGCGATTAGTATCAGTACCAGCATGACAACAGCAGTTATGACGAGCCAACCTGCTCGGACATACATTTCTGCTGTGCTGGAAAGTGAATCAACCCAACGTTCGGGAATATACTCCGCGGCAAAAGCAATAACGGCGAATAAGGTCGCAATAATGCTCAAGTCGGTGAGACCATAGATAAAGATTTGACCGTTCGTGACTTCATAATCATAACCGGTCGTTGGTTCGGTCGTTTCTACCTCTATCGTTTCGTCTTTTCGTTGGCGATAATTTTCAATCAGCTGCAGCTGGCTTTCATGTACAGCGGGCATCGATCCTTCAGCTTCTGCGCCACTGCCTCCTGCTGTTTCAATTAAGATTTGAACGAGATTAAACGGACGAAAGAAAAACCATTGGCGCTGTTTAACGGTTTGAATCCGATCGTACGGAATGTCGGTTTCTCGTTTTTTGAAAATCCCGCTGTATATAATAATCTTTTGCGGTGTGATTTGATACGTTTGGGAAAAATATTTGACTGTAGCTACGATGACGTTTAGTAGCAAAAACGTGATAAAACCAATGATTCCGAGTGTTGTTTCATGTCCACCGTTAAGAAAAAAGATAATGATTAAAAAGAACCAACCTCTGATTGAGTGAAACGCATGAATGAGAATCGCGAGGGGATGGAATTTTTGTCGTTCAGACATCTTCCCTCACCGCCTTCACGAGTTCGATGATTTGGTTACGTAGTTCCATGGCTTCTTCCAAATCTAACCCGGCGATTCGGTGTGCAGACGCAGCGGTATGAATCACGATTTCCATTAAGTTTTCGCGACGTAATAATGGTCCTTGCTCGGTTTCCACGTGTTGAATGCGGCTGATCGGTACATACGTAATGGACCGAAAAATAAATCCTTTTTGGAAAGCTAAGTCTTCAGCTGTAATTTCGTAACGGTAAAAATGATAGCGGTACGGGATTAAAAGCAGGCGTGTTATGAAAAATAGAATAATGAGCGCAAAAGCGATGCCCACAACCCAAAGCCAGATGCCTGAGAGTAGCTCGAATAAATATAATAAAATGGTGCCAGCAATTCCGATGATAGCAAGGATAGCAGTCGTAATGATGTTGCTTTTTCGCCAAACGCTTTGAATGCGTTCCGGCATTTTCTTCGGTAGTAAAGGATATTCCAAATGTGTTGCTCCTCTCAAATAGTCTACTTCTATTATACACGACATGATGGTCATTTATGTGGAATGGGACAAACTTTTTCGATTTGGGCTTGCGTTTGTCCCCTTTTTTGTATTCGGGGACAAACGCAAGCAGTTTCAAGTGCCGTATGTCCCATTTTCTGGAAAATGGGACATACTCGCTGAATTTGTGGCGGAGTTTGTCCCATCGGTGCTTGATGTTGCAAACTATTGGTTTTCGGATGGGAGTTTGCAACATGTAGGCGACAAAAAACCAAGTTGGAAGTTTTCGTCTTCCAACTTGGTCTGATTTTGCTTATGAA
>CAZCIU010000128.1:0-3330 GCA_964498765.1 uncultured Paludibacter sp. | reverse complement strand
TTTATCGAAAATAAATAAGATAAAATGAAACAATATGATTTAATAGCCGAAAATCCGGAATCGACGGTTGTAGCCGAATATCAAGAGGATTACAAACGTAGCACCGCTTACCAAAGTGAGTCGGAACTTGAAAAAACGTTTATAGACATTTTACAAGCTCAGGGTTATGAGTATTTGCTCATAAAGTCGGAACAAGATTTAATATCGAATCTGCGTGTTCAGTTGGAGAAATTGAATGACTATCAATTTACGAACAATGAGTGGAAGCGATTTTTTACGCAATATTTGGCTAATGCCAATGAGGGAATTGAGGAGAAAACTCACACCATGCAGGAGGATTATATTAAAAACTTAATGCGTGATAACGGTGAAACGAAAAATATTTATCTTATTGATAAACAAAATATTCATAACAACTTTGTACAGGTCTTAAATCAGTATGAAACGGAAGCGGGACAACGAACAAATCGCTACGATGTGACGGTACTGGTAAACGGCTTGCCACTAGTACACATTGAGCTCAAACGCCGTGGGGTGAACATCAAAGAAGCATTCGATCAAATTGGGCGGTATCAGCGCGAATCATTCTGGGCAGGTTGCGGGTTGTTTGAATATGTGCAAATCTTTGTCATTTCTAATGGTACGTACACAAAGTATTATAGCAATACGACTCGCAATCAACACATAAAGGAAAACTTCGGCAGGAACAGAAAGTCTTCTTCTCAAAAGAAAACAAGTAACTCTTACGAATTCACTTCTTGGTGGGCTGATGCTCAAAATCGCCCGATTACGGATTTACAGGGCTTTGCTAAAACATTTTTTGCTAAACATTCGTTGCTCAACTTGTTAACAAAGTATTGTGTCTTTACTTCTGATAAATTGCTTTTGGCTATGCGACCTTATCAAATAGTAGCAACAGAGAAAATTTTAGGACGCATTAATCAGTCAAACAATTACAAGACTTATGGCAAAATAGAGGGAGGTGGCTATATTTGGCATACTACAGGTAGTGGTAAGACGTTGACTTCATTCAAAACAGCACAACTTGCGTGTCGGTTACCTTTCATTGATAAGGTACTTTTTGTGGTTGACAGAAAGGACCTCGATTACCAAACCATGAAGGAATATGATAAGTTTCAGAAAGGGGCGGCGAACAGTAACACGAATACGGCTGTTCTGAAAAAACAGTTTGAAGACCCCAATGCGAAGATTATTATTACTACTATTCAGAAACTGGCTGTTTTCATTAAGAAAAATGCCACTCATGCGGCTTATACGGGTCGTTTTGTTATTATTTTCGATGAATGCCATCGTTCGCAATTTGGAGAAATGCATACGATGATTACCAAGAAGTTTAAAAAATATAATATTTTTGGCTTCACGGGAACACCTATTTCTGTTGTTAATTCACCTTCGGGTGGCAATCCCAATTTAAAAACGACGACACAGGCCTTTGGTGACAAGTTGCATACTTACACCATAGTAGATGCCATTACTGATAAAAATGTGTTGCCATTTCGCATTGATTACGTTAGTACTATGCGCGAACAGGAAAATATTCAGGATGAGAAAGTATGGAATATTGACCGCGAACGGGCATTAGCTGCACCACAGCGCATAAGCAATATTGTGAAATATATTCTTGAACATTTTGACCAAAAAACGAAGCGTAACTCTTTTTATCAGTTGAAAGAAAGACGTTTGGCCGGATTTAATTCCATATTTGCCACAGCCTCAATTGATGTGTGTAAAATGTATTACAAGGAATTCCAGCGTCAACAGAAGGACTTACCTGAAGCACAGCGATTGAAAATTGCAACTATCTTCTCTTATGCACCGAATGAGGAAGTGCCTGATGGTGCACTGCCCGATGATAACCTTGATGATACAGCCCGGCTGGATCAGAGTAGTCGCGATTTTCTGGAATCAGCCATATTAGATTACAATGAAATGTTTGGAATGAGCTATAACACAGGAAGCGAGTTTCAGAATTATTATAAAGATTTATCGCAACGGGTCAAGAATCGTGAGATAGATTTACTTATTGTGGTAAACATGTTTCTAACGGGCTTTGATGCAACTACGTTAAATACGCTTTGGGTTGATAAAAATCTACGGTTGCATGGATTGTTACAAGCATTTAGTCGCACAAATCGTATTCTCAATTCGGTAAAAACATTTGGAAATATTGTTTGTTTCCGCGATTTGGTTCAGGCTACCAATGAAAGTATAGCTCTTTTTGGTGATAAAGAAGAAGGAGGTGTTGTATTGCTCAAATCGTATAATGATTATTATTATGGTTACGAGGACCAAAAGGGGAATACAGTACGTGGTTATGAAGAATTGATTGCCGAACTTTTGCAAAAATACCCTATTAATGAGCCAATTGTTGGTGAAAAAGCACAAAAGGAGTTTATCAAACTGTATGGTGGAATATTGAAATTGCGTAATATCCTTTCTTCATTTGATGAGTTTGCTACGGGTGGAATTTTGAGCGAACGTGATGTGCAGGATTATCACAGTGTTTATATTGATCTTTATAATGAATTTCGTAATAGACATAAGGTTGATAGTGAAAATGTAAATGATGATATTGTGTTTGAAATGGAACTAATAAGACAGGTTGAAATTAATATTGATTACATTCTGGAACTTATACGGAAATATCACGATAGTCATTTAAAGGATAAGGAGCTTGTGGTGTCAATAAACAAAGCGATAGATTCAAGCATGGAACTTCGAAACAAGAAGGACTTGATAAAGCAATTCATTGATTCACTTACACCTGCAACAGATGTACACGATGATTGGCGAAAATATGTGGATGAAAAGAAGCTGGAGGAACTAAATCGTATTATTGCTGAAGAAGATTTGAATGAAACAGAAACACAAACTTTTATAAAAAATGCTTTCCGAGATGGCTTTGTTTCCGAAACAGGCACGGCAATAACAAAACTATTACCACCGCTTGATCCATTTGCTCCTAATAATCAGTATGCAGAAAAGAAAATAACAGTAATAGAAAAACTAAAATCTTTTCTGAATAGGTTTTTGGGTATATAAAATGATTTTTAAAAGTGCAGACCAGTCCGGATGGAAAACAGACATGGAGCTATACGGTTATTTTCATTTGAATAAGAATCAGTTTTTGGAAACGAGCTTGGGGGCTAACTACACTAATAACTCGTATACTTATGGATACAAGGAACCAAATTATTCGACTTTAACCGACAGCAAAGAAGATTTATACGATTTTTCAGTGAATGTGAATTATGGCATTGAGTTCAACCCTCAAAGCTCATTAACAGTTCAGGCCTTTCATTTTCAAAC
>CAZCIU010000127.1:0-3348 GCA_964498765.1 uncultured Paludibacter sp. | reverse complement strand
GGTGCGACTTGTTCACAACTGAAAATGTTGTGCGCTTAACAGTTGGAAAAAAGATAGTTAAGCGAACTGATAACTTGAAGAGTGGAATGACGGAGTAACGTCCTGAAACGCTCTCCCTAATACTCCGATTGGCGGTGTAAGCGGAAATGCTGACCGTCAAAAGCTCGGTGAAGTCGATGGAAGTTTGCCGTAACAATGAAAAAAAAAAAAAGCAATTGACGAAAGCTCGGTAGAGGTATCGGGTGCAAATGACACATCGGGGGTCTATAAAATATCTATGGTTAGAATGTCCTAATAACTGGACTGACGAATCTGCGAATGTACGGGTCTATAATCGGATTGTGCAGAAATGTACAAATGTGTTAATTCACAGTCAATGCGGTGGAGTAAAAATCTCCCCTCTGAAACACCGTAACACGTTACAGGCGTGTTCAAGTTGACAGGCTTAGAGCAGAAACCTAAGGATATATGTACAGATAGAGTTATCGGAACAAGGAAAGGTATAAAGTTGGCTCATTTGCCGATAAGCGGACGAAGAACAATAAGCCGCTGAATTTATGCTGAAAAGCTAAGCTCGAACCTTTGAAGTTTCTGTAATAGAAATGGAGGAATGGGCTTTAGTCGCAAATATTTTATAAATGTTATGTAGTCACAATAAGGATTTCGAGTAAGACAAAAAGGAACACTTTCCAAAAAGGGGGTGATGCCTTATGCCTAACGAGAAAAAGCAAAAGTCGCTGTGTGTTGACGATTTGCGCCACGCTGAATATTATGGTCTGCAAAGCGTTTTTGATGATTTGTATGCAAAGAGTAAGTCTGGTGAGCTTTTCACTAATTTAATGGACACAATCCTAAAAAGAGAAAATATTCTGCTTGCATACAGAAATATCAAGACAAATACAGGAAGTAATACGGCGGGTACAGACAAATTGACAATTGCAAATATCGGGAAACTTTCTCCCGAAAAAGTGGTTGAAAAAGTACGTTATATCATAGTGGGAAGTCCTCACGGTTACCGCCCAAAAGCGGTAAGACGCAAAGACATTCCAAAGCCCAACGGTTCTACCCGACCGCTCGGAATACCGTGCATTTGGGACAGACTTGTACAGCAATGTATCAAACAAGTTTTAGAGCCGATTTGCGAGGCGAAATTCAGCGAAAACTCTTATGGGTTTCGCCCTCAAAGAAGCGTGGAACAAGCTATTGCAAGAAGCTATCAATTGCTTAATTTATCAAAGCTGCATTATGTAATTGAATTTGACATTAAAGGCTTTTTCGATAATGTAAACCATTCAAAACTTATAAAGCAAATATGGGCAATGGGTATCAGAGATAAACATTTAATTTATGTGCTTAAAAAAGTTTTAACAGCGCCGATAAAAATGCCCGACGGCAAACAAATTATTCCAAATAAAGGAACGCCGCAAGGCGGAATAATTTCGCCGCTCCTCGCAAATATCGTGCTGAACGAACTTGATTTCTGGGTTGAAAGTCAATGGCAAGAAAGCCCGATAGCACAAGTAAAAAGTAGGACGTTACCAAATGGAGCAATCCTAAAAAGTGACGGCTACCGCATAATGAAACGCACGGCGCTAAAAGAAATGTTTATTGTAAGATACGCAGACGATTTTCGTATATTTTGTAAAACGAAAACGGCGGCTGAAAAGACAAAAATTGCGATAACGCAGTGGCTGTCCGAAAGGCTGAAGTTAGAAGTTTCACAGGAGAAAACGAGAATAGTTAATGTCAAGCGGAAATATTCGGAGTTTCTTGGTTTCAAAATCAAGGTTCACCGAAAAGGTAAGAAACAAGTGGTAATGTCGCATTTATGCGATAAAGCCCTTAAAAATGCTAAAGAAAAATTGGTGAAACAGGCTAAGAAAATTGCAAAACCCTCAAAAAATAAAACCGAGTTTGACGAGGTTAAACTTTATAATTCTATGGTAATGGGGATACAAAATTATTATAGGATTGCAACTAACGCAAACCTTGATTTTATGAAGTTAATGCGTGCGTTAATGACTGTTTTTACCAATAGACTAAAAGCACAAAGAGGAAAAAGACTTGTTAAAAGCGGACGAAACTTAACCGATACCGAAAAGGAACGATACGGAAAATCAAAAATGCTCCGTTTCGTAAAAGGCTCGAAAGAGCCAATTTATCCAGTAGGTTTTGGCAAACACAAAAACCCTATGCTGAAAAGGAGGAAAATCTGCCAATATACAGCGGTCGGCAGAGAAGAATTGCACGCCAATTTGAGGTTAAACACTTCTCTTATGCTAAAACTTATGCGACAACCACTTTGCGGCAGAAGTGCCGAATATATGGATAATCGTATTTCCTTATATTCGGCGCAGTGGGGAAAATGTGCAGTCACGGGAAAAGTTTTTGAAAGCCTTGAAGATATTCATTGCCACCATAAAAAACCACGGCAAAACGGCGGCAGTGACAAGTACGAGAATTTAGTTTTGGTTTTACCGCCAGTGCATATTCTTATACACGCTATACAGGCAGAAACAATTAACAAGCACCTTGAAATTTTACGTCTTGATAAGGAACAAATGAGGAAACTCAATAAGTACCGAGAAAAGACGGGAAATTATCCTCTAATCTTACCGAAAAAGGACTGAAAATCAATAAAATTTCTCGAATAGGTTGACTATTTAAACATTAAATAAATATTTTCGATGGAACGCCGTGTGAGTTGGAAACTCTCACGCACGGTGTGAAGTGGGGGAAAATCCCGAGCGAAAGCAGAGGATTACCTATCACTATCTACGATGCTGACTCAAAACCTGCGTGACGCTGGGCTTACCATCGTGGACTTCGGGCAAGGGTATAAATCCATGTCCCCACCGATGGAAGAACTAATGCGGTTGGTGCTTGCGGGACGTATTGCTCATGGCGGCAACAAGGTTTTGCGTTGGAATTTTGACAATATCGTTGTAATGCAAGATGAAGCCGGAAATATTAAACCGGATAAAAAGCGAGCTACTGAAAAAATCGACGGTGCGGTTGCCACGATTATGGCGCTTGACAGGGCAATTATTCATGAGGATCACGAGAGCGTGTACGATAAACGTGGAATGCTGGTTGTCGATCTGAATCACCCTGATGGCTATTACTACAGCAACGAGTGAGGAGGCTGAAATGGGACTATTCTCAAAGAAAAAATCAAAAATCAACGATAGCCTCAGCACCTCGCGGAGCATTTTCTGGGGCGGTTCTACTTCCGGTGTATATGTGAATGAAACTACCGCCATGCAAACGGCGGCAGTTTATTCCTGTGTACGGGTAATTTCGGAGGCAGTCGCTTGTTTGCCCCTCCACGTGTACCGTCATGAGCAA
>CAZCIU010000126.1:0-3777 GCA_964498765.1 uncultured Paludibacter sp. | reverse complement strand
AGCCGAAACGGTAAAAATGGCGGAAGAGATTATCTCGAAAGGGGCGAAAGAAATAGTACTGACCGGCGTGAATACGGGCGAGTTTGGCAAACGAAACGGCGAAACTTTCCTTGATTTATTACGAGAATTAGACGAAATAGATGCCGAGGTGCGTTTCCGAATTTCATCAGTTGAGCCGAATTTACTGACAGAAGAAATCGTGAAATTTGTTTCAGAAAGCAAACGATTTATGCCGCACTTCCACATTCCACTTCAGAGCGGCAGCAACGATGTGCTGAAAATAATGAAACGTCGCTATTCGGCTGATGATTTTGCTGAAAAAGTTTCAATTATCCGCCAGTATTTACCGGATGCGTTTATTGGTGTGGATACCATTGTTGGCGTTCGTGGCGAAACGGATGAACTCTTTGAAAAAGGACTTCAATTCATTCAAAATCTTGACTTTTCGCAGCTACACGTGTTTACTTATTCCGAGCGCAGCGGTACTAAAATGCTTGAAATAGAGCATAATGTTGCTCTCAAAGAGCGAAAAAGACGCAGCGATTTACTTCACAAGGTTTCGGATGAAAAAACGAAAGCGTTCTACGAAAAGCAGCTTGGAAAGACTGCGAATGTACTCTGGGAAAGCAAGCGCGATGGAAGCACAATGTATGGATTTACGGAAAATTACATTAGATTGAAACGAGAGTTTGATAAGAATTTAATCAATACATTTGAAACGGTAACAATAACAAAAGATAATATCGCACTTACAAATTCAGACTTATGAAAAAAGATTTCACCATCGATTTAATTGAATTTCCAAGTAAATCAAAAAAAGACTTTGAGAAAACAAGAAATTTCATGAAAAATGTTTTCAATTGGGATTACATTTCATGGGGTGATGACTACATGGATACTGCTGCCGGAGGTATTACAAATGCATTTAATGCAGACGATGACCATAAACCTGAAATGCCGATAGTTGTAATTTTTGCAAATAATTTAGAACAAGCCAAATTGAATGTTGAAGAAAACGGTGGTAAAATCGTAAAAGATATTTTCGCATTTCCCGGTGGAAGACGATTTCATTTTATTGAGCCATCCGGTAATTTAATGGCTATTTGGTCAGATAATTAATTAGCAAAAACACTAAATACATGCTTACAAAACGAATTATTCCCTGCTTGGATGTAAAGGACGGGAAAACGGTAAAAGGGATTAACTTTGTGGATATTAAGGATGTGGGCGATCCGGTGGAACTTGGGAAACGCTACGCGGAAATGGGTGCGGACGAGTTGGTTTTTTTGGACATTACCGCCACCAACGAGAAGCGTAAAACACTTTCGGAATTAGTTACCAGAATTGCTGCTGAGATAAACATTCCATTCACTGTCGGCGGTGGAATTTCATCAGTCGAAGATGTGAATGTTTTGCTGAAAAGCGGTGCCGATAAGATTTCTGTAAACACAGCAGCTGTCCGAAATCCACAATTAATCAAAGACTTGTCCGATACTTTTGGAAGTCAGTGCGTCGTACTTGCTATTGACACCAAACAGATTGATGGCGATTGGTACGTGTTTTTGAACGGTGGTCGGGTTCCAACCGAAATAAAAACGGTAGATTGGGCGAAAGAAGCCGTGGCACTCGGCGCTGGCGAAATTTTGCTGACATCAATGAACCACGATGGCACGAAAGATGGATTTGCGTTGGAAATAACCGCGGCGGTCTCAGTAGCGGTAAATGTGCCGGTCATTGCCAGCGGCGGTGCGGGTACGATGAAAGATTTCGTGGATGCATTCACTGCCGGAAAAGCCGATGCCGCATTGGCTGCAAGTATTTTTCACTACGGTGAAATTGCCATTCCCGAACTTAAAAATTATCTTTCCGAGCAAGGAATTCCGGTAAGAATATAGTTGTCATTCGATTTTCTCTACTTAAAAAATTAAAATACAAAACGGCGTCTGAAAAGACGCCGTTTCATTTTTGTGTTAATTATATTATTTAGTTGCCTCTTGCAAAATTTTCATATCTAGTTTTCGCATTTTAAGCAAAGCATCTTGCACTTTTGGTGATTGTTTTAACCATTCAGGCAACTCGCGCGGAACAATTTGCCAACTAATTCCAAATTGATCTTTGAGCCAACCACACATACTTTCTTCACCACCATTGGCTGTCAAAGCTTCCCAATAAGCATCAATTTCCTCTTGATAATCACACTCAACAACGAGTGAAACTCCTTCAGAAAAACTAAAATCATGCATCATTGAACTGTCCATCATCATAAGCAAATAATCATTTATGACAAATTCACCATGCTGAACATTGCCTTCTATCTCACCTGCTTCTCCACTATATTTCAAAATTCCTCTTAAGTTTGAATACGGAAAAATCGATGTGAAATAATTTGCAGCTTCTTCGGCTTTGCCATTATTAATTCCGGTAAACATCAGCGTTGGCACTAATTTTTGTATAATATGATTTTCATCGTGCGCTGTATAAAGTTGCCAAGAAACGCCAAATTTATCCTCAATCCAACCGTACATTGGGCTGAATGGATATTCTGTCAACGGCATCATTGCATTTCCTCCGTCAGAAAAGACATTCCAAAGCCTGGTTATTTCATCTTTTGACATCGAAAGGTACATCAAAGATATTGATGGATTAGCTTTGAAAATATCTCCACCGTTCAGCAACATAAGTTTTAATCCACTAATTTCCAATGTTATAACAACCGAATTTTCTTCAACTATAACTGTATCTGAAAACGTATTGCAATAATAATCAGCCATTTCCTTTGCGTTATTATTGCACCATACACAAGGATAAATTGAGTTTTTCATTGATTTTGAAAGAGTTTTGATTAGTGTTTAATTCGTTAAAAAAGGAGCATTTATTTGTAAAATAAAGTTCGTCTTATTTTCAATTATATTTAAAAAAATTGCCGTTCTATCAAAGAACGGCATTATTCAAAATTCATCTAAAAGCATTTCTAAAAAATCATCCACGCGCTGATGTGGAAAAATAGTATTGTTCGTATCAAAAATCCAATCGGCTTTTTTCATTTTCTCAGTTTCGGGGATTTGATTTCGGATGCGAGCACGCACACTCTCCTCATCCACACCATCACGGTTCATCACACGATCCACTCGCACGTCTTCCGGTGCAGTTACCAGCACCACTTTATCCACCAATACATCAAATTTTCCTTCGTAAAGGATAGCGCATTCCATAAATAGAAACTTTCGTTCCGCATTTTTTTCAACCCAAATTTTGAAATCTTCAATCACTGCCGGATGCACAATTCCGGTAAGCACTTTCAGTTTTGATGGGTCGTTAAAAACGATATTTGCCAATTTAGCTCTATCCAATCCGGCAGAATTGTAAATATCATCGCCAAACTCTGCTTTAATTTTTTCACGAAGATTTTCGTTCGTGTTTTGCAGAATTTTAGCTTCCATATCCGTATCATAAACCAATTCCCCACGACGCATCAAGTGCCGAGAAAACATTGATTTTCCTCCGCCTATTCCGCCTGTAATTCCGATGACAATTGGTTTCATACGATGTTATTTTTTCTAATTATACTTAAAATCCAAAGCTAAAGCCCAAAGTAATGGTCGTATTTTTTCCTTGTAAAAACGCCGGTGTAAAATAGTTAAGCGTTTCCTGAGCAGTCATTCGCCGCTCGCCCATTATTGCTTCTGATGCGGCTTCGTGCCCTTGTATATCGCTGCTTTCCACATTTACCACAGCATAAGCATTGTTGAAAACTTCGTAAAACGCCTTAAATCCAAC
>CAZCIU010000125.1:0-3894 GCA_964498765.1 uncultured Paludibacter sp. | reverse complement strand
CTAACTACTGTTAAAAAGGAGGTTTGATGGCTGACAAAGAAGGTTTGATTCCTAACACTTTTGTGTTGGAGACGCAGAGATGCCCGTAAGCTATAGTTTAGTTGGATGACCTGTATTTGCTGGGCTGCACGCCAAAGTGCTGCTTAAACAGGGAGCTGAAGTACTTGGGATTGACAAAGCCACAGTCGGCCGCGGCTTCGGTCACACTTTTCCCGTTTTTTAACATTTCTGCAGCCTTTTGGAGGCGAATGAGGCGGATGAATTCCTGGGGACTTTCTCCGGTAAGGGATTTGAGTCTGCTGTAGAAGAGGGTGCGACTCATAGCCATTTCGCGACAGAGGCGGTCGATGGTAAAATCCGAATTGCTGAGGTTGGCAATAGTCAGGTTGGTGGCCCGCTCCACAAACTGGCGGTCGTTTTCAGACAGGCCCGGGTCTGCTTCTTCTGCGGGTTCCGGTCTGCTGTCGTGTTTTGCTGCATCCTGGTCTCTGGCAACCTGGCGCAAGGCTTCCCGCATGAAAAAGGCGCGCTGCCTTTTTCGGTTTTCAATCAGCCCCTGTACCTTTAGTTGGAGGATTTCTGTGCTGAAGGGTTTGGGTATGTAATCGTCGGCCCCTTTTTTGAGGCCCGCTACGGTAGCCTCGTGGTTGGCTTTGGCGGTGAGCAGCACAAAGGGGATGCCTGAGGTTTCGGGCTTGTCCTTTACCATGCGGCAAAGCTCATCGCCCTGTATGCCCGGCATCATTACGTCCGAAAGAATCAGGTCGGGGTATTCCGTATCGAGGAAGGTCAGGGCTTCCTGAGCATTGGGGGCGTCCACCACCCGGTAGTCGTTCTCAAAGGTGAGTCGCAGATATTGCCGCAGGTTTTCGTTGTCTTCCACAATGAGCAAGAGATCTTTGTCCTTGTCTCCTTTATTTGGGGCATTCTTTTTTTGTTCCTGGGTGGCAAATGATGCAAGGGCTGCTGAGCGGACTGGTTTTTCGGTAGCGTTTATTTCAGCTGTGGTTTCGGGTTGGTCGTAGCATCTTTTCAGGGTGATGGTAAAGCAACTGCCTTTGTTTTCTTCCGATTCCACGCTGATTTTCCCACCTAAAACTTTGACAATGCGTTGTACCTGCAGCAGACCAAAGCCGGTGCCGGCCTGTTGCGATTTTTGTGCGTTTTTGGCACGATATACATCTTTAAATAAGTGCTTTTGCTCCTTTTGGGGGATGCCGATGCCGCTGTCACTGACTGTAATGTGTACTTTACGTCTGGAGCTCCATAAGCCCAAGGCCAGCTGGCCGCCGGGTGGTGTGTATTTGCAGGCGTTCGACAGTAGGTTGTCGAGCAGCATGCTCAGCAACTGCCGGTCGCCTTGTATGCAAAGTTTTTCTTTAGGCATGCTCAGCCCAAAGCGCAGTTGCTTTTTTTCGCAATAGGGTTGAAAATGGGCCATCTCCTCAGCCAGAATGCTGTTGATTTCCAGAGGGTAGAGGGTGGTCTTTTGACGGCTAAGGTCCACCTTCTCAAATTCGAGCAACTGTGAAATGAGGCTGTGGAGTTTTTGCGTATTGTTGCGTGCCAGTTGCAGGTAGTACCGGGCTTTATCGTTGAGTCCGGTCTCCCGATTCAGGTCTTCAAGGGGAGCCATGATGAGGGTGACCGGTGTGCGAATGTCGTGGGCCGTATTGATGAAGAATTTGATTTTGTCTTCGTCGTGCTTTTTCTGCAAGCGGTTGCTGTTGTACCTAAAGATGAAATAGAGTACGGTGCCAGCCAGGCTTATGTAAAAGATCCAGGCCCACCAACTGTTGTACCAGGGCTCGGCAATGTTTAGCTGGAGCGTTTTTTCGGAAATTATTTCTCCGTTGCTGCGGCGCACATTACGTACTTTTAGGAGATAGCTGCCGGGAGCCACCCGGGTGTAGCGCAGGGTACCGTCGGGCGAGGAGTCGCTCCAGTTTTTGTCGTAACCTTCGAGGATGTGCTGGTAGCTGATGTCGCGCTGAAAGCGGTGGTTAATGGCTTCGAAGTGTACCGTGAAGGAGTTGTAGCGAAAGGGGAGACTTACCGTACCGCCTTTAAGCATGGCATGGAGGACGGGTCGCCAACCTGCAGCTTTTTCGGCAGCAAGGTGGTCGATGGTTAGGCGACGCAGGCGCAGGGGGGCCTCATAGCTGGTGGGGGCTATGGCTTCAGGCATAACCAGTACGGCGCCATCGGTGCTGCCAAAAGCAAAGCGGCCGTCAGACAGGCGTGCAAAGGACGATTTGTTGTATTCCTTGTCGATGTCTCCAAGATAGTTGAGGTTCGATATTTTTTCGTCCTCCATAAGGGCCAGTCCCTTTCCCGTGCTCATCCACAGGCGACCCAGGGCGTCTTTTTGCAGACTGTAAACATCGTCGGAAGGGAGGCCTTCCCGGGTGGTAAAGGTGCGGGTTTTACCGGTACTCAGGTCGTAATGGTTCAGGCCGCCTCCTTCGGTGCCCAGCCATACACTTTGGTCGGCGTTAAAAAGCATGGAAATGATGTAGGCGCTGGCATTTTGATGTAAAAACTCCGAAAAGGAGGCATAGCTTTTTAGGGTGTGGTGTTCCTTATTCACCAGGTAAAAGCCATTAACAGTAGCGATGCCCACCTGGTTGGGACCTACAATTTCGATGGAGTGAACCCACTTTATGTCGTAAGTCTGCTTGTGTTGTCCGTCCTTATCGAGCAGCATGAGCCAGCCGTTGTGTCCACCTATCCAAATGTCGCCATCCAAATCTTGTCTGATGGAGAAAATGTAATTGGTGGTGAGGGTGTTTTGTTGTTGGGTGAGGTGCCTGAGCAGCTGGCCGTTTTGATCCAGGAGATAGACGCCGTCGCCGTAGGTGCCTGCCCAAATATTGCCGCTTTGGGCACGGCACAGCGTTACCACTACAGTGCCTTTTAAAATGTGTTGCCAGGTGTTGCTGCTTTCTGTGAGAATGCTTATGCCGTCGTCGGTAGCCAGCCACAAGTCCCCCTTACTGCCTTCCTCAATGCTGTTTATATTGTTGTTGGCGACCGAATGCGTACTCCCCCTTTCGTGTTTAAGTATGCGGGTAGGGTAGGTCGACAGGATGGCTACGGATACACCACCCGAGTAGCTGCCTATCCAGATGTTGCCCTGGTGGTCGGTGGTAACGGCGTAAATACCGTTGCCGCGCAGATAAATATCTGTGCTGTCTTCGGTGCTCATCAGCAAACGGGGCTGCTTTGAGGGCAAATCAACACTGTACACGCCGCCTCCGTCTACGCCCACCAACATGGTTTGGTCGTCGTAGGAGCTAATGGCCCGTATCGGGTTTAAAAGTCCAGCACTTTGTCCCGCCAGGGGATATAAGTCAGCGGTATCCGATTTCCATATCCACAGACCATTGTTGAAGGTTCCTAGCCAAAGTTCTTTTTCATCGTGGTGGTAATAAAGGGTCTGAACATCCTCGTTTTGTATTATCCATCGGGGTGCCTGTCCCGGTACGAGCTGTACCACCCCGGTGGAGGTGCCAACGAAGAGGGAAGTCGAGTCACTTACCATATCGTTGATGTAGCGATCGCTAAGCACCGGGACGATTTTGCCGTCCTTTTCTTTTTTGTAAAGCCCCCTACTCAAGGCCATCCACAGATCGCCCTGCACATCCATAAAGATTTTATTGAGAATGATCTCGCCGCCGATGGCTTCTCCCAGGGTGAGTTGCAGCTCAAAGGCATCGTTCTCTGTCGAATAAAGAAAAATTCTGCCGGTGTGGTCGTAGGCCCAGAGGCCTTGATGCTGGTCGTACAATAAGCGCAGCTGTCGCCCGGCCATATCGCCGTAGTGCAGGGCGCCGGGAAGGGTGTAGTTCTTAACAATCTGGCCGTTGTAGCGGTCGATACCAAGTTTGGTGG
>CAZCIU010000124.1:0-4124 GCA_964498765.1 uncultured Paludibacter sp. | reverse complement strand
AATTTTTATTTGTTTTCATAATTTACTTCAATTATTTCAAGATTAGAAACATTATAGTCTGATAAAATATCATTCAATAAATCTTTTGTAATATCAGAACTGCCTAATAATATTGTTCTGAATATCTCTATTCTATCATCTACACTAAGCTCTTGAAGTTTTTCATCATCTCGAAAGTAGTTCATAAAACTTTCTCTTGTTATTTCTTTGTACTCATTCATTGAATTCACAGATATTATTCTTTTGATAATTTAGTCAACTTAAACTTTTGCTCGTCTCCACAAATTTACGCACTTTTTACTCAAACTCAAACAAACGCCTTAAAATATGTAGAAGATATGCGTATCATCTCTCTTCCCACACAAAACATGTATGCCACAAAAATATTCTTTTTTAAATGCTTTCTATTTAGAAATTATTTTCCTATTTTTACAGAGAAATGCTTGATGTAGGGCGCTGTATCATTATTTGTTTTTATTTGGAGAGAAAATTTTAAAACAAAATATTTACCTTGAATTTACCTTTAAAATGTAAGTAAAAATCAAAAACCAAACTAATTTTACCCTTTATGGAAAACATCAAAGCAACCGAAGTAATTGATTGGGCACGTAGTTTTATGTCCAAAGCGCTGGAAGAAATCCGGGAAGAGGAACGCAAGGAACAGAATAAATATGCTGTTTTGGTTCAAAATCCAAATGACAAAGTGTTGATGACGAAGATGTTGGATGAAACTTCGCAAATCCGTGACAACAAAAAACTCGCCAAACGCATCCGCTTACTTCTCAAAGAATACGGAACGCCCGAATTTTTCAATGCCGGTGAACGATTGATGCTGACGGCTTTTAATTCTGTGGGCTATTTAGTTCCGGGCATTTCTGTTCCCATTTTCAAAAAATACCTGAGGGATTACACCAGCGCCATTATTATCAATGAGCGTCCCGATTTGCTGAATGAACACCTGGATGGACGAAACAAACAGAAAATCGGCCAAAACGTGAATTTGCTCGGCGAAGTAGTACTTGGCGATGGCGAAGCCCGCAAACGCTACGAACATTACCTGGAGGCTTTGAAAGATCCGCGCATCAACTATATATCCGTGAAGCTTTCCGGAATTTACGCTCAAATCAATCCGCTGAACTACGAGAATTGCAAGAAAGAGCTTTGTGAACTGATGGGAAATATCTATCAGCGTGCGATGGATTTTCCGTATGTGGATGATAAAGGGATGAAAACCAATAAGTTTGTAAACCTTGATATGGAAGAATACAAGGATACGGAACTCACGATGGATGTTTTCAAAACGGTGCTTTCTGAGCCGCGCTTCAAAAATCTGAATGCCGGAATCGTCATCCAGGCATATCTGCCGGATGCCCGAAAACTTCAGGATGAACTGCTCGATTTTGCAAAAAAACGTTTTGCCGACGGTGGCTCACCGCTGAAAATGCGTCTGGTAAAAGGGGCAAATCTCGCCATGGAAAGCATTCAATCGTCGCTTCGTGGCTGGGAAAATCCGATATACGACGACAAAATTAAAGTGGACGCTAACTTCCTTAAAGTACTTGATGTGGCTCTGTTGCCGGAAAATGTAAAAGCGGTACATGTGGGTGTGGCGTCTCACAATTTCTTTACCATCGGTTATGCCTATTTATTGTCGCAAAAACTGGGTGTAGAAGAGTACGTAACCTTTGAAATGCTGGAAGGAATGGCAAACCATTTACCACGCGTGATGCGAAAACTGGACAAACAAATCATCCTTTACACACCGGTGGTAAACGACGAAAATTTCCTGAATGCCGTTTCGTATCTTGTGCGCCGAATGGACGAAAATACCGGAAAAGACAACTTCCTGACTTACTCATTCAACCTGAAAGAGGGCAGTGAAGAGTGGAATTTCCTGAAAAATCAATTTGAGGAAGCCATGGCGATAAAAGACACGGTGAGCACCGAGCCAAAACGGAAGCAAAACCGTCAACTTCCACAGCCACCATTCAATAATATTAATGAATACAAGAGCGAACCGGACACCGATTTTGACTTGAAAGCCAACCGACTTTGGGCAGATGAAATTCGTAAAAAATGGATGAAATCCGAAAAAGACACGCCCTATCAAATTCCGGCACAAGTGGGTGAGAAACAACATACAACCGAAAACAAGAAACAATATTTCGATCGCAGTCAGGATAGCAAAGTGCTTGTATGTGAGGTAAGTACCGTTTCATTGGAAAGGATGAAAGAGGTCATTGAAATTGCTGAAGCAGATAAATCCAACTGGCGAAAAACTGCGCTCGCCGAACGAAATGTCCTGCTGCACAAAACCGCAGAAATTTTGGCAAATAAACGCGGCGATTTGATTGGTGTGATGGCTGCCGTAACCGGAAAAACCTTCAACGAAGGCGATGTGGAAGTGTCGGAAGCCATTGACTTCTGTCGTTTTTATCCCTATTCGATGAAGAAATTCGAGGATTTGAAAACGGTAAAAAATTCGCCGAAAGGTATCATATTGGTTATCCCGCCCTGGAATTTTCCAACAGCAATTCCCGTGGGTGGCGTTGTAGCCGGACTGGCGAGTGGAAACACCGTAATTCTGAAACCGGCATCCGTGGCGTTCCCCATCGCATGGGAATTTGCGCAGGCATTCTGGGAAGCCGGCGTGCCTAAAGATGCCCTGCAGGTAATTTGTCCGGATGGCGGCGCGTCGCTCAATTACCTTACTTCGCATCCGTCAATCAAGCACATCATTTTAACGGGTGGAACCGATACGGCTTTCAAATTATTGGAAAATAATCCGACATGTCCGCTTTCTGCCGAAACAGGTGGAAAAGACGCTATGATACTGACTGCAAGCGGCGATCGCGACCACGCTATTCTTAATGTGGTAAAATCTGCCTTCGGCAATGCGGGACAGAAATGTTCGGCATGTTCGCTTCTTGTGGTGGAAAAAAGCGTTTATGACGATCCGGATTTCAAATCGAAACTGAAAGATGCAACGGAAAGTTTGCACACAGGAAGTGCCTGGAACGGTGGAAATTTGGTGGGTCCGATGGTTTCCAATACGAACGATAAACTGCTTCATGCCGTTGATAATCTGGAAGCGGGCGAAAGCTGGCTGGTAGCGCCGGAATTTTTGGACAAAGACCGTTACATCCTGAAACCCTGCGTGAAATGGGGAGTGAAACCCGGAAACTTCACCTTTGAAAATGAGCTTTTTGGCCCGCTGTTGGCAGTGGTTTGTATGGATGATTTGAAGCACGGTGTGGATATTGTCAATTCAAGCGAATATGGTCTGACATCGGGTATTCAGAGCCTGGACGAGAGCGAACGTGCCTATTGGAAAGACAACCTGGAAGCCGGGAACCTGTATATCAATCGTGGAATTACGGGCGCCATTGTTCAGCGTCAGCCGTTTGGCGGAATGAAACGCTCTGCGTTTGGCGGCGGTATTAAAGCCGGCGGCGATAACTATGTTAGCTGTTTTGTGAATTTTGAAGAAACAGATTACAAAGAACCACTGACAATTGACACTAAAGCGTTTGAAAGTTATGCAGGCATTCTTTCCAAAGACGATTTGAACCGCTATCAGCGTGCTATGCAAAGTTACGCAAAAAACTGGCGGGAAGAATTTTCGGTTGAGCGGGTTACGCAAGAGTTGGTGGGCGAACTGAATACGTTTCGCTATCTGCCATTGAAAGACGTGGTAATTCGAGTGATGCCAAATGACAAACTGGTAGATGTTTTGATGACCGTCACTGCTTCCAAAATTGCCCGTACTCCTGCCACGGTAAGCATTGCGGCTGATGATGAAAAGTTGAGTGTGCTTCAAGCTCTGCCAGGTGATGATTTTGCACTGAAAATCCAGTCTGACGAAGAATTTGTGCAGGATATGGAAAATTACTACCGTGTACGTTGTTGTTCGGCAGATTTACCCATGAGCTATTACGAGCAAGCCGGAAAATCAGGCAAATACATTGCTACTGCCAAACCACTTGTTGAAGGACGTCTGGAACTGCTGCATTACCTGAAAGAGCAGAGTATTTCGTACGAGTACCATCGCTACGGAAGTTTCTCAGAGGAGGACGGGAAATTGTAATTATGAGTTATAAGTTATAAGTTTTGAGTTACAAGTT
>CAZCIU010000123.1:0-4190 GCA_964498765.1 uncultured Paludibacter sp. | reverse complement strand
CGAAGAAAACCGGTGAGAAATAACACAGGCATTGCAAAAGCCATTATCCAATGCAAAATGCGATGGATAAGCGTAAATTGAATTTTGATATCTGTTTTCATAATTGAAAAATTTAGTTTTTTGTTTGAAATAATTTATTCTTCACTTTCATTTTTCAGTGCCATTAAGAGTGTGTAAGCATTTTTGACCACGATATTTTCATTATCAAACTGCTCGGCATTGATGATTTCGACAAGATCATTTTCAGCATTTCCGATTTGTACGTCTTTCATTTCAAAAGTTTGTTTTCCTTTCTCCACAAAAACATAGTGTTTGTTTTCAAATCGAACAATCGCCTCTTCAGGAAGCACATTAGCGTTATGGGTAGAAACCTCTATTTCGGCATTCATAAACATTCCTGGAAGTAAATTTTTATCGTACTGCTCAAACTGGCAATGTACTTCAGCAGCATTCTGACCGGAGATGTTTTTGCTGATGAGAATGACTTCCAAAGGATATTTTGTCTGCGGATGGCTGTTGGAGTATGCCAATAATTTTTGACCCACAGCAAGTTTATTGATGTCTTTTTCAAAAACGGTCAAGTTCAAATGAATGTCATTAGGGTTTACCAACTCAAAGAGTATATCACTTGGGGTTACATATTTCCCAATATTAACGTTTACTGCCGATACAAAACCCGATATAGGTGAATAGATATTAATGCTTTTTGAAATGGTACCGGCACTTATTCTTTGGGGATTTAAGCCTATCAATTTCAGTTTTTCTTCCAGCGATTCCAGTAAAACCAACTGCGTTTGATAATTCGTTCTTGCTTGCTCAAACACTTTATCGCTCGTGGCTTTGCTTTGGTTCAGCTCTTTCTGGCGGTTGTACTCGCTTTCGGTTAAACTCAACTGGGCTTTTGCGGTTAAATAATCCTGTTGTAACTGTATATACTGTATGTCTTCCATTACTGCCAATGGGTCTCCTTTGCGGATGTGCATTCCGGGCAGTAATTTTGTTGATTTCAGATAACCACCCAACGGAACACTTACCGAAACCAAACTTTGTGGCGGTACATCAATCTTTCCGTTTAATCTGAGTACTGAAGAAATATTGGACGTGAAAATCTTACCTGTTTCAATTGCCACATTTTTATACTGTTCGTCCGTAAGCGAAAGGGTGTTTTCCTGCGTTGGCTGCTCATTTTCTGCATCGCTCTGTTTGTTGTCATTTCCGCAGGAAGTGAGTAACAGTGCTATATTTATGATTAAAATTATATTTTTCATTTTTCCGGAATTTTATTGATTGTTGTAAAAATTAAGTTCGGCAAGAGCATTATTCAGATTTTTTACCGCTTCGATATAATCACTTTGAATGCCGATCGCCTGATTGATTAAAAGCACCCATTCCAAATAATTGATGTCACCGTTCAGAAATTGCTTTTCGGCTGTTTCAGTAATGGTTGCTGCGTTTTTCAAGGCTGTGCTTTCAAAATAACGAACCATTTCTTCAAATTTTTGATATTCCATAAAAGCAGAATGATACGCATTTTCAAAGTTTTTCAACTTCCATTCGTATTCATTGGCAGCGATATTTTCATTGATTTTTGCTGCATTGATTTTTGCTTTTTGACTACCCGTAAAAACTGGAATACCCAAGCCAATTTGTATCGAATGGAACTGCGGTGTACTATTGTATAATTTATCGTCCGGTCCCATTCCACGCATTCCCATCAGGTTGTATTCAAAAGAAAGGTCAGGCAATAATTTTGATTGCTCTGATTTGGTAACAGCATTGGCTATCTGTTGTTGCTGTTTCAAAAACTGTATTTCAGGATGCGAAGTCAATAAAGAACTGTCATTTTCCAAAAATGGAATACCTAAATCAGCATCTTCCATTGGAACAAAATCTTTTTCCGTATTCAGCAAAAGTTGAAACTGCAACTGCACAATCTCCCAGTCTTTTTCCAACTGCACCATTTGCAAGGCCATTTGTCCACGTTGGTTTTCGGCAGTTGTTTTTTCCAGAACATTACTTTCTCCGGCTTTAAAACGAAGGGTAGCTTTGTTCAAAAATTCGGCAAACAGCGTATCGGTTTTTTGCAATAGCTCTCTTTTGTGATGCAGGTAAACCAGCGTATAGAAAACCTGAGAAACCTGCTTTTTGAGCTGTGCCTCTCGAACGTCGGTATTCAACAAGCTGCTTTTCCACTCTTCGGTCAGCAATTCTTTTTGTCGTTTATAAACAGTCGGAAAGTTGATCGTTTGGGAAATCCCAAACCGGGTATCGTTATAAATACCATTGATTTGTCCGTATTCACCAAAAACATCCGTTACCGGAATTGCTGTTCCCGATTTTATCAATTTTTGATGGTATTCATTTCTCAAACGTTCATTTTTGACCGAAAGATTATTGACCAAAGCCGTGTCAATCGCTTGTTGTAGTGTGATGGGTGTTTGAGCGTTTATTTCCTGAAAAGAAAAAACAGAAAATACCACAAACATCGCAACCAGTTTTTTATTGACAGCTATTTTTCTGTGCGTAAGCATATACAAAATGGGTAAAACAAATAAAGTTAAAAAGGTAGCAATCAATAAACCGCCAATCACTACAGTTGCTAATGGTCTTTGCACTTCGGCCCCTTCGCCTGTGCTGAGTGCCATAGGCAAAAATCCAAGTGAAGCAACCGATGCGGTCATTAATACGGGACGCAAACGGGTTTTGGTTCCCATCATCACGATACGTTTCAGGTTTGTATAACCTTGCTTCTTCAGTCGGTTAAACTCTGCCATCAATACAATTCCGTTGAGCACCGCCACACCAAATAATGCGATAAAACCGATGCCGGCACTGACGCTGAATGAAATATCCCTGATGGCTAACGCAAAAATCCCCCCGATGGCCGAAAGTGGAATTGTGCTGTAAATGAGCAAACCTTGCTTCACCGAACCAAAGGCAAAATATAGCAGCAGGAAAATAAGTGCCAAAGCAAGCGGAACCGCAACATATAGCCGGTCTTTTGCCGCTTCTAAATTCTCAAAAGCTCCGCCATAGGTGATGTAATACCCCGGAGGCAGTTTTATCTGTTCTTCCACCTTTTGCTGCAATTCACTTACTGTGCTTTGAATATCTCTGCCCCGAACATTAAACCCTACAATAATTCTGCGTTGCGAATTATCCCGTTGGATTTGGTTGGGTCCCTCTACAATATCCACGTTGGCAACAGTATTCAACGGAATTTGTGCCCCTTGTGGGGTAGTAATCATTAGTTGCCGGACATCTTCTAAATTTTTCCGTTTTTCGCCCGCCAGACGCACCACCAAATCAAAACGTCTTTCGCCTTCGTAAACCATTCCGCTGCTTTCTCCGGCAAAAGCGGCATTAACCACCCGGTTAATATCGCTGATGTTCAAACCGTATTGTGCAATAGCAGAACGATTGTATTCAATCACTATTTGGGGCATTCCGGTTACGGATTCTACATAAACCGCTTCACTGCCTTCTACTGAATTACTCAATCTCCCCAACTGAGTTGCATAAGTTGCCAGTGTGTCCAGATCCTCACCAAAGATTTTCACCACCACATCCTGCCTCGCTCCGGAAATCAGTTCGTTAAAACGCATATTCACAGGATATTGAAAACCGAAGGAAACGCCCGGCAAGGCTTCCAAGGCTGCGGACATTTTAGCTTCCAGTTCGGTATAGGTTTTAGCGGAAGTCCATTCTTTGCGTGGTTTCAGAATAATCATCATATCCGATGCGTCCACCGCCATCGGATCGGTTGGTACTTCACTGCTTCCTGTTTTTCCGACTACTTTTTCCACTTCCGGGAATTTTTCGAGGATAATTTCAGATGCTTTTGAGACCGCTTCAACCGAAGTATTCAGATTACTACCCGGCAAAACCCGGGTGTCCACTGCAAAATCACCCTCGGGCAATGCCGGTATAAATTCTCCGCCTAATCTTGTGAATATGAAAACGGCAACCGCAAACAATCCTAAAACAGTTGCCAAAACCATTTTTTGACGACGTAATATTTTGGTCAGGTATTTTTGATAAAAACGTTCCAAACGGTTCATCATCCTATCCGAAAATGTGGTTTTGTGCGAGATTTTTTTGCTCAAAACCAGGGAACTCATCATCGGAATATAAGTGAGTGAAAGCAGGAAAGCACCGAGCAAAGCAAAAACTACGGTCTGTGCCATCGG
>CAZCIU010000122.1:0-4256 GCA_964498765.1 uncultured Paludibacter sp. | reverse complement strand
GCAAGACCAACTCCGCCCCATCTTTAAAATGATGGACAAGCAGGACTTTGATTTTTCCATAGCTGAAACAGAAGCCATTTTAGATGCGCTTGACAAAGTAAAAATCCTTGACCCTGCTTGTGGTTCAGGTGCTTTTCCTATGGGGGTTTTGCAAAAGATTGTGCAAGCCTTACAAAAGCTTGATCCTGATGCTGAGTGGTGGAAAAAAAGACAAGTCGCTCGTGTTTCTAATGCTATTGTGCGTAAACAACTTAAAGAAAAATTAGAATCCTCGGGAGTGGAATATGCCCGAAAAATTGGGGTTATACAAAATTCCCTTTTCGGGGTGGATATACAGCCTGTGGCTGCCGAAATATCCAAATTGCGTTGTTTCCTTTCTCTGGTGGTAGATGAAAACATTGACGAAAACAAACCCAACCGAGGCATTGAACCTCTACCGAATTTGGAATTCAAATTTGTTACGGCTGATACTTTAATTAAACTCCCCGAAGAAAACGGGCAACGGGGCTTGTTTGACAACTGGGAAGAAATGCAGGAATTGGAGGAACTCAGAAACGACTACATTCAAAGCTACGGCAAGCAAAAGCAATGCATCAAAAAGCAGTTTTTAAAGGTGCAGCAAAAAATGTTTAACGACCAACTGAGTTTATTTTCTGACAAAGCAAGCCGTGCATACCAACTCAGCACCTGGAATCCTTTTGGTCACGAAAAATCAGATTGGTTTGACCCGAAATGGATGTTTGGAATAGAAAAATTTGATGTGGTGATTGGGAATCCACCTTATATCAAAGAATACACCAATAAGGCAGCATTTGACGGTATCAGAGGTAAAAAATATTATCAGGGCAAGATGGATATATGGTACTATTTTGCTTGCCATTTATTCGATTATTTGTCTGAAGAAGGTAACCTGACTTTCATTGCAACCAATAATTGGGTAACAAATTCAGGAGCATCAAAATTAAGAGATAAAATAACAAACGACTGTCAAATCATTCAACTTATCGATTTTGGAAATACAAAGGTTTTTTCAAGTGCCGATATTCAGACAATGATTCTTTTAGCTGAAAACAAATCAGATAAATCAAAATATGAATTTGATTTTAGATCAATAGAAAGCAATGATGTTAGCTTGAAAGATTCAATAAATATGCTAGCAGGTTTGCCTAGCCAAAAATACACTATTACTAGTCCAACCTTTGAACGAGCATTATATGATTCCAAAAAATTTGTTTTCAACACTTCAGCAAATGAAGTTCTTTTAAGTAAAATTAAGGAAAAACAAAACTTTGAATTAGATGCTCGCAAGGAAGTAGCACAAGGAATTGTACCACCCCAGGACTTTTTAAATAAAAAGAACAAAAGTATTCTTGGAGAAGATTTCAAAGAAGGTCAAGGTATTTTTAACTTAACAACTGAAGAGCTCAATTCCTTAAACTTAACGGATGGTGAAAAATCACTTGTAAAACCATTTTACACAACATCCGAACTAAAAAGGTATTGTGGTACTAAAAAGAATAAGCTTTGGGTAATATATACAGATTCAAAATTCAAGAATGAATCAGAAATTTCACCATATCCAAACTTAAAAAATCACTTAGACCAATTTAGAAAGATTATTACATCCGACAATTGGCCATATGGCCTGCATAGAGCAAGAGACGAGAAGTTTTTTCAAGGAGAAAAAATAATTTCTCTTAGAAAATGTAGTGATAGGCCAACCTTCACATTTACAGATTTTGAAACTTATGTTTCGCAAACATATTTCGTAATCAAGACAGGCCGAATTAGTCAAAAGTATTTAACAAGTTTACTGAATTCCAAACTCATAGAATTTTGGTTGAGATATAAAGGGAAAATGCAAGGCTTCAATTTTCAAGTTGATAAAGAACCACTATTAGAAATTCCGATTTATAAGCCTGAAAACACAGGGGCATTTGAAATACTTGTGGATTATATAATTGCCGTTTTACAAGAGGAGATTGTTATCAACTCCCACGTCCCCAACTCTCACATTGCCCAACTTTTTGAAGAAGTAATAGACTCTATGGTAATGGAGTTGTACTTTAAAGAAGACTTTGAAAAAGCAGGTATTGAATTTATCAAATATGCAGAACGGGATTTTGAGAGTATAGAAGGAAAATCGGAAAAAGAGCAAATCGAAATCATCCACCGTGCTTATCAGAAGTTGCGAGAGAAAGACAATGAAATCCGTAACAACCTGAAATTAATGGACATCAAACTGGCAGATATTGTAATGCCGATTAAAGCGGCTAAGTGATGAACAAGATTAAGCAAATCAAGCTCAAGCATTTTAAGTTTTTCTATGGGGAAGTGTCCATTGATTTAGAGCGAAACCATGCTTTAATCTTCGGAGAAAACGGAAGCGGTAAAAGTAGTTTGTATTGGGCCTTATATACCTTTTTGCAAAGCGTTTTTAAAACTGACCCAAGTAAAGTTCAGAAATATTTCAATCCAAGGCATGAAGAGAATTTAAGAAACCGTTTTGCTCCAGATGGTGAGGATAGTTATATCAAAATCGTTTTTGAAGACGACCATGAATCCATCAGCGAAAAAACCATTTCCAACACAGTTGTAAATACTCGTCCAACCAGAGCCGATACGCTTGTGTTTCAGGCAACGCAAGGCAGCGAGCTGATTAACTACAAGCTGTTATCCAAAGTACACGACTTCAAAAACCCATTTAAGATAGATCTTTTCCCCTTGATGGATAAAGATACCTTAATGTTCATCAACTTTCGGGAAGTGTTAGTTCGTCATGATGGTGCTACAGCAACTGCCAATGCACAGGACTGGTGGGAGTATATTAAGAAGGGAATGCAACCAAGAGGCAAAATGCATGAGCAACCCTATAAGACATTTGCGGCAGCCGTTGAAAGATTCAATACTGAGCTTCAATTTTACTTTGATTCCATTGTAGAGTCAGTCAATGAGTATTTGGTTAAATTCAAACAGCCTTTTACTATAAGTTTTGATCCTGTAAAATGTACCTATGATGCTTTTGAAAAAGGAAGCACAACCAAACGAAATCACAAGACCATACCGCCAAAAATTTATGTTCATACCCACTTTAACCACGAGAATTTAGCCGAAGAAAAACGTTTAGTAACAAGACCACATACCTTTTTGAACGAGGCAAAACTCACGGCAATAGCCCTTTCAATCCGCTTTGCTATGCTCGACCAAAAAATTGATTCTTCGAATCTGGCAGACGACACAGCAAAGTTCTTAGTGCTTGATGACCTGCTAATAAGCTTGGATATGAGCAATCGAGAAAAGGTTCTGGATATTATCCTGCAAGAATTTTCAAAATACCAACTCATCATTCTAACACACGACCGCAATTTCTTTGAGTTGTTACGCCATAGAATCAATAAATTCGGACAAGACGACTGGAAATGTATTGAAATGTTTGAATGTGAGAAAGACGGTATCCCACAGCCTTACATTAAAGAATCGGACACTTATTTGGATAAAGCGGAAAAATATTTCAACCTGAAGGAATATGAGATTGCGGGCAATTTTCTGAGAAAAGAAGCTGAATCCTTTTGTAAGGACTTTTTACCAAAAAAATGGCAACATACGGTTGAATTTAATCTGCATGACTTAAATGGCTTAATTCACCAATGTTTGCGATTTGCCGAAAGTGCAGGATTAGACAAAGAACTCTTTGAAGAACTAGACAGTCATAGAAAATTTGTTCTGAACCCGACAAGTCACGACAGTTATGATGTTCCTAAATTCAATAGCGAAATTGATGGCTGTTTGAAAACACTCAAAGCACTACGTAAAATAAAGAACGAACCATTTTCAAAAAGGGGTGAACAAGTAGAATTTGAATTGACCACCGCTGACGGTGCGAATACCTACAAATTTGAAATAAAACTTGAAGATGACTTTAGACTTCTAAAAGAACCTAATAAGGATTCTGTAATTTCTAAAGGCATGGTCAATTATTGGGTTACTGAAAATGGGACAAAGGGAGAATTGCAGCATGGTAACGTTAATTTGAAAGCTTTCTACGAAAAAAACTATGCAAAATCAGACAAGACCAAGAACGCTGACTTTTGGGAGGGAATTTTTTTCTCCACAACAGGTTACAAAATTAAAATTGAAAGAAGATATTAGAAATATGAATTATACATTCAATGAAATTCGTATTTGATTCTATGATTTCTTGTTTTATCGGGGGCTTACATATAATTGAGAAATTCAAACTATAATTATTATTATCA
>CAZCIU010000121.1:0-4296 GCA_964498765.1 uncultured Paludibacter sp. | reverse complement strand
GAGAGGACGTGTAAACGCAATAAGGACGTTCAAGGGCTTAGTTGCGGATTTGAGGGGATAAAGAAAATAAGACATGGTTTATTCCTGACCATAAAGATATAAATCTTTTTTCCAAATGGATAGATACAGAAAAAGTGTCTTTAATTGCTAAAGTCCCTTTTTGGTTGGGTGTAACCCAAAAGACTTGTTGGAAATGTAATAATATTACAGAAGTCATTGCTTTTGTATCAAACAATTTTTTAATATATGACTACTCGGATGACGATAGCGACATAAAAGAGTGGTTCTTTCAAGATTATTTTTCCTTTTTTAGTTCAACTAACTATATAGATAAAGAGGTTCTTGATATCGTTTGTTCTCGTTATCCCTTCTTCAAATTAGGTTTTTCAAAAACTGTCAACGGCAAGTATTTTGCTAATCATTGTAAATGTTGTGGCGCTTTACAAGGTGATTTTTTTATGCATGAAGAACCTGGTGGTGAATTTAGCCCTATTGATATGGATGGATATAAATCCATAACGCTTATAGAGGTTCCGTATAAATTTGATTTAATGATTGATGCTTCCCATTCTTGGGCAAGCAATGAAAAAGAGATATTTAAATATATCCGTAAATCAAAGTGGTAAAAAGTTTCTCAGCAGCGTGCCTATGAAGCGTGCCTGTAATGCGTTCGCAAGGGTATGGCTACCGTACATACGCTTGATTTTCGCGCCGAGATTGTCTTTGCAGTGAGAGTGAAGCCCGTAACGCCATGTCCGGCGCAGCGTGGCATGAAAGCGTTACGACAGGCGGAACGGGAACGCAAAGAGTATCGCAGGCGGATATGAAAAGAGCGGGTTTGAAGCCCGCCCAATCCATTAGAATTTTTCCCGAATCAACTTATGCACGTCCGATGCCCGGTAGTAATTCCGCCCGTCGATGTTGAAATAGGGAAGTATGCCTTTCATCCGGTAACGCTGCAACGTCCGTTTGGTAACGTTCAGCAAAAAACACAAATCCTGATTATCCAAAATCTGTTCACCGTCTAACCAATTTTTCTGTTTCATCATTCGTTCCAATTGATTGTCCAACTTGTCGAACCTGTCCATAAAGCGTTCCATCCACGCTTCAAAGTTTTCGTCATTTATAGCCATACTATTTTGATTTTATATGTGTCCGATTATGAAATAACTTGCGTTTGACGGGTCTTTCAGAATAATTTCCTTGTCCCGCATGAATTTGATATAACTCTTGGCCGTGCGTTCCTTTACGTCCAAAATGGCTTGTATCTGCTCGCATAAGTCCACGTAAGTAGAATGCCGTTGGTTGTTGAAAATGGAACGGGCAACGCCGATAAGTTCCGTTTCCTTACGCTTTTCCTTTTCTTCTTTCGGCTTCTCGCCAACGTAGGCGTGCATTTCAATATCCTTGCTCCATGCAAATTGAATCAACGGAACGTCCAATGGGCTTCCGTCGCGTACTTTCAGGGCTTTAATGACCGATATTTGCGGGTCATCGTCTTTTTCAATCGACAGAATAGCAGCGGCTTTCCGCTGTAATTCACTTCCCAAATGTCCGCGAAGTTTCATGCCATTGGGAACGAAGTGCAGCACACAAACAATACAGGTTTTGTATATTCCTGCCAAGCGGTACAGCTCGTCGATGATGCCGACACTTTCGGCTTCATCGTTGGCACAACGCACCAAATCGGCGATGCCGTCAATAACGACCATTTGAATGCCGCCATATTGGTAGTAAAACTTGTCCATGCTTTGGACAATAGCCTGCAAGCGTTCCTTGCGCGACATGCTTGTCAGGCAGTAAGCTTTGAAGAAGTCGGGCATTTTGTTTTGTTTGCTGCGGCGAAGGATATTACCAATGTTTTTGTACAACTGTACTTCCGATTGCTCGGTATCGTAGAGCAATACGACTTTGTTGTCGGCGTTGGGATTGATAGTCGTTCCCAATGTGTCGATAGAAAAATCGGCATGACGAATAGTTCCGGCAATCAGGCTTCCTACATAATTACTTTTTCCCGTTCCTTCGCCACCCGTGATGCCGAATAAGTTCCCCTGTGTTCCCAACGGAACATCGTTTATCGAAATAATCATTTCCGCTTTGATGGGCGGATTATTGAAGTCAACTTCGCATGGTTTAAGTATGGCCATTGTTTCGCTGTATAAAGTGTCCAAAAATTCAAGGAATAATGAAAGGAAGTTTTCACGGGTATTTCCGGCCTTGAAATAGTCGGATATATCTTTGTTCGTTTTATCGCCCGAAAGGGGTAAAACGAGGCGTTTAACGCCAAATTCCGCCAATTGTTGGTGATGCTTTGCCGAAGCATCCAAACCCGTTTTATCGACATCATATAACAAAACAATATGTTTGAAACGGTGTGATAGTTTTTTGATGATTGAAACAGGAATAGCCGCCGTTTCGCTGTTGAAACATATTGCATGAAACCCATGCGAAGCCAACGAAAGCACATCCTTCTCGCCACCTGTGATGAACAACGTATCGCCTTTGGCGGGCAGTTGTTCCAAGCCGAAGCAATAGTTTTCGCCGAAGTTGCCACCATACAGAAATCGTATTTCCGAAAACGGACGGTAGATTTTTACATGCCGTTTTCCCAAATAGCCGAATATCGGCTCTTGTTCCGATGACGTAAAAAAGAACGGTTTCCCTTCGCTGTTCTCGCTGCGAAACTCTTTCAGGGAAACCGTTTTGTAGGCTTTGAGTATTTCGGCAGTGATTCCATATTGTTGCCAAAAGGCAATTTCTTTCGGTGAAAATTGCTTTTGAACAGTGGAGTAAGGCTTGTTTTTCTTGGATTCTATGACTGCTTCCTTTGGTATAACAGGCGAGACTGATACAACAAACGAAGTGTCTTCTTCATCCAAACCTAAATTCAAGTCACGATTTATCGTTTGCAATACCTCAACAAAGTCTTTCGGATTCTTACAATTCAAGCCTTTCAACTTGGCAACCAAACTAAAGCAATCGCCACTGAACTCATCGTTTCCGAAGTCTTTCATCCGATAGGTATTTGTTCGGCGGTCGTAATAGACATTGCAGGAAGCTCGTTTGTCTTCGTACAACGGATTCAGGAAATTCCGTCCGACACGCCATTGTCCTTGAATATAATGCCGGAACACATTCAAACCATTATCGGTCAATTGTAGTACAGTGTCTTTATTTACCATTGAGCAGATAGTTTTTACGGAATTGTTCTAAAGTTTGCGGATTACAGGTAATCAGGCGTTCGTTCAATGCCCGTTCGATGTCGGACAGACGATACAGACAACGGCCACGAAACAGGGAATAACTTATCAGTTGGTCTTTACGAAGCCGCTGCAATGTTTTGGTAGAAATACCAAGCAAACGGGCGACTTCCATGCTGTCCAACCAAACTTCTTTTTTCTCGTCCGGAACAGGTGTTTCCACTTTGGAAATGTACTCAGCAATCCGCTCTATCTTTTTCAGCAACTCTTGATACGCTTTGCTTTCAAATGTTATTAATTCCATACATTGAAAATTTTGATGCAAAGTTCGGAAGTCGCAAAATCATGGAAGCCCAAGTTGGGACAACTATTTTTTCAAATAGTGTCGGAAAGTCCACGAATCAATGAGTTTTAAGAACCGGAATTTTTAACAATAGAGAAGAATATCTTGGGAATAGCGGATTTTTTATGGAATAGACCTGAAAAAAGCCTCAAAACAGATGCTTTGAGGCTCAGAAATCGCTAAAATTCAATACATAAACTTGGGAAAACAAGATTTTTATATTTTGCTCACATGCAAGATATTACATGCAATGTTCTCATAAACAACGAAAACAAAAACGTGGTATCGGATGTAAAGTGTTACTTGTTATCATTATCATTCATTTTACGTATCAGTATCTCTTTGAGTTCATTTAGGAATTGAGTTCTATTTGCCCGCTCCCTAATCTCAATATAGGTATGATACGGGTTACCCAAGTCAACATTGAAGATGTTTTCAAAATAGCTTACTATTTGTTTCAGGTTTGCTTTACCGAAATTAAAACAATCTGCTTCGCAAACAGCATAAATCAATTCTACAAGGTCTGTTTTAGTCCTTGTCCATGTTATTTTTGTCTTCGGAAAGCCCGAAGATTGAGTTGTTTGCTGTTCGTCTATTTTTGCAATTTCCTCATTCAGATAAATTCGCAACATTTCGTTTGCTACTATTTTTGCAACTTTAAAATCGCAAATCGTAGAAAAATTAGGGTCTCTTTCAAAATAAAATGTTTCCATTGTCATTTGAATATCTTGTTTTCCTCTCAGAAAAAAGTAC
>CAZCIU010000120.1:0-4317 GCA_964498765.1 uncultured Paludibacter sp. | reverse complement strand
CTTCAGCCATATCATAATCGGGTGGGGCAACAGGCAAAGAAATATAATTGGCAATATGGATTAATTCGCCTTGAGAAAGCAAAGTAAATCGAGCCAATGTATTAGTATTCTCGCCACAAGCTAAGGTGCCTATTGGGCCAACTTCGGTATCGTAGACTTTTAACGAAGATCCGTCTCCAGATGTCCACGTGAGTTTTTCTGCCCAAGTAGGAACCAACTTTCTGTGTTTACCGATTACATTTCCGTGATTGTTAATGATTAAATTCGTATTATAGATTTCGCCATAACTTTCGCCACGCTCGTTGATACCAATTACAATATGCATATCGAAATCTTTTGCTGCTTTGTACAATTTCTGCATAGATGCACCGGTAACAGCAACCGAATTTTTATACAGTTCTTCGTACCATTTACTGCCTTGAACGGGAGTCATGATCCAGTTCCAATACGGATAACCTGCAATAAAAACCTCGGGAAAAGCAATAAGTTTTGCTCCGTTTTCGTGTGCTTCTTTTATGAACGAAATAGCTTTATCTATTGTTTTTTCTACGTTAAGAAAAACAGGTGAGGTTTGAACCGTTGCTGCTTTAATTTTTTTGAATTCCATAATAATTTGTATTAAGATTGGAGTATTAAGTAGTAAGACATTAGTCTTATTTATCTTGTAATAACAATTTTTTAATTAGAACTATCTGACCTAAATGATAATAGCTGTGTTCGATCATTGCTTCAATATTACGATGATACGTTCCGTATTTTTCATTGACAAAAACCGAATTTAATTTTTCATCGCTCATAACTTCTACTTTTCGAGCAAATTCTTCAGTATCATTCCAAAATCGATTTAAAAACAAATTCCATTGTTCTTGCGATTCAATTGGTTGGAAATTGAAACTGAATTGATCTTTTATATCTAATAATCCACCATTAAAAACATTTAAAATTCCGTGAATATAATAATGAATATGCTGCGCTAAAACAGCAATTGTGTTTAACGAATCTATTTTCTTAGTAGCAATTTTCCAATCTAAACCAGCCAACTGATCTTTAAAATTGGTATTAGCGATCCAAGTTCCATTAAGGATTACTTCTCGAAATCGATTAGCTATTTGAAGAGATTGGTTCATAATTTACAATTGATATTTCTCAATTTTCGCTTTCACTTCGTCATTAAAAGCTTCGGCTTTAATCGTTTTTCTGTCTTCTGCAATGGCAACGTTCACTAAAGTAACTTCGCCTTCTAAAACTGTTTTTTCTTGCTGATTAATAAAATGAAATCCGCAAACTACTGATGAACTTTTTAATTCTTTTACCCATAATTTTTTGGTTAGAATTTCCCCAATTCTAGCTGCATTTTTAAACTGAACCTTTAAATCAACTGTTGGAATTCCGTTGGTTTCGTGAATTTTAGAAAAAGGTCGGTTTAAAGCTTCTTCAAACCAATCTTCAACCAAATCATTTAACATTTCTAAAAAGCGTGGATAAAAAACAATTCCTGCAAAATCGGTATGTTTAAAACGTATTTTTTCTTCTTTTATAAAATAACTCATTGTATATGTCTTACTACTTAAATCTAAAAATCTTAATATTTATTTCAACTTAAATCGTTGAATTTTACCTGTTTCGGTTTTTGGTAATTTATCTAAAAAATTAATTACTCGTGGATATTTATAAGGTGCGGCATTTTCTTTAAACCAATTTTGAATGGATTTTATAAGCTCATCACAAGCCTTTTCTTGGTTTTTCAAAACGATATTGGCACAAACCAACATTCCGCGTTCTTCATCGGGAAGTCCTACAACAGCACATTCCAAAATTTCTTCGTGGGTTAAAAGTACATTTTCCACTTCAATCGCGGCAATATTATAACCCGATGAAATAATCATATCGTCGCCACGAGCTACAAACCAAAAATAGCCATCTTGATCTTGCTTAAAAATATCGCCGGTAATATTCCAACCGTTTTCAACATATTCTTTTTGTTTATCAAGTCGATTTAAATACTTGCAACCCGTGATTCCACGTACAGCCAATTTACCAGGAGTATCATTTGGAACACCATTTCCGTTTTCATCGATGATTTTTGCTTCATAGCCTGTAATTGCAATTCCGGTAGCTCCCGGTCGCATATTTTCTTCGTTAGATGAAATGAAAATATGTAGCATTTCAGTCGCTCCGATTCCGTCAATGATTTTCAAACCAGTTGTTTTGTACCAGTCTTCCCAAATTTTTAGCGGAAGTGTTTCTCCTGCCGAAATACATTTTCGTAAACTTGATATATCGTAGTCTTTTGATTTTTCGGTAAGAATTCTCCAAGCAGTCGGAGCCGTAAAACAAATGGTAATCTTGTATTTTTCGAAAGCTTCTAAAAGCAAATCAGGCGAAGGTTTTTCAATCAAAAATGTACTTGCTCCAAAATACATCGGGAACAAAACCAATCCGCCTAAACCAAAAGTAAACCCAATCGGCGGACTTCCAGTAAAAACATCTTGTTCAGTTGGTTGCAAAGAATATTTTGGGAAAGATTCGCAAATATTCAGGATATCTTTATGATAATGCGCTGTCATTTTTGGGTTTCCAGTAGTTCCCGAAGTAAATCCGATAATTGCAACATCGTTGGATTTAGTGTTATAGTTTTCGAATGTTTTCGGTTTGGATTCCATTAATTCATCAATAGAACTATTTCTGTAAAAAGAAACCGATTTTAAAAAAACTGATTGTACCAGATGCATTTCATCTGCCAACGAACTATCACAAATTACATGAGAAATTTCGGCACAATCAATCAAGGTTGTAAGTTCTTTTGACCGAAGTAGAGGCATGGTAGCTACGACAATTCCGCCTGCTTTTAACACCGCAAACCAACACGCAACCATCATTGGATTATTACATGAACGCAGCAACACTCGGTTTCCCGATTGCAAACCCAAATCATCAACCAAAACATGCGCAATTTGATTGGCTTTATCGTATAAATCTCGATAGGTCCAAACTTCATCAAAAGTCCGAATACAAACGCGATCGCCTTTACCATTTTCGATATGATCGTCCAATAGCCATTGAACACAATTCAGATTTTCAGGTCGTTTAAATTGTGGTAAATCCAAGAAAGTATATTCGGGTTGTAACTCCAAACTCGGTAAGCTGTTTTGTGCGAAATTGTCTTTCATATTTTTATTGTTTCTTAACTGCAGCAAAGTTTTAAACTCAGCTGCAGTTGTAAAAGGTTTACTTCTTGTTACTCTTTGGTTTCAAAGCACGCTTCATACGTTCGATTTGTTTTCTTTCGGAAATTGTTGAATTGTATAAATTTTCGATTCCTTTTTGATATTGATTTGGAATATCTGCAACATTGATTTGTTCATAAGCCTGTGCTTTTCTAACAAAATAAGGATCGAGCAAAAGCGGTTTGCCCAATGCTACCAAATCGGCTTTTCCACTCAAAATAATGGCGTTGATTTGGTCAATATCAGTGATATTTCCTGTTGTAATCGTTGGAATGTATGCTGAATTTCTAACCATATCCGAAAAAGGAGTTTGCCACATTCTTCCCATTTGAGGTTGTTGATGTTCGACGGTATTTCCGGTTGAAACATTCATGATGTCCGCTCCTGCATTTTTGAAAGCGGTAGCTATAGTAACAACATCTTCTTCCGAAATTCCATTTTCTGCCCAATCATTTGCCGAAATACGGACTGAAATGGGTTTGTGTTGTGGAAAAACTTTTCGAATTTCGGTGAATACACGGAGAGGAAAACGTAAACGGTTTTCGATGCTTCCACCAAAATCATCGGTTCTTTTGTTGGTTAAAGGAGATAGGAAAGAGGCTAACAAAAATCCGTGGTGAGCTTGTAATTCAATTAGATCAAAACCTGCTTTTTCAGCATTTTGGGTGGCTAATACAAATTGATTTACGATTTCGTTCATATCTTCCGAAGTCATTGCTTTCGGAATTTTTGCTTTTTCATTAAACGGAATGGCTGATGCAGAAAGTAACTCGTAATTTTCAATCAAGCATTTTCTTCCCGAATGTCCTAATTGAATTCCGATTTTTGATGAAGTGTTTTTGTGAACAAAATCAGTGATTTTTTTCCATCCGTCTACTTGATTTTCAGTATAAATACCGCTACAACCTAAAGTAATTCTTCCTTTTTCGGAAACAGCCGTCATTTCAGTTATAATCAATCCAACACCACCAATTGCTCTTGAGGTGTAATGTTGTAAATGCCAATCCTTAATCAAACCATTTTCAGCAGAGTATTGCCCCATAGAGCTCATAACAATTCTGTTAGGAAGTTCTAATTCACGCAATTTATA
>CAZCIU010000119.1:0-4595 GCA_964498765.1 uncultured Paludibacter sp. | reverse complement strand
AAAGAAATGGCTGTTTTTTATAAAAATAAATGGTCGTACGGTTTTGATAATTTTGTCGTGATTTTCCGGAAACTACCTTTGCTTTGGATTTTTGTTCCGTTTATGTATGTTCTGAAATGGACAAAACTGGGTGATTTTATCTACCGGAAAGCGGCGCTGAAAAGGATAATTGTTCCTGAATATTGTGAAATTCAAAAAGATTAACTCATTTTTTTCTTCATAAATAATGACAAAACAAGAACTTATCGACAACATTCGTCGTAAAAAATCATTCCTTTGCGTGGGTTTGGATACCGACGTGAATAAAATTCCTGAACATCTATTTGATGAAACGGACGATGCTATTTTTGAGTTTAACAAACGAATAATCGATGCTACGGCCGATCATTGCGTGGCTTACAAGCCTAATTTGGCTTTCTACGAGAGCATCGGGCTGGAAGGCTGGGACATTCTGGAACGCACCGTAGAGTACATCCGCACGAATTACTCTGACCAATTTATCATAGCGGATGCCAAGCGTGGCGATATCGGGAATACGTCGGCGATGTACGCCCGCACGTTTTTCGGAAATATGGACTTTGATGCCGTTACTGTGGCGCCGTATATGGGTGAAGACAGCGTTTCGCCGTTTTTGACCTACGAAAATAAATGGGCGATTGTGCTTGCACTTACATCCAACAAAGGGGCATTCGATTTTCAATTTATGGAACAAGACGGCGAAAAACTTTTTGAAAAAGTGCTGAAAACTTCCAAAACCTGGGGAAGCGATGAAAATATGATGTACGTGGTGGGTGCCACCAAAGCTGAAATGTTAGGCGATATTCGCAAAATTATCCCAACTCATTTCTTGCTTGTTCCGGGTGTGGGTGCACAAGGCGGTAGTTTGCAGGAAGTTGCCAAATATGGTCTGACAGACGATTGTGGATTGCTTGTGAACTCTTCACGTCAAATAATCTACGCGTCATCCGAAGCAGATTTTGCAGAAAAAGCACGCGAAGAAGCACTAAAAGTTCAGCAAGAAATGGCAGATTTACTTCATTAGTTTCAAACTTCGTGCTCCGTGCTTCAATCTTCTAACTTTCTAATTTCTAACTTCTAATTTCTACCTTCAAAAGATGTCCGAATTCTCAACTCATCAATCCCAAAAACTGGCCGACTTGGTCGAGCTGTTTGAAGCCATCGTTTACAAGCGAAATGCCAAGGAAACCATCCTGAAATTTCAGCCGACAACCATCGCCGACATCACGCCGGACGATGTGGTTGTGTTTGTGCATAATCTGGTGGAAAGCCATTATCCGATGGAAGAAATCAAGTCCGGCATCACCAAAATGTTGAACGTACTTCGCCGACCGCTGGATGCTTTTCCGTACACAAAACCTGCTGACGACACGTTTTTCGGGGTTTGCTTGCAGAATAACGACGAAGCCATCAAACGATTGGACAAAATTCGTCCGTACATTCTGGAAATGAACAAAAAGGAATTTACGCCAGAAATTCGTGCAGAATTAATTCAGCTTTGGACTGATGTACAGCGATTTACCGACTACTACGTCATCAAAGAGAATATCCTTTTCCCGTTGGCAGAAAAGCACCTGAAAGATTATCGTTGCGTGGCTGTGATGTGGTCTATCCACGATGACATTCGGCGTGACATCAACGAATTGCTGGATATTCTGGCAACTGACAATTCGGATTTACCACGCATCAACCGGCTGACGGGCGATGTGTTTTACAACATCTTTTCAATGGCGTTTCGTGAAGAGCGTCTGCTCTACCCTTTTATGCAAAAATTGATACCTGCCGACGAGATTGAAGCACTTTGGAATGAAGGTGTAGAAAGCGGTTTCCCTTACATTAATCCAGATAAAAAAGAAGAAATGGGAACACCTGTAAATAATATCGCAAGCGACCTAATCGACCTGAAAAGCGGACAACTTACCGCCGAACAAATCGTGCTGGTTTTCAGCCATTTGCCGGTTGATATTACGTACGTGGATGAAAATAACAAAGTTCGCTTTTTCTCCACTCCGAAAGACCGGATTTTCCACCGCACCAACGCCGTAATCGGGCGTGATGTGCATAATTGCCATCCGAAAGAGAGCGTGCACGTGGTCGAAAAAATCGTGGATGCTTTCCGTGCCGGAACGAAAGACCGTGCTGATTTTTGGATTAGTATGCGAAAATCGGGTAAACGAGTGCTAATTCAGTATTTTGCCGTCCGCAATGCCGACAATGAATACAAAGGTGTGATAGAAGTTACGCAGGAGATCAGCGAAATCCAAAAACTGGAAGGCGACAGACGGATTTTGGATTGGGAAGAATAATGTCTGAACTATGATTTTTTTGATTGAAATGATTTTTCTGAAAAATCATATTGACATTTATTTTTTAACACAGAGGAAAAGAATATTATATCATTTTTTTAAATCCGCCAAAGGACAGACAAGTTCTTACGATTTTTCAAAGAGTTTGCTCCAAATATCAAAGACTAGTTTTCATTTTTATATATCATTCATAATCACATAAATCACACTAAAATCACAGTTCAGACAAATGCTCACACTCATTTCTCCTGCAAAAATACAGAACTTCAAACCGCAAAATCTGATTTCGGATTATACGCAACCGCTTTTTCTGAAAGAGGCCAAGTCGCTGGCAAAACAGCTTCGCTCCTACTCTATCAGCGAACTTTCGAGTATGATGAAGATAAATTCCAAATTGGCAGAAGAAAATGCATCCCGATATTTCCATTGGAAAACGCCATTCACACCCGAGAATTCCAAGCAAGCCGTTTTAGCATACAATGGTGAAGTATATCGCGGTTTGGATGCAAATTCGCTTACAATTGACGATCTACATTACCTGCAAAGCCACTTGCGAATGATGACGGGATTGTACGGAACGCTTCGTCCGCTGGACTTAATTCAGCCGTACAGACTGGAAATGATGACGAAATTTGTAACTGAAAGTGGCGAAGATTTGTACTCGTTCTGGAAACCGAAAGTAACCAAAGAAATTGCAAAAGCACTAAAAGCATCCGACAATCCGAAAGTTTTGCTCAATCTCGCCTCCAACGAATACACTAAAATGATTGACAAATCGAAAATCAAAGCGCGCATTATCGATTTTGATTTTATGCAATACTATCCGGACACAGACCGATACAAAACAATCACTATTTACCTCAAAAAAGCGCGCGGATTAATGGTACGTTACATTGCTCAAAACCGCATCAGCAATCCCGAAGACCTGAAAGCATTTTCAAGCGAAGGATACTGGTATAGCGAACAGTTTTCCACAGAAGAAAAGATGGTATTTGTGAGATAATTGATTATAAATCAATGATGCAGAACCTGCCAAGCCTCTTTACAATGTTCAAATCGACAAGTCGCTTTTTTTACAGTGGTATAAAAAACAAACTGGCTCCCAAAATACTTATCACAGCTCCAAATACCTGACGAGCCGTTATTTTTTCATTAAACATTCGAGCCGATGGAATAATAATAAAAATCGGAACCAAACCCATCAACATGGATGCAATGCCAGCTTGAGTATGTTGAATTGCAAAAAGTGACAAAGAAACTCCAATGAACGGACCAAAAATAGTTCCGATAGAAATGGCTTTCATACCGGATATATCACGCATTCCATCAAAGACTTTCTTCCATCTGCCAAGCAAACTTATAAAAACAGCAAAGCTGAAAAAACCGAAAATTGCACGAATTTGCGTGGCAGCTACCGGATCATAATCACCCATCCCTTTTTTGCTCAAAATCAATCCTACAGCCTGCCCCAGCGCACCTCCAAAAGCCAGCAAAAATCCCTTGAATGAGATATTCATTTTCATTTGCCGATTAGAAATGGCAATCATTATTCCAGAAATACTGATAAAAATTGCTATCACACTTTTTAGCGATAGAATTTCAGCCAGAAATGCCCATCCGATTAAAGCAGTCAGCATCGGATGAAGGCTCATAATCAGCGTTGCAGTACGCGAGCCAATAACCGAATAAGATTTGAAAAGCATCAAATCACCCAAAAAGAAACCAATAAAACCCGAAATAGCGAGCCAATACCAATTATAAAAACTGGCATCCATCGGGAAAAACATTCCACGCGTAAAAAGCGTAGTAATTCCCAGGAAAAATATCGCTAAAAATAAGCGAATAATATTCACTTGCAACGAACCGATTTTTTTGCCCGCTTTTTCAAAATACAAAGCACTGAAAGTCCAACAAACGGAGACTAACAAGGCTGCTAGCTCGCCAATATGGGATTGAAAATAGTTCAATTTGGTAATTATTTGAGTGTAATTAATCAAAAAAGAGACATTAACTTAAAGTTAATATCCCTACAAATGCGACGTGAATTTATTCTTAGTTTAGAAAAGTTTTGAGAAATTTCGATTGCAAATGTAGTACAAAAACTTCGAAATTATTCAGCTATCTGATTAATAATTTTAGTGAAAATTTAAATTCATCTGTAATCAATTTTTTCCACTAAAAAAGAGCTATCAACCATTTGGTTAATAGCTCTTTCTATTTGAGAGCGGAAGACGGGGCTCAAACCCGCGACCCTCAGCTTGGAAGGCTAAT
>CAZCIU010000118.1:0-4610 GCA_964498765.1 uncultured Paludibacter sp. | reverse complement strand
CCGAAGTGGAAGCCTTGGAAGAAAGCGGTCAGAAACGGTTGATCCTGGTGTATGGCGAACATGCGCAATACAGCCCCGAATACATAGCAGAAACGGTTCGAATCGCCTATTCTGTGAAAAAAGGAAACGGCGAAATTCGCCGGGTGAACATTAACGCTGCTCCACTGGATATCGACGGCTTCCGAACGGTGAAAGAAGCCGGCATTGGTACGTTTCAGGTTTTTCAGGAGACCTATAATAAGGAAGCTTACAAAACATACCATCTTCGGGGCAAAAAAGCTGATTTTGACTACCGGCTGACTTCGCTTGACCGCGCGCAGGAAGCCGGATTGGACGATGTGGGAATTGGAGCGTTGTTCGGTTTGTACGACTGGCGATTTGAAGTTTTGGGGCTTATCCGCCATACTAGCCACCTGGAAGCCTGCTATAACGTAGGTCCACACACCATCTCTTTTCCGCGGATAAAAGATGCTTCGATGCTTGATCTGGGCGATAAATATTTTGTATCCGATGAAGATTTTTCCCGTTTGGTGGCGATATTACGATTAGCTGTGCCGTATACCGGCATGATTTTAACTGCCCGTGAACCGGCTGAACTTCGTACAGAACTGATACAGTACGGCGTTTCGCAGATTGACGGCGGAACGAAAATCGAACTGGGAAGCTACCATGAGAATGACGCAGACCACGACCTGAACAAAGGACAGTTCCGCATCAACGACGACCGTTCGCTCAATGAAATCATCGACGACCTGCTCGAACAGGAGATGCTACCTTCGTTTTGCACCTCCTGCTACCGTGCCGGACGCACCGGCGAGCATTTTATGGAATTTTCTGTTCCCGGTTTTATCAAGCGTTTTTGCACCCCGAATGCCATTCTGACACTGGCGGAATATTTAGAAGACTATGCACCCGCCGAAACCGCTCAAAGAGGTTGGGAAGTTATAGAGAAAAACGCAGAAAAGCTGAATGAAAAAATGCAGAAATCATTGCGTGAGCGGATTGAAAAAGTGAAACAAGGTGAGAGGGATTTGTATTATTAACCCCCTACCCCCTAAAGGGAAATTTTAAGCGTGCTAGAGGTGCTTAGCACCGAACTATTTAAAAATTTGTTTTCTGCAATTTCAAAATAATCAAGTTCGTATGAACACAATATCAGTTAATCACACTCACCAAACTCCCCCTTCATGGGGCGGGGGGGCATTCTTTCTCGGCATTTTCGGTCGGCGAAATACCGGAAAAAGCTCGCTTACTAACCTGCTGACCGGGCAGGAGATTGCCATTGTGTCCGAAATTCCTGGAACTACGACCGACCCGGTTCGGAAATCGGTGGAAATACTCGGGCTTGGTCCGGTGGTAATAGTGGATACAGCAGGTATTGACGATGAAGGTGAATTGGGAAAAAAACGGGTGCATAAAAGCAAAAATGCCATCAAAAACGTGGATTGTGCGGTGTTGTTGATTTCAGAGAACCGATTTGGCGACTACGAAAAAGAGTTGATTGCAGAGTTTGAAAACTACAATACGCCTTACCTGATAGTGCATAATAAGAGCGATTTGGAAAGGTTAGAACAAACGACCATTGAAAAAATCCGCCAAACCACTACGGCTGAAATTCTGGATTTTACTACTATAAATGACAACGGAAAAGACATTCTGATTGACAAAACCAGGCAACTTATTCCAACATCTCACAGGCAAAAAATCTCCCTTTTTAGTGGATTGGTAAAGCCGAAAGAGGTGGTATTGCTGATTACGCCGATTGACAGCGAAGCACCCGAAGGCAGGCTGATTTTACCCCAAAATCAAGCCATACGAAATCTGCTGGACAACGATTGCATCACGATTGTGGTAAAAAACACCGAACTGGAAGATTTTCTGCAACTTGGCATCACGCCCGCTTTGGCAGTTACTGACAGTCAGGCGTTTGGTTTTGTGTCGGAGATTTTGCCCGGGAGCATTCCACTGACCAGTTTCAGCATCCTTTTCGCACGGCAGAAAGGCGATTTCGAACAATTCATCAAAGGAACACCACACATTTCCAAACTAAATGACGGCGACCGTGTTTTAATCCTTGAAAGTTGCACGCATCAGAGCAGCTGCGATGACATCGGGCGGGTGAAAATTCCGAAATTGTTGCAAAAATTTACCGGGAAAAAGTTGGAATTTGAGTTTGTTTCAGGACTAAGTCCGCTTCCTGATAAAATTGAAAATTTTGCGCTCGTCATCCAATGCGGTGGTTGCATGGTGACGCGAAAACAACTGCTAAACCGTCTGAAACCATTTATTGAAGCGGGAATTCCGGTAACAAATTACGGTATGACCTTGGCGTTGGTGAATGGGATTTTTGAGCGTGCGACGGGAATATATCGGAAATTAAATATTTGAATTTTCGAAATGTACTGCATTTGTTTTATAATATTCTAACCCATCCCCCCTCGGGTACTTCCCTTAATCATAAGGGAAGATCGGTTTCTGCGATACATTATTGTCTCCTTTTGAAAGGCAATATTCAGGAACTGCACTCGCAAATTCTCCCTTTTGTAAAGGGAGATGTCCGAAGGACAGAGGGTTAGAAAGTCAAAAAAATAGATTACAAACAATTAATAAACATCATACTCCAAACATGAAAAAACTATTTATCTTACTAACAATCTGCTTATTTGCACTCAACGCATCCGCAAAAACCGACGCACGCATGTTGCGCTACCCCGACATCAACGGAAACTTAATTGCATTTGTTTATGCAGGCGATATTTGGTCGGTGCCGGCTTCGGGTGGTGATGCCAAACGACTGACATCACACGCCGGAATTGAACTTTTCCCAAAAATTTCTCCCGACGGAAAATGGATTGCCTTTTCGGCAGAATATTCCGGAAGCCGACAAATTTGGGTAATGCCTGCCGAAGGTGGCACTGCCCGCCAGCTCACATTTTACAATTCGCAGGGTGTGATGCCTCCCCGTGGAGGTTTTGACAACGTTACGCTCGACTGGACACCCGACAGCAAGCGGGTTCTTTTCCGTGGAAATCGTACCACATTCGGCGAGCGAAACGGCAAATATTTTACCGTAAGTATCGATGGTGGAATGGAAGAAGCATTGCCGATTGTGAACGGCGGTTTTGCTACTTTTTCGCCGGATGGCTCGCAACTATGCTTCACGCCTGTGGACCGCGAATTCCGCACCTGGAAGCGCTACAAAGGCGGTCGGGCCACGGAATTGTGGACTTATAACTTGAAAAATAACACTTCCGAACAAATCACGCACTGGGTCGGTACAGACCAATGGCCAACCTGGCACGGCGACGATATTTTCTACACTTCCGATCAGGACACACGACTGAATATTTGGAAATATAACACGCGCACCAAAGAAAACACGCAAATCACGCGTCACAGCGACTTTGACGTGATGTGGCCTTCGGGAAATAACGGAAAGTTGGTTTACGAAAACGGCGGTTACCTCTACACGATGAATTTGGCGAGCGGAAAATCGGAGAAAATCTCCGTTTCTATCCATTTTGACAACCCGAATTTGTTGCCTTACTTCAAAAATGTGAAGGAATTTATCAGCAGTTATTCGCTGTCCCCTTCGGGAAAAAGGGCGCTTTTTGATGCTCGTGGCGATATTTTCTCCGTTCCGGTGGAAAATGGCGAAATCGAAAATTTGACCAATACGCAAGGCGTTAGGGAGATTTTCCCGACTTGGTCGCCTGACGGCAAAAATATTGCTTACTATTCAGATGCAACGGGTGAATACGAAATGTATTTGCTTGAAAATAAGAAAGATGCAAAGCCGAAACAATTGACCAAAGGCTCCAAAGCCTGGAAAAACATGGCCGAATGGTCGCCAAAAAGCACCCATTTGGTGTACAGCGACCGCACGCTCAAACTTTGGCTGGTGGATGCGCTGACTGGAAAACAGACCGAAATCGATCAGGCCTCTGCCGAAGAAATCCGCGATTATTCCTTCTCACCCGACGGCGATTGGCTGGCTTACAGCAAGTCATCGAGCAATTATCAGTCGGCACTTTGGCTGTATCAGATTTCCACCGGAAAGAAAGCTCAGCTTACAGATGCTTCGTTTTCAGATGGTTCGTCTGTTTTTAGTAAAGATGGAAAATTCCTTTTCTTCATTTCCAATCGCGATTTCAATTTGGCTTTCAGCAGTTTTGAGTTTGACTATTTGTATAATAATGCCGGGAAAATTTACGCCATTCCGCTTCAAAACGACGGCACAACTTTGACCCAGTACAAAAACGATCGGGAAACGCTCGGAGAAGAAAAATCGGACACTACAAAGACTACAAAATCCTCAAAATCTGCTAAAACTTCAACCAAAAATCAGGCACCTGCGAAAAATCAAATTGACCTGGAAAATATCCAAAACCGCATCGTGGCGTTGCCGGTTTCGGCCGGAAATTACCGCATTATAGGCACCGTGGAAGAAGGATTGCTTTATTCTTCGGGCGGTAAAATCATGCGCTACAACATCAAATCGGAGAAAACCGAAGAAATTCTGGACGGTGCTGGCAACGGAACGCTGACCGCTGACGGAAAAAGCTTTATTTACCGTGCCGGAAGAGACTTTGCGGTAGCAAAAAATCAAA
>CAZCIU010000117.1:0-4618 GCA_964498765.1 uncultured Paludibacter sp. | reverse complement strand
GCTTACTGCTTACTGCTTACCGCTTACCGCTTACCGCTTACCGCTTACTGCTCACTGCTTACCGCTTACTATTCACTGTTTTACTATCTTACTACTTTCCTGCTTACTTTTTCTTTCTTTTTCCATCAATTTATTTTATCTTTGCAGTTTAAATCTTAAAATTCAGAACAAATTTAAAGCATTGAGCCTAAAGTAAATTACATTTTGTCAAAAATGAGTGCTGATTAGCTTGGCTTTGCTGACATTTGAAGCGGAAATTCATTCATACACCTACAAAAATATACTTAAAATGCAAGAAATTAAATTTTTTAGTGGCGAGAACATCCCACTCGAATTGCACAAAACACGCATTGTGCAGAAACTTCACCTGGTGCCTATCGAACGTCGATTGGAGGCGCTTTACGAAGGTGGTTTCAATACATTTCGCCTGAATACCAAAGACGTTTTTCTGGATATGCTGACCGATAGCGGTACCAATGCCATGAGCGACAATCAGCTTTCGGCTATGATGCAAGCTGACGATGCTTACGCCGGTTCGCAGAGTTTTATCCGCCTGCAAAAGGCTGTGGAAGACGTTTTGGGTAAAAAATATTACCTGCCTGTTCACCAGGGACGCGCAGCGGAAAACATTCTTTCCCGTGCTTACGTGAAAAGCGGCAGTCTGGTTCCGATGAACTACCACTTTACCACCGCAATGGCGCATATCACCGAAAATGGTGGTAAAATCGTGGAATTGCTCTACGATGAAGCTTACGTAATCAACTCCGACCATCCTTTCAAAGGAAATATGAATATCGAGAAACTGGACGAAATGATCCGCCTGCATTCTCCGAAAAATATTCCGTTTATCCGTATGGAAGCCTCTACCAACCTGATTGGCGGGCAACCATTCTCCGTGCAAAACCTGCGCGACGTACGAGCATTAGCCGACAAATACGGCATTCGTCTGGTACTTGACGCCAGTTTGCTGGGCGAAAACGCTTACCTTATTCTCAAACGGGAAGAAGAATTCAAAAACAGTTCGCTGGGTGAAATCATCAAAACAATGACCGACCTGGCTGACCTGGTGTATTTCTCGGCTCGTAAACTGAGTTCATCACGCGGTGGCGGTATCTGTACAAACGACATCGGCATTTACAAAGAACTGGAAGCGCTCGTGCCGCTTTACGAAGGTTTCCTTACCTACGGCGGTATTTCTGTTCGTGAAATAGAAAGTATGGCGGTAGGACTTTATGAAACGCTGGACGAAACCGTTATTTGCCAAAGTCCGAATTTTATCGAATACCTGGTTCGTGAACTGGATAAAAAAGGCATTCCGGTTATCAAACCGGCAGGTGTGCTGGGAGCGCATATCGATGCCATGCAGATTTGTGCGCATATTCCACAGTCGCAATATCCGGCAGGATCGCTGGCAGCGGCGCTTTACCTGATTTCGGGTATTCGTGGTATGGAGCGCGGTTCTGTTTCCAATCAGCGCGATGAGTACGGCAACGAAACCTACGCCGATATGGAGCTGGTGCGTCTGGCTGTACCTCGCCGTGTGTTTACGCTCTCGCAAATCAAATACGTGGAAGACCGCGTAAACTGGCTTTACCAAAACCGCGAACTGATCGGCGGACTAAAATTTGTGTACGAACCGCCGGTGCTTCGCTTCTTTATGGGTGGTCTGGAGCCTGTAAACGACTGGCCACAAAAACTGATGGCTAAATTCAAAGAAGATTTTGGAGAAAGCTTATAAGCCATAGCCTCATATAAAATCAAAAATCCCCGCACGTAAAGTACGGGGATTTTTTGTAAGGAAAAATTGAAAATAGGATTGTTTTTTTAATTGAGGCAAAACAAGGCACCAGGAGAAACGATTAACCTTATTTAACAAAACATTGTTTTGCTTTCGTTTTTTGTATTCACAAATAAGTTATTTTTGTACCGAAACGAAGCAGAAATTCTTCTTTTTCCTTCGATTTTTGACAAAAACTGAAACTATCTGAATGTTTTCAAAAAACTTCAAGTCTTTTTCGAAAAACTTCAAGTCTTTTTTTAAAAACTTCAGGACTTTTTTTAAAAACTTCAAGTCTTTTTTTTAAAACTTCAAGAAGTTTTTTAGAACAGAAACAAAAAAACGTTCACTTCCCTAAGCAGGGTCAATGAACGTTTTAATTATAGATTTTGATTGTCGCTTTTCTTTGCACAGATGTACAAATGCGTTGTAATCTTTACTCGTACTTTTGCTAACTTGTTTCTCTTGTTGCAGCAAGAAAAACTACTAAAAGCAAAACATCTACCGAAGTCCCTGGCGGACTTTACTGCGAAGCTTACACTGATTTAAGCGTAAACTTCAGCGTACCCAAAGCATCGATAATGCGACGACCCGGACGAAACTTCACGCGAACTCCCTTTACAAGGTTCCGTGAAGTTTCTTCTTCTGTATCCGCTCCGTGGCTGAGCACTCCAAGCTGAAATGAGCCAAACGATCCGAAACGGACAATTTTCCCATCCATCAACTGCTTAGTCATCTCAGTGGTCAAAGCAGATAGCACAGCCAATACATCCGGCTCGGTTATCGTGCATCTGTCCGAAATGTTCACAGACATTTCTTCCAGATCGATACTTCCCGTGCTGGAGGTACTAACGTAGTACTTCTTGGGTGCATCCTTATCCTTCGGATTGGGACGCTGAATTTTGTTTAATTGTATCATCTTACTAAAATGAAAAATTAAAAAATTCGGTTACCAGCCTCGCAAACACGTCGTTGTGTTGCATGACTTTAGCAAAGTTACGCTTTAAATTCCTTTTGTTAAAATAAAATTTTCAATTTATCAGATAAAGATATCCAAAATCTATCAACATTAGCCACATAATGCTAATTATCAACCAAATACGACGCTAACAATATTATTTTTTAACAGTTTTTCGGATTGTTTTTGCAGATTCTTATCCTATTAAATGGGGTAAATATTGCTTTTTTGGACAATTCTGAGCAATGTATTCAAAAATAAATTGTCATTTCGGTCAATTTAATCCTCGAAAAAATCAGAATTCTTGTATAATAGGACAAATTTGGTGAAGGTATTTCAATAAATAAAGGCGAGGTATTAGCCCCGCCTTAAATGTTTTCACAACGGAATAATCCTTATTGTGAATTGCTTCAAAAATTGTAAAACAAAAATATGTATATATTTTGAATAGAAAAAGTTTTTTTGTTAAATTTTGTTTTTATCTTTGGAAATGTAATATAATACCGTGAAAATATGAAAAGAATTTTAGGATTAGATTTAGGGACAAATAGTATTGGGTGGGCATTGGTCCAACATAATTTTGAAAACAAGGAAGGAAAAATCTTAGGAATGGGAAGTCGGATTTTACCAATGTCGCAAGATATTTTGGGTAAATTCGATTCAGGGCAGTCAATCTCCCAAACAGCTGAAAGGACAGGATTCAGAGGTGTAAGAAGATTGTTGGAAAGAGATTTGCTTCGTAGAGAACGGTTACACCGTGTTCTTAATATATTGGAGTTTTTACCAAAACATTATGCTGATGATATTGATTTTGAGCAACGCTTAGGACAATTTAAAGAGGATAAAGAACCTAAAATTGCATACAAGGAAATTGCAAATAAAAAATTTGATTTTCTCTTCAAAGAAAGTTTCGCTGAAATGGTGGCTGACTTTCGTCAAACTCAACCACAACTATTTTACACAAAGCCTAATGGAGAAGAAACGAAAATTCCATATGATTGGACAATTTATTACTTACGGAAAAAAGCTCTTTCCGAAAAAATCCGAAAAGAAGAGTTGGCTTGGATACTGCTGAATTTCAATCAGAAACGAGGATATTATCAACTTCGAGGCGAAGAGGAAGAGGTAGAAGAAAATAAAAACAAGTCATTTGAAGTGCTACGAGTTTCGCAGGTGGTGGATTCGGGTGAAAAAATTCGAGGGAAAGACCTTGTTCTATACGATGTGTATTTTGAAAATGGCTGGAAATACGACCGACAAATTACAAAACCCGAAGATTGGCTGGGCAAAACCAAAGAATTTATTGTAACAACCACGACTTTGGCAAATGGTGAAGTTAAGCAATCTTTTAAAGCTGTAAATTCAGAACAAGATTGGATTGCAATCAAACAAAAAACTGAGCAAGATATTTCCATGTCAGAAAAAACTGTCGGAGAATATATTTATGACACGCTTCTTCAAAAACCAAATCAGAAAATCCGCGGGGAATTAGTCCGCACCATTGAGCGAAAATTTTATAAAAGCGAATTGCAGAAAATTCTTGAAAAACAAAAAGAATTTCATTCTGAATTGCAAAATCGCGAGTTATATTCGGCTTGTATTGAAGAACTTTACACGTACAACGATGCGCACCGAAACAGCATTGCAAACCGAGATTTTACATATCTTTTCCTTGATGACATTATTTTTTACCAACGTCCGCTCAAAAGCAAAAAATCGCTTATAAGTAACTGTTCGCTGGAATTCAGAACATTCAAAGTTGATGACGCCGAAAGACAAGAAGGTATTAAATGCGTTGCAAAAAGTAATCCTATTTATCAAGAATTTAGATTGTTGCAGTGGCTGAAAAACCTGAAAATTATTAGAAAAGACGACAAACAAGA
>CAZCIU010000116.1:0-4781 GCA_964498765.1 uncultured Paludibacter sp. | reverse complement strand
AATAAGTTGTCGAATTACTTTCTTTTCTGTAATTCTTCTTGAGTTTTTTGTCTTAAACCCGGATTTTCTTTAGCCATTTCACGCTGAATATCTTCCGGATAACCTGAACGAATAATAGATGCCGGACCACCGTACTCATTTCTTTGGAAAACTCCGTTTTCTTCTTTTTTGATATTTCCATCCAGGAATTTTACCAATAAAAACTCACCCAGTTTCTTCCATTCATTGTGCGTCATTTCCGAAGTATTTACGCTATAATCTGTCAAAAAGTTGCGGGCTTGAATTTCCGGCATTGCAGCAGCTTTTGCTTCAATTTCGGGTAGTTCTTGCTCAAATTTCAGTTCAAGTTCCTTTTGTTTCTTTTTGATGTCTTGCATCATCGGCGCATATTTTCCGTAGGCATAGTTGGCTACAAAATTGAATGTCCAAAAAGCCGAAGTTGGAGAATAATCCAGCAAACTGCCGTTTTTTTCGTGGAAGCACCAAGGCACTTTGTCTGTAGAGGCAAAAATCGGCACATATACCGTGCTGGCAGCATCGTCCATTCCGAACCAAAGAATACCGCCAATATGATTTGGCATCCAGCTGCGAAGTTGCGCTACAAACGAAAATCCGGTTTGCTGTGTAGCAATCGGACGCTCGTGACCGTATTCCACACCATCCACCTTGAAAGTCAGCGGACTGTGGCGCAACTTACTACCAAACGTTCCTGCTCCTACTCCTTTGGTCATGTCAAATTCAGTACCTTCGTACATGTCGCGCATAAATCCTTTCAGGTCATTCACGCTTAGTTTTCTGTCCGGTTTTATCCAAAGCGGCATACGTTCTTTGGTTTCTCCTTTTACGTAGCTGATATAATCGTTCATTTCACTGTTTACGCTTTTGAAAAACGACCAAACACGCGCTTCACAAATACGCAAACCGGAATAATCCAGCGGATTATACACATCTGAAAAGCTGAATTCACTGTCTTTACCGGTGAAATAGCCTTTTTCACGAGCGAATGAAACTACATCCGGCGAGTACATACAGTTTTCTTTATCATCAAACAGAATGGTGGTAATTCGCGCTTGGTTGGCGTGAGCGGAAATACAATCGTCCGGAATACGCTGGGCTACCCAAACTGCCCCTTTTCTTCCGGGACCTTTTCCAATCATTTCGAGTATCCACGCTTCGTTCGGATCAGCAATGGAAAATGATTCACCTGAACTGTAATAGCCGTATTCTGCAACTAAATCAGTGATGGTTTTGATTGCTTCGCGAGCCGTTTTTGAGCGTTGCAAAGCAATATACATCAAACTGCCGTAATCCAGAATTCCGGTTGTATCCACCAGTTCGGGATGTCCGCCAAAAGTCGTTTCGCCAATCGCAACCTGATATTCGTTGATATTTCCGATAACGTTGTACGTGCGCGGAGCTTGTTTGATTTGTCCTAAATACTTTCCGGTGTCCCATTCGTAAATGTCACGCATGCTGCCTTCCGGATGATTTCCAGCCGGAAAATGATACAAGGCACCGTAAAAATAATATGAGTCGGCAGAATATGAAATAAATGTTGAGCCGTCAATCGAGGCTTTTTTTCCAACAAGAAAATTGGTACACGCCCAAGCCGGAATTGCAAATAATGCGAATGCAAGGACGATAAGTGAAGTTTTTTTGAACATAATGGTTTATTTTTCTTTTTTATGAATTTGTTTTTTTGAAAAAATAAGCCAATTCCATAAAAGGAGAATTGGCAGAGCATTTTATTGTTTTTCTTAAAATAACAAGCTTAAAATCAGCTTTCGGAAAGGCTTGGATTTTTACCGAAAGACTTCTTTAACCATCTTGGGATGACAATTGCTCCAAGCAACAAATATAAATAATAACTTATAATTCTCCAAATCAAAGTGATAACTAATATCGGTCCTATTCCGAGCGAAATATCGTTGTAATATTCCTTAAATGCATACTCACTCAGCCCGCTGCCACCCGGTGTAGGACTGGCTACCATCACTATCCAGAGTAAAATTTGCCGTGCAAAAACAATCAAGTGATTTTCAATATAAGTGAATGCCATAAAAAGCGCGTTTACCACCAAAAATCTAGATGACCAGGTCAGCGCCGTAGCACCGAATGCGATAAGCCAAAACTGAAACGATTTGCTTTTTAGTTCGGCGGAGGCATGAATAAGCTGTTCGGAATAAGCATCAATTTTCGATTGCCAGCGCCGCAAAAATGGTATTTTGAAAAGAAATGCAACAATTCTCGCAATCCATTCGGGTTTGTAAAAAAGCAAGGTAAAAAGGAAACATGTCCAAACAAACAAAATGGAATAAACGACCCAGAAAACAGTTGCGATTGTTCCGGAAATTATTGAGGTAGAGTTAAATATTTCTTCGATTGGAAGCAGCAAAAACATCACCGGACATACCAGAATAAAAAATAATTCGTCCAGGAAAAGATTGGAAATCATGATATTTGTGCTTTTGGCAGCCGATATACCTTCTTTATTTAGAAAAAGAACCGCTAAACCGGATCCACCGATTGCCGAAGGCGTAACAGCTGAGGTGAATTCGCTCAATATATGAACGTGAAACGCCTGCCGCCAGGAAATCTGATGATCTGTCATGGCTTTGAATCGCCATATCAGACCGAAATCTCTCCCGAAAATAAACAAAAATGCCAGAAAAATATAAGCAATACTTCTCCATGTAAATTCAACTTCTCCGAAACTTTCTACCTCAAATTCGCTGATAAAAAGCCATAAAATCACACCCACACCAATAATTATCGGCAGGAAGATTTTTTTTGAGTTAAATTCAGAAGATTTATTTAATTCACTCGAACGATTTTCTCTCATTTAATTTTTCGTGCAATCAGATGATTGTATCTATCCAATACCTCATCAGCGATATTTTCCCAGGAACGCGCAATGGTTCGGGAGGCATTTTCACCTACTACAGGCACAATATTTTTATTTTCTATCAAATAGCGAATTTTACCGGCTAAAGATTCAGGCGTATTCTCAATCAAAAATCCATTTACATTGTCGGTAATAATCTCAGAAGTCGTCGAACCTGCCACGATTACCGCCGGCGTGTGCATTGCTGCTGCTTCGCGAACTACCAAAGGCGCATTGTCATAAATTGAAGGGAAAAGAAATAAATCAGCCGCCACATAATGCGTTTTCAGCAATTCCCTATCGTAAATATTTCCTGTAAAGATAATCTTGTTTTGTAGATTTCTGGCTTCCACCATCGCTTTCATTTCTTCGGCTGCGTAGCCCGTACCAACAAAAAACATGGTGTAAGGCAAATCACGAATCAAATCCAACGCTTCGATAATTAAAGCCGTATTTTTCTCCCAAATATGTTGACCAACAAATAGAAAAACGGAGTTTTCGTCGGCTATTTTGAGTTGTTTACGAGCTTCTGCTTTCATTATTTCTATGGGCATTTCCAAGCTCAAATCCGTGCCATTGTTCACTACTTCAACTTTCCCTTTGAAGCCGTATTCGCGAATAGTATCCTCCACAGCTGCCTGCGGAATCCATACTTCATCCGCATAATCAAAAAATGGCATGATGGTTTTGAGTACGGTATTGGCTGCAACTTTGGATTTGAGCGCACGCTCAAAATCATCTCTGTACTTGGAGTGAAAAGTAGCAACAAAAGGTATTTTCTGCATTCTGGCAGTGTACAATGCCATATACCCCGATGAAAACGGACAATGAGCATGAACTATTTTGAAGCGAGATTTAAAGAATAGTTTATTTAGAAAATGTACGTCCACGTAAGGTACACCGAATCGGTAAGGTTTTCTATTTATCAGCGGAAGTGATGCGTAATCCAACAATTCAAACTCATTGCTTTGCAAAATATCCACATTTTTAGGTGTAATGACTTTTACATTTTCGCCTTTTCGGGCCAGCCATTGCGCATAATTGTTAACTGCAACCGCTACGCCATCCATCACGGGAGGAAAACTGTCGTTAAAAAGACCGATACTATCTGTTTTCATTATTTCTGTTGAAGATTTCTTCATTGATCTACTCTTTTTTAAAATGAATTATAGAACCAAATTAGATGCTTCAGAGCCTGGTTTCAGAATGAAATCCGAATTATTTCACAAAATTAGCATGATTATTGCGAACTTATTTTAAAAATCTATTGTTTTTATGTTAAATATCTACAATTAATACCTAATAAAAAAATTAATTATGGGACTACTTTGGTCAATTATTATTGGAATTCTTGCCGGATTTATTGCCGGTAAAATCATGAAAGGCGGCGGTTTTGGACTAATCGTCAATCTGTTAGTTGGTATCGTTGGCGGTTTGCTTGGCGGCTGGTTGTTTGGATTACTGGGCATCGGTTCCGGTGAAAGCATCCTGGGTCAACTGGTAACTGCTACTGTAGGTGCTATTGTATTTCTTTGGATTTTATCGCTGTTTAAGAAGTGATATATTCTCACAAACCTTATTAAAAAAAGGATATTCACGTTTGAATATCCTTTTTTCGTTTAATTACTGAATTTCTATCTCTATTTCATCTACCGCTTTACGGCTTGGCGTAGTGGGGTTTTTCAGAACTAAAGTTCATACGAAGCACAGAGTTCAAATTTAACACAAAGTTTCATACGAAGAACGTCCGCCCCATTACGCCAAACCGCTGTTACCGGCTGGTGTTCTGTCGTCCGTCCTTGCAAACCATTGTCAATAGTACGCTTCACCGTCCTTGTCGTGTCGGTTTGTGCGGTTGCGTATTTTTTATTTTCAGAAGGGAGGGAAGGTTTTTTTA
>CAZCIU010000115.1:0-4834 GCA_964498765.1 uncultured Paludibacter sp. | reverse complement strand
CTGAAAATGTTAGTAATAATCTGATAGCATATAAAATAAACAAGACAAGAAAACAGCTTCATTCTAAAATCAAAGAAACAGCAGAAGTAATCAATAATCAATCATTTTCGCTTTCTTTCATTACGTCTCGGAATGTTGATTTCTCAATTGATAAGCAATATAAAGAAGCAACTTACATTATGTTTTATCTGCTTTCAGCTTTAATTAAAAGTTGGATGGAGATCCAGTGTCATTTTAAAAATCATATTATAGAAGATGACATGTGGGAAGTTTCAGATTTTTACACCCAGCTATTGCAAGTCAGTGTTCCGGATGATACATATATCACTCAAACTTCAAAAGTAGAAATTTCTATCGTTCCCGATAAAGATGATGATAAAGCGACAGGTGAGCCAATTAATTCATTAACATATAAATATCTGAACCAACAACCAGCAAACATTGCCGACATGTTTAATGCTTTGAAAAAAAACAAAAGTATAGACGAAGCAACAAGCATCACTGATTTTAAGCGAATTTTTTCAGGAGTAAAAGTTGAAGTTCCGATTAAATGGACAGGAATAAAAAGTGACTTATCATATTTAATAAAACTGTTGAAAAATAAGCATAATGTATTAGCAGATACGAAAAATGTTTGGGAAAAAGTTTGTGCTTGTTTCGTTGATGAAAACGGAAATCCTTTTGAACCATATAATCTCAAAGACCAGAAAAAGCCTGTAAAAACAGCTGATGAGATAGAAAAAATAGCAAAATTGATGGTGTAGTGATTACTCCGCACTCCGCAACTAACAAGAATAATTAAGAATAAATAAAAGAAACGAGATAAATGTAAAGTCAATGGTTAGATCCATTGGCTTTTTTCTTTTTTAAAACAAGCACTCCGCACTCCGCACACACTCCGCGCGGAGTGTTACACACCCATTTTACGGTGTTTTTAGCTATATTTTTGCAATGTCTTCGATAACCGAAGATGACATTGCGCAATGTCCATTTCTAATTTTAATACAATTTCAAAATGGACGAAATTATTCAAAAACTCGATGCAATCGAACAGCGATTAATCGAACAAAATCTCCTTCAAAAGGAAATTTTCACTTTCAACGAAGCCTGCTTATACCTTGATTTAAGCAGTAGCCACCTGTACAAACTTACCAGTACAAACGCCATCCCCTGCTATTGTCCGCAGGGCAAGAAACTCTATTTCAGACGCGCGGAGCTCGACCAGTGGCTCACAAGCAACCGCAACAAAACGACTGATGAAGTAGAGCAACAAGCATCCAACTACATAGCTAAAAGGGAAAGGGTAAGAAGATGAAAAATCCAAGAATTCTATCAGACATCCTGAAAGATTACTTTCAGCACAGCCAGGAACCATTGGCAAAAGAGTTTCGGAATTACTTCAACATTAATTCCGTAAATCTCAACGAAGTTTCTGATGACCGTATCAACGACATGATTGAGAATACGCTGCTCGAAGATTGGATAGACAATCAAGATGTGATGCAGTTGCTTCACATCAGTCCCCGGACCTTGCAAACCCTGCGTTCAAATGGCATTCTGCCATATTCACGCATACAGGGTAAAATTTACTACCTGCGTCAGGACATCCAAAAACTGCTCGCCAACAACTACACCATGATTAAAATTCGTAGCTATGGAAGAATTAAGTAAGCAGTCAATATTGGAAAATACGCACTACGGGCTGAACATTTATAGCCATATTTTACAGTCGTATTACCCGGATGAAACAGTCCTTGCCCTCACGGGAAGGACTTGTTCCCCGACGAAAAATCCATTCAATGCAGATAAATCCACATTGAACATAGGGATTGAAAAGTCAGGCCACAGCGATGTGTTGAGTGATGAAATAGCCTGCCACACAGATAGCGACAACGCCATCCCGTCAGGCAATGCATTCGATTTTGCCCAATTACACTACAAACAGCAGGACAAAGAATTGTTGCAGTCACTCAACAAAGAACTGAATTTACATTTAGGCGAAAAAAGGAGCTTTTACAAGGAAAAATCAGTAAGTCAGAGCAATCAAAATAATCAGAAAAATCACAGCCTGCCTGCTGTGGCAGGTCCAGACAATTTCAAAGATTATTTCTCATTCTTTCGAGCACCAATACAAAATATAAAACCTCATAAGGAAATAAGCCTGCTCGATGCATACAACTACATCATTGGGAAGTTTGCAAAAGACCGGACAGATGAACTTCGCGCAATTTCAGATACAAAGTCTGCACGAAAATTCAAAGCGCAAAAATTCGACTATTGTACATTTTCAGGCACGTTCACATCACGTAGCGATAAGAGCATTACAGCTCATTCAGGGCTGATATGCCTTGACTTCGACCACTTGTCGCAGTCTTCCGCCTTCAAAGGCGATGATGGCTTAGAATTGCTTAAAAACGCATTGTTGGACGATGAGTTTTTTGAAACTGAACTCATGTTCGTTAGTCCTTCCGGCGATGGCTTGAAGTGGGTTATTCAGATAGATACGGAGAATTATTCTCATTCCGAGTACTTTGACGCCTTATCAAACTATATCCGGCAAACCTACAATTTAGAGATAGACAAAGCTTGCAGGGATGTTTCCCGCGCTTGTTTTTTACCTCATGACCCAAACGCATACATTAATCCCCTAAAACTAAAACAAAATGATAGCATACGATAAAAAAACAGACTACACATTAGTGTCATACGGTAACAACAAAGGATATACCCTTGCATACGCTGAAAGTTATTCCAGCTTTGTAATCACGATTGACCAACGAGTAATTTTCAAGCGAGAAACGCTCAAAGAAAAACAATACAAACCAAACTTGTTCTCTGCCTTGCGAGCTCTACTGTTGATTAGCTTTTTTAATTTCGTTCACGACGATGAAGAAAAAATCAATTGGTACGGCTCAAAAAAGGTTTACCTATATTCCAAGACAGGGCTTTTCCCATTATTCCTGAAACTATATTTCTTAACCTTAATTATCCGAAGCTTATGAAGAAGAAAACATTCAATCCAGCCGATTGGCAACACAAAGAACCAGCTAAACAGACTACATTGCCAGCTAAAAACGGCTCATTCGCGCCGATTGGTGGGGCTTCTGACATAGATACCATCATCAGTCGCATTGAAACCACTGCCACAGATATAGCACCAAATTACGCCGATTGGCGTGATTTGGGCTTTGCATTAGCTGATGAGTTAGGCGAAAGCGGTAGAGATTACTACCATCGCATCAGCCGTTTTTTCCCCAATTATTCAACTGCCGAAACAGATAAGCAATTCGACAATTGCTTGAAATCAAATGGAAACGGAATAACTATCAAAACACTTTTCCACCTTGCAAAACAATCGGGCATCGAAATCGGAATACCAAGAAAATCCCCCATTTCCCCCATTTCCCCAAATGGGGAAACAGGGGATAGTGGGGAAAGGGCAGATGAAATTCCTGCAATAAATCTACCCAACTTTCCCGAGAAAGTATTTGAAAATTTGCCTTATTTCTTCCAAAGAATAGTTGCAAACGCCAATTCAAGCGAAGACAAAGACATTCTGTTGCTCGGTTCACTTGTTACGCTGTCAGCCTGCCTGCCCAATGTTTACGGCATTTATGCACAGAAAAAAGTGGGTGCAAATCTTTACCTGTTTGTTTCAGCACAGGCGTCAGCCGGAAAGGGCAGGCTTCCATTCTGTCGGAAATTAGTTGAACCAATCCACAAGTCACTGCGAGAAAATTCAACCAAAGAAAGAGATAGATACGAAGCTGAATTAGCAGAATATGCAATTAGCAAAAGAGACAACCCATCCATGGAAAAACCCAAAGAACCACCATTCAGAATGTTGATCATTCCGGCCAACAATAGTTCCACGGGAGTGTTCCAAATTTTGAATGACAATAATGGTGTTGGGTTGATGTTTGAAACAGAAGGCGACACGCTCTCTCAAACATTCAAAAGCGATTACGGCAACTATTCAGATGGTTTCAGGCAGGCATTCCATCACGAAACCATTTCCTACAATCGTCGCCAAAACAGAGAATATGTAGAGATAGAAAGACCGCAACTATCTGCCGTTCTTTCGGGAACACCAGGACAAATTGCCACGCTAATTCCAAGCGCCGAAAACGGACTGTTCAGCCGTTTCATTTTCTATTATATGAACATTCGTCCGGTGTGGATAAATGTATTTTCAGGAAGTAACGAACAACCCTTGGATGATTATTTCGAACATTTAGGGCAAAAGTTTTTCGAGTTTTACAAACTACTCGAAGCACAACCCGAACCCATCCGTTTCAGCCTTACAAGCAGTCAACAGGATGATTTCAACAAATCATTTGACCAAACACAAACCAAAGCTATCTGCATTCAGGGGGTAGATTATGTAGCTTCCATCCGCAGGTTAGGCTTAATCACTTTCCGAATTGCGATGATACTGACGACTATTCGGCTGATGGATAGTAGCGATTTCCGAACGCCGTTAATCTGTTCCGACGAAGACTACCGCACGGCAATGGAAATTGCAAAAGTGCTAAATGTCCATGCTTCCACGGTTTACGACCAGTTGCCAACCAATAAAACTACGGTAAAGCTTCCCAATCTCAAACAGCAGTTTTACGACAATTTACCCGATGAATTCAACCGGCAGACTTATTTAGAATGTTCAGCAAAATTAGGTATTGTTCCAAAGACAGCTGAAAAGCAGATAACAAGCTTCATAAAAGCAGGAATTCTGCAACGTGAAGCCCAAAATGCATATAAGAAAAAGCAATAATTATTAAAGAGGCTGTCTCATAAGGGCAGCTTCTTTTTTTTTTCTTATGCTGCAATTTCA
>CAZCIU010000114.1:0-4899 GCA_964498765.1 uncultured Paludibacter sp. | reverse complement strand
AAGAATTTCTCATTTCCATGAACGGATAATTCTAACAATTTAGATATAGAAAAAGCCTGTTGAAGTATTTCAACAGGCTTTTTTGTGTGATAGATTTTGAGTAAAATCATGCTTCTACCCAATCGCGGATAAACTCGTCATTATTTTGAGCAAATTTTGGTTTGGAAAATTTACTTTCATCGCATGGTGCAATCGGGAAACGTCTGAAATTCCAATCTTCCGGTTCGTTAAAATATTGGTAAGCAAGGAAATTCGCCGACCATTCCGTCCAAGTATTTTGATGCGAGCGATGCTCTTTATTTGATGCGTGAGCGCTATCAAGGCTGGTTTTGGCAATGTGTCGCCAGAAAAACCAAAATCCCCATTTTCGAAATTGAAGAATATGTCCGAATTCGTGGCGAAGTAGGTTCAGGTCAAATTCCCTCCCTTTCCCCACAAAAATCCCAATCCAAGGTAAAGTCAATGCTGCTCCATGCTTGAAATTTCCCAGATTTAATCTAAAAATTCGTACACCTTCAAATTTCATAATTCATTTTTAGTTTTATGTTTGCAAAAGCATCAATTATCCTCCAAAAAGTCGTAATTTTGACTTTACAATTTTCACTTATGGATCCATCCAAATTTTATACCAAACGAGAAGAAACCGCCAACTGGCTCACACACTTTCTGGGTGTGTTAATTGGTATCGCTGGAACGATATTATTAATCAAGAAAGCCATTGAATATCAGAACAACTGGGCGATTTTGGCATTTTCCATTTTTGGATTTGGCATACTGGCTTGCATGCTGGCATCTACCATTTATCACTACGTGCAAACTCTCAAAACCAAAGCCCTACTCCGCCATTTTGACCACGGAAGTATCTATGTCTTAATCGCTAGCAGTTATTCCCCATTTACGCTTATTCTGCTTCGCAATGAAGGATTTTGGGGCTGGGGACTGTTTATTTTGGTGTGGATTATTGCATTTGTCGGCATTGGATTTAATTTCGGCAAACTCAAAGCCAACAGCCACTGGAAAACTGCATCATACGTCCTGATGGGTTTACTTATTATCGTTGCTATCCAACCTTCCATCAAAGTTGCTTCTGCCACAAACAGCTTGAATGTGTTACTCTGGATTTTAATTGGTGGTGTCTTTTACATCGCCGGAGCTGTGATTTACGCCCTCGCCAAAAGGGAATTTTCACACGCTGTTTTTCATGTTTTTGTGCTTTTGGGATTGGTTAGTCATATATGGGCGGCATGGTTGGTGCCGTTGTGAGAGATTTATAATATAATTTGACTTGTTATTTCTAATTATCTAAATCAACATAATATCAAACTTTACTCCTTGTTAGGAGATTTTGCCATGGAACTATCTCAATTCAAAATGTTAACATAAAAAAATCAGAACCCTCACAAGTTCTGATTTTTCTTTGTCTTATTCCCATTTAGGGCCTGCCTGTCGCAGACAGGGTTAGGGGGTTATTTTCTCCTCACCACCGTTTCATAGGTTTTTATCCACGTTGGGACATCGATTTTCTGAGCAAGCTGACCAAGTAAATCATACGGAATATCATCAATCTTTTTGAAGCGTATACAGCCCTTTCCCATATCTAATTTGGCTTTGCTGTACTTCGGATATTCTGCCTGAAACCACTCTGCCACGCCCGGAACCGCATAAATTCCGACGTGATGAAGCGCGATATGTCCTTTGGTATTGCCCAAATTTATCAACGGAAGCGGAACTTTCGGCTTTACCGCGTAGCCGTCCGGATAAATCGAAAACGGAATTACATAGCCGATCATTCCGTAACTAATCTCTTCCACATAACCTTTGGGCAGATTTTCGTTCAGAACCTGACGAATTTTCTGAATGGCTTCACGGCGGTCTTCGGGTAGCCCGGCAACGTATTGATCGGGAGTTTCTGGTTTGGCTGACATGATTTTATGACTTTAAGGGGTTATCAAAATATCGATTAAATTTATTTCATCGCTCGGATTATTCTGCTGACGATCAACGCATTCCTGAATTTTCTTTCTGAATTTCCAGCACGTCATCGGATTAAGTTCCAATTCACCGGAAAGTTCGTTGGCAGAAATTTTCCGTTTCTCCAAACAAACCGTATAAACGATGTAAAACGCCTTGTGAATAGGAAATTTGCAGTTATGGAAAATAGTATGAGCGATGGCGCTTTCCTCTTTTTTGCATCGGGTACAGCGTCTGGATGCCTCCGTTTTTCCCGAACAGTAGTTCGTATGACCGCATTTCCGGCACACAAAACCATGCTCCCACTTAACATCGGCGATAAATTGCAGGGCTTTGTCGTTGTCGGAGCAAAGTGTCTGTATCAGTTCAGGATTGAGGTCTTTTTTCAGCATGAAAGCAAGATATTTAGATTGAAAATACGTAATTTTGAAACAAAATAACTGTCGAAAGGTTCTTTTCCAAAGTTATTCTGAAATTTCAAACTGCAAAAATACTAATTTTTTTCCAATTTATCTATTCGCTAATTAGTGATACTATTGTAATATGAAATAATATTCACTACCTTTGTAGTCGAAAAATATTATTTAGATAAAAAATAAAAATCATGAACACAGTTTTAATAATAATCGGCGTTGTAGTAGCCTTATTTATCATTTTGGTCATTTATTCAAGAATAAAAATGAAAGGCTTGGAGAATGTTCCGGCCAATGAAGCTATCTTAATTTTGACGGATAAAAATTTCAATCACCAACTGAAAGGCAAACTCGTTTTGGTGGACTTTTGGGCAGAATGGTGCGCACCTTGTAAAATGATGCTTCCTATCCTAAACGATGTGGCAGACAGCAGTGGCGATGACTTCAAAGTTGCCAAAGTGGATGTGAACAAAAACCAAGCGTTGGCACAAAAATACGGTGTCAGAAGTATTCCTACACTCATTGCATTCAAAGACGGCAAAGAAGTTGCCCGATTTGTCGGAGTAAAAAACAAAAATTTCCTGATGGGAGAAATGAAGAAATTAAAATAACACAAAGAAGCCCCCTTCCCCTTCGGGACTTCCCCCTCATGGGGAAGACAGGGTTATCAAGATTACACTAATTTTCAGAATTCTCCCTCCCCTTGTGGGGAGGGTTGGGGAGGGGCTAATCTTAAAAAAAAACACACATAAACCTATGCAAAAAATTGTAATAGTGGGTGGTGTAGCAGCCGGAGCAACTGCCGCCGCCAAAGCAAGAAGAATTTCACCCGATGCTCAAATCACAATTCTGGAAGCGGGACCAGACATTTCGTTTGCGAATTGCGGACTGCCCTACTACATCGGCGGCGATATTAAAAGCCGTTCGAAACTCATCCTGCAAAGTCCTGAAAGCTTCAAAGACCAATACGACGTGGATGTTTTTACAAATACGTTAGTGACTGCCATTGAAAGAAATGCGAAAAAATTGGTAACAAAAAACACGCAAAACGGAGAAGAGAAGACCTTTGAGTACGACAAACTGATTTTGGCACAAGGCGGACGCCCGATAAAACCCAACCTGCCGGGTGCAGACCAAAGCCATGTTTTCAGTCTTTGGACGCTGGCTGACATGGATAGCATTGATAATTTTATCAAAGAAAACGAGCCGAAAACAGCGGTTGTCGTTGGTGGCGGATTTATCGGCTTGGAAATGGTGGAAGCGCTTGTAAAACGCGGTTTGAAAGTGAGTGTGGTGGAAATGATGCCGCACGTAATGGCGGTGTTGGATGCTGAAACTGCCGGATTTATCGAGAATGAAATGCTGAGCTACGAAGTGGGCGTTTACACTTCGGCAGGTGTAATCGATATTCTTCCGAAAAGCGTAAAACTTAACAACGGTTCATCGCTTGATGCCGATATGGTGCTGCTTTCCATCGGTGTGCGTCCTACCCTGCAATTGGCACAAGATGCCGGTCTTGCCATTGGTGAAGCCGGAGGATTGTTGGTAGATGAGTTTTTGCAAACTTCTGACCCGAATATTTACGGAGCCGGCGATATGGTGGAAATTGAGCATCGGGTGAACGGCAAAAAAGTACGCATTCCGCTTGCCGGACCAGCCAATCGTCAGGGACGCATTGCTGCTGAAAATGTATTGGGCGGAAAACACGCGTACAGCGGTTCTATCGGCACTTCCATCGTTCGAGTTTTTGATGCGGTGGCGGGAATTACCGGACTATCGCTGAAACAAGCACGAAACCTGGGGCTGAATGCCGATGCAGTGGTGGCTCACAAAGAGCATCACACAAGCTACTATCCGGGTGCGGAGACCGTAAGTGTTATGTTGGTTTTTGACAAAGAAACGGGTGTTGTGCTTGGCGGACAAACAGCCGGTTACAAAGGTGCTGACCGTCGTTTGGATGTGATTGCCACGGCTGTTGCCAATAAATTGACCGTGAGTGATTTGGCGGATGTGGATTTTGCTTATTCGCCGCCGCTCGGCACTGCCAACGATGTGATAAATATGGCGGCTTACACGGCTGAAAACCGAATTTCCGGGTTTAGTCCTTCGCTGACCGCTATGGAACTGGATGATTATCTGGAAAATAAAGAAGCGATTTTTATTGATGTGCGGGATAATTTTGCTTACGATAAATCAAACGTAGAAGGTTCAGGACATATTCCGCTGGAATTTTTAAGCCAAGCACTGAATTCAATTCCAAAACAATACTCGATTGTGGTGTATGATGAAACCGGAAAAAAAGGACATCAGGCACTTCGCACGCTGAAAGGTGCAGGTTTTGAGGATGTGGTGAATTTATCCGGCGGACATACTTCGATGCAACGCTACGAAAGAGCGGTTGGATTTAAAAATATCAATCTGGAACTGCTGCCGATTGAACATAGATCTCTGAATGAAGAAACCACCGAAAAAGCGGAAGAAGAGGAAGTGGTAGTAGCATCTACGGAATTTGACA
>CAZCIU010000113.1:0-5071 GCA_964498765.1 uncultured Paludibacter sp. | reverse complement strand
CCGTTACAGGCAAGCGTAGAACAACGATTCCAAACAATAATCAATGTAACAGATTAATAAACTTAGCTGTATTTCTGACTTTAAAAATAAGGAATTAAAAAGCTAAAAATCCCACCGCACAAAATAATTTCCTTCCGCACATTGGCACATTTGTGGCTTTCCCTCCCTACAAATCTAACGCACAAAAGCCACAAAAGAGCCAATCTTCCAACACCAAAAAGATAAAGGCAAAGTAAAAAAACAAACTTTTTTTTTGGAAATAGTTGTTTGTTAAAAAAAGTAGTTACTTTTGCAAGTGAGTACTAACTAACATAAAAGCAAATTAGATAAGTATGCAAGAATTTACAGACAGACAAATTGAGATAATGGAAGCGGCAACGAATCGAATTTCACAATATGGAATTCAAAATCTGACTATCAAAACATTGGCGGAAGATATAGGTTTGTCTGAACCGGCGTTATACAGACATTTTAAAAGTAAAAACGAAATTTTATTAAGTGTTTTGGAGTATTTTAAAACGGAAATGCAAAATCGTATTCAAGCTATTCCATTTAAGAAAGAACATACTTATCCCGAAAAACTTCGTTTAATTTTTAATTCACAATTACAGGCTTTCACTGATAAACCTGCTATCGTTAGCGTAATTTTTGCAGAAAGTATTTTTCACTTTGATGAGAGTTTGAGTAATAAAGTTGCGGAAATAATGGATTTAATGCAAAACTATGTTTCTGAAAATGTGAAAAACGGCCAGGAAAATGGGCAATACAGCAAAATAATTGGTGCTTCTACCCTAACAACGATAATTATTGGAGGAATGAGAATGACGGTCTTGAAATGGAAATTGTCAGGGCATAAATCCAATCTGATGAAAGACGGAAAAGCAGTTTTTGGGGGGATTTTAAAAATGATTGAAAACAAAAAATAAATCCTATGAAATCAATCCCATATATCGAATATACCAAACTGGAATCCAATAACTTGAATTCGGACAAATGGTATTTTTTATCACATCTCAGCAATGCCTGTGCTTCCGAAGATGCCCACCGCACTTCAGCCTATGCCATTTGTTTGTTGAGCAAGGGCGAGCTTCAATTGGAATCTGACTTGTTTGTGCACCATGCCCAAGCACCGGCCATATTTACCATTGCTCCTTCAGCGATTAGGAAATTTACAGATTTAGGGAGCGCTTACGATGCACAGATTTTGTTCTTCCGAAAAGAAATTTTTCTGGAAGGACAAACGGATATTAATTATCTGGATAAATTTGATTTTTTTGAAAAAACGGGCGAACAAGTAATTGAATTGGATGCCAGGCTCTTTGGTCAATTCAGTTCCTATTTAGAACTAATTCATCAAAAAGCTTCTGAAAATGCACCGCACACTTCAGCAATAATTAGAAGTTTGATTTATATCATACTCAATGAAATTGATGACGCACATCAAAAACAAAAGCCGGATACCGCTCAAGAAACAGATAAAAACGCACATATACTTACGCAGTTCAAAAGTTTGCTGTCATCACATTTCATAGAAGAACGAAAAGTGTCGTTCTATGCAGACAAATTACATCTGACTCCCAAATATTTCTCAACACTCATCAAAGAAGTCAGCGGTAAAACTGCTGGTGACTGGATCAATGAGATGCTACTTTTGGAAGCCAGGGTACGCTTACAAAACAAAGAGCGGAGCATCGCTGAGATTGCTTACGCCCTCCGTTTTTCAGACCCCTCTCATTTCGGAAAATTCTTCAAAAAACACACGGGCGTCAGTCCGAAGGAATACAGAGAGGCCTAAGAACCCCGTAATCCGACTTTCGTACCATTACCCCCTACTTTCAGCACTTCCATCGGGGAGAGGTTGCCTCTATCTTTGTAATGAAATAAAAAAGAAGTATTAATCATTAAAAAAAGATAAAGATGAAAACAATAAGAATTCAATTGGAAACCCTTACCTGCCCGAGTTGTATCGCCAAAATTGAAGGTGTATTAAATAAACAAATCGGGGTGGATAAGGCGAAAGTAATGTTTCATTCAAGTAAAGTAAAAGTAACATATAACGAGGAAGAAACCAATCCTAAGGAACTCTCCGAAATAATCGAGAAACTAGGATATCCTGTGTTATCCTAAATTAAAAACATCAATGATTATGAAAACAAAAATGATAAATAGATTAACGCTGGTGTCCGGAGGACTTCTATTGGTCGCTTTGTTGGCGTATCTGATAAATCCCGGAAGTTTGGCACAAGACATCAGCTTGATTATTGCAGCGGTTCTTGCAGGAATACCCATTGCGATAAAAGCCATTCAATCATTGCGGATGAAAGCTTTCAGTATCGATTTATTGGTAACAATTGCCGTTGTCGGAGCAATGATTATCGGTGAATACACGGAAGCCGCAGTCGTTTCCTTCTTGTTTTTGTTTGGTGATTATCTCGAAGGACGAACCCTGATGAAAACAAGAGCATCCTTAAAATCGCTGATGGACATGGCACCGCTGGAAGCTACGGTTTTAAAAGACGGGATACGCATCACCATCCCTGCAGACGAAGTACAGGTGGGCGATCACGTCATTGTACAACCCGGAGGAAGAATTCCGGTGGACGGAAAAGTGATTTCGGGACAATCCTTAATCAACCAGGCGGCTATTACCGGCGAATCGGTTCCGGTTAGTAAAGCTAAAGGTGACCAGGTGTTTAGTAGTACGGTTTCTGACAATGGATATTTAGAGATCCTTGCCGAAAAAGTGAGTGAAGACACGACTTTTTCCAAAATTATCGAATTGGTGGAAGAAGCTCAGGAAGTGAAAGCCAAGACACAAAAATTTATGGAGCGATTTGCAGCTTATTATACGCCGGGGATTATAATTCTTTCGGTATTGGTCGGACTCATTACGCAGAATATCCACTTGGCATTGACCTTTCTCGTCATCGCTTGCCCCGGTGCTTTGGTGATTTCGGTACCCGTGTCCATTGTTGCCGGAATCGGGAATGGTGCTAAAAATGGAATCCTGATCAAAGGCGGCGATAAAATGGAAAATCTAGCCAAAGTAAATGCTCTTGTATTTGATAAAACGGGAACACTTACCAAAGGAAAACCCGAGGTAACAGACATAAAGGCTTATGGGGTTTCAACTGATGAATTGCTCCAACTGGCAGCAGAAGTCGAGGTGACTTCTGAACACCATCTGGGTAAAACCATCGTTAAAAAAGCCGAAGAAAAAGGCCTTCATTTGGTTCGCCAACCTTCGAATGTTGAGATTATAAAAGGTCACGGCCTTCAGGCCATATTAGACACCAAACAAATTTATATCGGCAATCGATCAGGTGCAGAAAAATTTGGTATAGCCATTGATGCCGAAGCCAATGAATATATGCTTCAACAGCAAAAAAATGGAAATACATCCGTTTTCATTGCCAGAGACAAAGAAGTGATTGGGATTATTTCCATTGCCGACCAAGTTCGTGAGGAAGCTCCCGCCACGATGGCTCAATTGCGAAGTGCCGGAATTGACGACTTGATGATGCTCACCGGCGATAATGAGTTGGTGGCTCAAAAAGTGGCCCATCAATTGGGGATCGATAACGTTTATTCGGAATTATTACCCGAAGACAAGGTCTCTAAAATAAGTGAACTGAAAACCTCAGGACGAAAGGTTGCGATGATTGGTGATGGAATTAACGATGCTCCGGCGATAGCCACGGCAGATGTTGGTATTGCTATGGGCGGAACAGCAACTGATGTTACGATGCAGACAGCAGATATCATTCTGATGTCTGACAAATTGGATAAACTGCCTTATGCCATCCAACTGTCCAAATCCACCATCCGCAATATGAAGCAGAATACTTATTTTGCATTGACTACTGTTGCGTTATTATTGGTAGGTGTTTTGACCGACAACATTCATCTGGCTTCCGGGATGTTGATCCACGAAATAAGTGTAATTCTGGTGATATTAAATGCTGTTCGCTTGGTAGGATTTCCTAAATATCAGTTTCGGTTGAAATACCCGAAATTCAAAACCAAAACACGAAAGGAGTTTACAGAGGCAAAAGTGACAATATAGCTTTCACGAAAGAGCAATTCCCGACTTTTATACCATCACCTCCTACCATTGTACTTTATAAAAATTCGGTCAAAGGCTAACTTTGTACAAGTACATTATCCTATAATATTTAAAAGTAAAAGATATGAAAACAATTATGGAATTTAAAAACAAATTAGGTAAGCTCACCCTTTTATTGGTGGTGTTGACAGCCTTTTCCGCGCCTGCGTTCGCACACTGTGATTCATATGACGGGCCAGTTATCCAAGACGCATTTAAAGCTTTGGAAAAGGAAAACGCAGTGTATGTAATGAAGTGGATTGCCACCGAGCATGAAGCGGAAATAAAACAGCTTTTTGACAAAACGATTGATTTAAAAAATGGCGACACGGAAATTTACAGCATCGTAGAAAAACATTTTTTGGAAACGCTGGTTCGTTATCACCGTGAAACCGAAGGCGCGCCATATACCGGCTTAAAACCGGCAGGTTCCACCGCCCCAATCGTACAAATGGCAGACAATTCGATTGCTAATAATGATGTAGAACACTTGCTCACAGCATTGGACAAACACATTAAAACGGTAGTCCAAGAAAAGTATGATAAAGTAATGGAACTGGAAAAAGTAAAAGACAATTCCGTTGCCGAAGGAAGACGTTATGTAGCTGCTTATGTCGATTATACACATACTTTGGAAGCATTGGAGGCGGTATTATCGCACCAAGGTGCTCACAATCATTAAGAGATTAAAAAAATCGTAACGTACCGAAATATGCTCTTTAAAAGACATCACCGGTGCGTAACGATTTTTATTTTGCTTCCGGGTAAATTGAGAAAACAGTCCTGAATGGAATTTTAAAAATGATTGAAAACAAATAAATACAACTAATTATGAAAAAACGATTTTATTAGGAATAAGCGCACTGCTTTTTTGGAGTTGTAATAATTCTACTGAAAAATCAACAGCACATCATCAAACAGAAAGAAAAGTTACAGTCTCTAAAACGCAGGAAAAGCTATCTTTCT
>CAZCIU010000112.1:0-5214 GCA_964498765.1 uncultured Paludibacter sp. | reverse complement strand
CCTTTGCTTTCCACGTATTTCGTACGGCGAACGGTATCAGGGAAATGGCTGTTTCCACCATCAATAATAATATCGCCCGGTTCCAAAAGCGGAATAAGTTGCTCGATAAAATCATCAACCGGTTTTCCGGCTTTCACGAGCATCATCACTTTGCGCGGACGTTCGATAGAAGCTACCAGCTCTTCCAAATTTTTTGCTCCGATGAAATTTTTTCCGGCACCGCGTCCGGCAATAAATTTCTCCACTTTCTCTACCGAACGATTGAAAACAGCTACCGTGTAGCCTTTGCTTTCCATATTCAGTACTAGGTTTTCGCCCATTACAGCGAGACCAATTAATCCAATATCTGCTTTTTGTTTCATATTAAAAGCCCTCTCAAACTCCCCCACAAGGGGAGCTTTTGTGCACCTCACTTAGAGGTTTTTGTTTATTTTTTTATTATTATTTATAATTCTAAATTCTAAAAAAGTCAATTTTTGCACTCCGTAAAGTCCCTCTTGCGGGGAATTTAGAGGGCTTGTTATCTCTTCACTCTCGCATTTCCTTTCCAGATGCTCCAGATCATATCTTCATCGGCAGGTTGCGCGTAGTCGGTCAGGAACGTAGTTGCCAAAGCACCGCTTGCCCAAGCAAACTGAACCCATTTTTCAGGTTCCCAGCCTTTTAAGATGCTGTACAGTAGTCCGCCAACAAATCCGTCGCCACCACCAATACGGTCAAGCACGACGATTTTACGCATATTTTCGACATGGAACCTGTCATTTTCATAAACAATTGCGCCCCAAAGATGTTCGTTAACGCTCAAAACTTCTCGCAATGTATTGGCAAAAACAGTTACATTCGGATACGCTTTTTTGGCATTTTTAATCATGCCTTTGAAAGCATCCATCGTGTCTTCAATATTTTCGCCACCGGCTTTCGGCCCTTCAATTCCCAGACAAAGTTGGAAATCTTCTTCATTTCCAATCAAAATATCCGACAAAGAAGCAATTTCATCAAAAGCATTATGCAATTCTTCTTCACGACCTTTCCAGAAAGTAGCTCTGTGGTTCAAGTCGAATGAAATCAGCGTACCGTTTTTCTTGGCATAACGAGCCAATTCAAGGCAGAAATTGCTTGTTTCTGGCGACAGAGCGGCGATGAGCCCGGAGAGATGTACAATCTGAACACCATCTTGAACAAAAATCCGCTCCATGTCAAAGTCCTTGACATTCAGCGTGCGACCTACTTCACCGGCACGGTCGTTCTGAACACGTGGACCGCGCAAACCATAACCACTATCGGCTATATTAAACTGATGACGATAGCCCCAAGGTCCGCCTTGTGGCACTTCCGGTCCTTCGTAATCCATGTTGCGACGACGAAGATCAGATTTGATAAACTGCGCAATTGGACTGTCTTTTACGAAAGTCGTCAGCACTTTTACAGGCAATCCAAGGTACGACGAAATGCTTGCCACATTCGTTTCGGCACTTGTAGCCTGCATTTCAAACAAATGACTGCTGTGAACCGGCTGTCCATTTACCGGCGTAATGCGTACCCCGATGCTTGTCGGAGTGATTAACGCGTATTTTGAGTTTTTTCTTAATTCCATTTTTTACAAATTATACGAATTATAACGAATTTCACGAATTAGTTTCGTGATTAATCTGTTTTTTTGCACACACCAAAAGTCCCCCATTCGGGGGATTTAGGGGGCTTTAAATACTAAATGCATCAAATCCGCCGTCCACGATAGCAACGGTTCCGGTTACGAATTTGGAAGCATCGCTGACCAGATAATGCAATGTACCGAGCAAATCTTCGGGATTTCCGAAACGACGGAACGGCGTATGAGCAATGATTGTATTACCACGGTCGGAATAAGTTCCATCCGGATTGGTGAGCAAAGCACGGTTTTGTTCAGTGATGAAAAATCCGGGACAAAGAGCGTTCACACGGAAAGTTTCGCCAAATTTAATTGCCATTTCGCCGGCCATATACTTGGTAAAGTTGGTTACAGCTGATTTTGCTGAGCCGTATCCGGCCACGCGTGTTAGCGGACGAAGTGCCGATGCAGACGATACATTGATGATATTTCCTTGCTTGGCTTCAACCATATATTCGGCAAAAACAATCGTCGGAATAACTGTTCCCATCAAGTTCAAATCTACCACTTTGCGGAAATCATCCATTTTCAGGTCGAAAATATTGTTGTTCGGACCAATGGTTGCACCCGGCATATTTCCGCCTGCGCCGTTGATCAGCACATCAATTTTTCCGTATTTTGCAACGATATCCTGTGCATTTTGCTTCAAAACAGCCTCGTCGGTTACATCCGTTACCAAAAACATTGCTTCACCGCCGTTGGCTTTCACTTTTTCAATCAGCAAATCACCTTTTTCTTTGTTACGCGCCAATACAGCCACTTTTGCTCCATGCGCAGCCAGGTATTCCACCATGCTTTCGCCAAGCACGCCCGTACCGCCGGTAATGGCTACGACACGGTCTTTGATATCAAAAAATTCGTACATATCTTTTTTATTTACAATTTAAAAATTTATGATTTACAATTGGGTTTACAGTATTTATTCATCAATATGATTATGGTTTGATTAATATTCAACAAATAGATGTAACTACTTAACAAATAAGGGAATAAGGTTTCTTTTCTAAATAAATCCCTATTCTACTAAGGTTCCTTGTGATTTATGTTTCTTTTTCTTAAAAACCTTATTTTCAATAAAACATAAACCCTGCCCGAGGCAGGCGAGCTTAATAGAGAAAATAAACCAGCTGACATTAACCTTATTAGCTTATTTTGAATTCCTAATTCGCATAATCCTCTAAATCTCCCACAAAGTTGCAGATTTGCATGCGCTCAAATGGTGCAAATCACGAAAACTTTGTTTCATAAATCGAAAAAAATCCTCCAAATTTATCTTCCCCTTGTGGGGGAAGTCCCGAAGGGGATGGGGGCTTTAAAGACTGAATAATCGTTTCAAATGGCGTTCGTAGATATTTTCTTCCACGCATCCACCCACGATATCTTCGTATTTTTCCAGCAAATCGGTGTATTCTTTTCCTAATTCTGATGCCACTGCGTAAGCCACGTGTATCAATTGACGGAAATTTGCATTGTAATCAGGATGTCCCGGAATGTGGCGAAGTGTATTTTGATATTTTTCGCTGTCCCAGCTGTTAACTTCCTCAATAGTAGGCAGTTTGCTTCCGTCAATGTCAATTACATCGGCATAAGGAGCACAAAGTTCATCTTTGCGGTTCAATGAATTAGCATAGATTTTTTTTGCCAAAACCAATCCTTCGCCATCTGCTTTTGCCAAACCGATGACTTCTTCAAGCCACGTGGTACCCGCTGTTTTCAGGTGAAGACCTTTGTCGTGGCGGTTGATGACTTCGGCCATAATCGGATAAATGGAAAATTTGTCACTACCGGAATGAACGCTTAGTTTCAGCTCAGCCGGAAGTCCGAATTCTTTTACTGCAAAATCAATCACCAGCACATCTTCTTCAAATTCTTTGGCAAATTGCTCTAAATTACCCACATAGTCAACACCTTTGTTGAAACGTCCGGTGAATTTTGGAGCAATTGTTTGAGCAGGAACGCCTTTGTCGGCCAACATTTTCAGGATGAATAGCATTTCAACCGGAGTTTGTGGTTTTTCCACTTCATCCATCGAAACTTCGGTGATGAAATTTCCAACACCTTTTTTATCAACCAGATAAGCATAAATTTCAGACGCTTGCTGAGTGGCGCTTAAAAATTTATTGGCAATATCTTCCAGCAATTCTTTGGTGATGGAAAGCGGTTTTTCCATTCCCGGAATTTGAAGTTCGCCCATGTATTTTTCGCACGAAGCGATGAATTTATCGATGTCTTCCTGAGCGCTTGGTTTTCCGATAAACGAAGCCACATCAAGCGTAAAGAAGTCAGAAACAGCCACAAAACGCTCAACTGTGCTCAAATTAATGTGGTCGGCATCTACGAAATACTGTCCGTTGTAGCCCAATGCTTTTACAGCTTCATCGGCCTCGCGACGCGTGTCAATCGGCTCTGAATGTACGTACGTGTGCTCACGGTTGGATTTGTTCCATACAGGATTGATTTCCAAACCGGTTTCGTTGGCTTTCATGATGGCGCGCAACTGTGCTTTTCCTTGATGAGAGAACCTATCTCCCACTCCAATGCTGAATTTTCCTAATTTCATATTATTATTATTTACGATTTATTTGATTTTTATTGAGAACACAAATGACACAGATTACACTAATTTTCGCAGATATTCATTAATTTTTTAGAAGAATGAAATCAAATTTGTGACAATTTGCGAAATCTGCGCAATTTGTGTTCTATCTAGAACTTAAAGAAATTTTTTGCGTTGAAATACGAGATATTTTCTACCATTTCGCCGAGAAATTTCATTTCTGATTTTGGCAGTAATCCTTTTTCCACATCGTCGCCGATTAAATTACATAAAATCCGGCGGAAATATTCGTGGCGCGGGTACGACAAGAAACTACGGCTATCGGTGAGCATTCCTACAAAACGGCTTAACAATCCAAGGTTTGAAAGTGAATTCAACTGCGCTTCCATGCCTGTTTTTTGATCCAGGAACCACCAGCCGGAACCGAATTGGATTTTTCCGGCAACTGATCCATCTTGGAAATTACCTATCATCGTGGCAATCATATCATTGTCACGCGGATTTAAATTATAAATAATGGTTTTAGCCAAATTATCATTGTTATCCAGGCTGTTAAAGAATTTACTCATTGCTTTGGCAACGGTAAAATCACCTATACTGTCAAAACCGGTATCAGCACCTAACTGCCTGAACAGACGGGAATTATTATTGCGGATTGCACCGTAGTGGAACTGTTGCGTCCAGCCTTTTTCCCAATCCATAACCGCGCCTTCGTATAGCATCGCCGATTTGAATTTCAGGATTTCTTCTTTGTTGAGTTCTTGCCCGCCATACACCTTATTGAAAATAGCGTCAATTTCAGCTTGTGTGTAATCTTCGGCATAAAACTCTTCAATTCCGTGGTCGGAAAGTTTACAGCCTACGCTTGCAAAGAAATCGTGGCGCACGCGTAGTGCCTGTAACAAATCAGCAAAATTTGAGATGGAAACTCCCGAAACTTCGCTCAATTTTTCAACATATTTGCGATATTCAGCCGAATTTTCCACAGCCATCGCTTTGTCGGGACGCC
>CAZCIU010000111.1:0-5328 GCA_964498765.1 uncultured Paludibacter sp. | reverse complement strand
ATTACAATTTTTTTTCAAAGCAGGAAAGAATTTTCATTAAATTACACAAAAAAATAGAGACGTTTGAAGTAACGTCTCTATTGATACTAATAAACCAAAAATTCTGTTCACATCCTTAGTCTTTCTTCTATTTCTTCTACGTCTTTTCTGAAGTGTTTGTCGGTTTCAATCAGGTCTTCTACCTTTTTGCAGGCGTGAAGTACAGTTGCGTGATCGCGTTTGCCGATATGTAAACCAATGGTTGAAAGCGAACTTTTAGTCAGCATTTTTGAGAAATACATGGCTATTTGTCTGGCTTGCACCACTTCGAGTTTTCTTGATTTTGTAGAAATGGCATCAACTGAAAGCTTGAAATATTCGCAAACCGTATCGCGGATATGTTCCACAGTCATTACTTTCGGAGTAATGTTTACAATGCGGCTGATGATTTTTTCTGCCAGACTGATGTCAATCGGAATATTTGTAAGCGTAGAATGCGCAAGCAACGAAATTAGCACACCCTCCAGGTCGCGAACGTTGTCCACTACATTTTCAGCAATAAAATCCACTACATTTTCAGGAATTTCAAGTCCGTCGCGGTAGATTTTATTTTTCAAGATGGCTTTTCTCAGTTCAAAATCCGGTTTTTCAATTTCAGCAGAAAGTCCCCATTTGAAACGGGTAAGCAATCGCTGTTCCATTCCCACCATTTCCAGCGGCGAGCGGTCTGAAGTCAATACCAATTGCTTTCCGGTTTGATGCAGGTGATTGAAAATGTGGAAGAACGTGTTTTGAGTTCCTGTTTTTCCGGAGAATTCCTGAATATCGTCAATCAATAGTACGTCAATTGTTTGATAAAAATTCAAAAAATCGTTTTGAGTGTTATTTCTTACAGCGTCGGTGTACTGAATTTGAAATGTATTCGCCGAAAGATACAGTACGCGTTTTTCAGGATGAAGTTGTTTGGTCATCACACCGATTGCATTTGCAAGGTGCGTTTTTCCAACTCCGGATTTTCCATACACAAATAGCGGATTGAAAATTGTTTTTCCCGGATCATTCGCAATGCTTACTCCAGCCGTGCGCGCCAACTTATTGCTTTTTCCTTCTATCAGATTATTAAAATTAAAAGAAGGATTAAGCTGCGGATCAATTTCCGGAAGCTGCACTCGCTGATAGGGCGAAATGATTGCGTATTGTTTTTGGTTGTTATTGTTGTATTGCCTTGGTTTGTGTTCGGCAGTACTTGGGATTTGAGTTCCGGTGCCAGCTTTTTTATCAATCAATACCCGATATTCAAGCTTAGTGCCTGGTCCGGCCACACGAATCAGCGTCATGCTGAGTAGGTCAATGTATTTCTCTTCTATATGTTCAACAAAAAACTGACTTGGAACCTGAAGAACAAATACATTATTTTCGAACCTAACAGGTACAATAGGAGCAAACCACGTATTATAGGACGTTTCGTTTATATTGTCTTTGATAATACTCAAGCAACTATTCCACAACTGCGCACACTGACTCATCTTTTTCTTTTAGTAGTAAATTTATAAAATAAGGATAAAAAACTCGACCGAGGTCGAGTGAAATATTTGGTGAATAAAGATTTTTTTACGCCCGGGATTATTGGGCAATTATTCTTTTACAAAATTCGAAAAGTTTTTTCAAATAAAAAAATCTGATTTTTTTTAGGGTCAATAATAAAGCTTTAAGTGGTTGACTATCAGTGGTGATGTTTAATCAGTTGAATTTCAATCTCTAATATTGCTAAATTCTCGTATTTGTATTGATAATTAAGACATTAACAGTTTGAAACCAAAAATTGAAATTTAATCAAAAAATAACTTAATTTGCTTGTAAAACAGATGTTTCAAATATATTAAATTTTTTTTTGAAAAACTTTGCTATTTAGAACGGTTAAAAATAAAATCGAATTATTTTTTTCCTCCAAATAATGAAAAATGAACGTACCTTTTCGGGTTCTCTTTTAAGTCAATTAATAGTTTATCAGCACTTTCCGCTGTATTGTTCAGATTGAAATACAAATTCTTATCATTCATCAGCAGTCCAAGGCTACTCTCATTGCTATTTAATTTTTCTGTGAAATTTTGCAGATTTTTTACTGTGTAGTCAGCACTTTCCATCGTTCCGGCGAAATCTATTTTTTTTAAATTTCCGCTTGTTTCTTTGAAATCGGAGGTTATTGCGGCCACATCGTTCATCACCGTTGGAAATTGATTGCTCATCATCGATTTTAGTTGCGCTGAAGTAGCAGCCAAATCTGACGTTGTCCTTTCAATAGCGTACAAACTGGTGTTCAAATGCGGACTTTCTACAAGCTTTCTTACAGACAGTAGCAGCGAATCTGTTTGTTCCACTACACGCTCAATTTTTGGCATCATATCGCCTGTAAGTTCAGCCATCAGTCCTCCGTTAACGCCTGTAGGAAGCACGTCATTTCGCTTGTAAACGTCATTTGCATTAGCTTGCATCGGATATACCAAATCAATTATTTTTCCTCCCAGCAAGCCGTCATCGGCAAGCATCATGACTGTACCTTTCGGGATTTTGATATTGTTGTCAACAGTAATTTTGACGGTGAAAGCCTCGTTTTTAGTAAAATCGTAAAGAATTTCTGATACTTGACCTACTTTATAACCCTTCACTTTCACTTGCGAAGATTTCACGAGTCCGTCCAGATTTTCAAAGTGACCGATGTACTGGTTGCTTTTTTGGAAAATATTGCTGCCTTTCAGAAAATTGATGCCAAAATAAAACAGAAAAATGGAAACCAATACCATTAATCCTACTTTTATTTCGCGACTGAATTTTTTGCTCATCTGTTTATTTTTTTAATGCTTCTCCGATAGTAATTTTTTTATCGCCTTTGAAAGCGATGATATATGCGCCGGGGAATTTCGAAGCGATACCTTTTCTCACTTCTTCTATTTTTTCAAAAGTATCTTCTTCGCCGTAAGTATATTTGTAAAAATTACCTTCTCTGTAATAATCTACGTCTTTTAAGTTCTTGAATTCCTTGTGATTAGGGCTCAATCTGCGTTCAAGCGCAAAAAGCTGAATTTTGTAAACTACTTTGTCACTATCAACTTTTGCGGTTTTGTCATCCGCTTTATAACTTGGAACATTTTCTTTCGGTTCAATGTTCACTCCGGTTTTTTGATCGTGATTGCGTTTGTAAGCTGCAAAAGCTTTGTAAATGGATTGAGAAAGCGATTCACGACCTTCAGAGGAATTCAGATAACGCTCTTCGGCAGGATTGGAAATAAATCCAAGTTCCACCAGCACGCTCGGAGCGGCAGTTTTATGCAAAACCAAAAATCCGGCTTGCTTCACTCCGCGGCTGTATCTTTTGATGCCTCTGAACTGCGTTTCCACCAAAGCCGCCATTTGCAGACTTTTATCCAGATAGCGGTCTTGCATTAGTTCAAACATGATGTAAGAATCCACCGAATTCGGATCAAAGCCTTGGTAAGTCGTCTTATAATCTTCTTCCAACGTAATTACCGAGTTCTCGAGCATAGCCACTTCCAGATTGGATTTCGATTTGGCAAGTCCGAGTACAAAAGTTTCAGTTCCATACACGGAGCTTCCTTTTGTAGCATTCGTATGGATGCTGATAAATAAATCCGCGTGGTTTTGATTGGCTATCTGGCTTCGTCTGTCCAGTTTGATAAAAACATCCGTTTTGCGTGTATAAACTACTTTCACATCCGGATGATTTTCGCTGATAATCGATCCCAAACGCAGAGCCACAGCCAGATTTATATTTTTTTCTCTTGAAATCCTTCCAATGGCACCGGCATCGTGACCGCCGTGTCCTGCATCAATTACAACCGTAAATTTCTTTTGTGCTTGTACCGCCGAAAGCGAGAAAGCAAAAAGAAAAACTGCGATAGTAAGTATTCTGTAAAAAGTTCTCATAGTAATTTTATAGCAAAAAGATTCATAAAATTAGATTTTTCAAAACGGTAATTTGCAAAATTTTTGTCGTTCTGAAAAAATCCAACTGACGTGATATTTGATACTTAATAACAAAATCAGTGCAAAAGTACATAAAATCTATCATTGTATGCCTTTTAATAAATTCTAAAATATGAAATTATTCATAAAAAATAGGACAATGTACAATACAGAGCAATTTTTTGCTTAAATTTGCACTCAATTTTTTGCAAGATTTTATTGCCGAATGCGCATTCATAATTCCCTATATATAAAGCTACTGGTTCTGATTTGTTTTTTTGCTTTTTTTACGTACATACCTCATACGTATGCGCAAGAAAGCAACAATCAACTTGTTCCTGATTCTCTGGTTCAGCCCGTTGATAGTCAGAAAGTAGCTACTCCGCAGGATTCCTCCAAGATTAAAGCTGAGCAATTTGATGCTGAAATAAATTATTCGGCAAGCGATTCCATTGTTTTCTTCGGAAATGGAACCGGATTTATGTATGGAAATACCAAAGTGCAGTATAAGGAAATGGACTTGTCGCAGGCAAGTTTGGTGCGTGTACGAATGGATAGCACCACGATTTATGCTTATTCTACCCGAGATAGTACCGGAGCACTCGTTGGAAAGCCGGTTTTCAAAGATAATGAGTCGGAATACACGTCCAATGAAATGACCTACAATTTCCGAACGAAAAGAGGGTTTGTGCGTCAGGCAGTTACGCAGCAAGGCGAAGGTTACATCATCAGTAATCGGACAAAAATCATCGATAATTCAACGCTGAATATCGCCGACGGTAAATACACCACCTGTGATTTGCATGATCATCCTCACTTCTACCTTGGACTATCCAAAGCCAAAGTGAAGCCCGGAGAATACATTGTTACCGGTCCGGCGCATTTGGTTTTGCTGGATATCCCGGTTCCGGTGGCGCTGCCGTTTGGATTTTTCCCATTTAATACATCCTATTCATCCGGATTGGAAATGCCTTCCTTTGATACGGAATTTACGCGCGGATTTGGTTTGACGAATGGTGGATATTACTTTGCCATAAGTGATTACGTGGATTTGAGTTTGAAAGGCGATATTTATACAAAAGGTACTTGGGGAGTGAATTTGTCTTCCAACTACCTGAAAAGATATAAATTTAACGGCGGATTGAGTTTTACCTATCGTGAAGATGTGACCGGAGAAAAAGATTTGCCGGATTATGCAAAATCCAAGAACCTGAGTATTCGTTGGTCGCACACGCAAAATCCGAAAGTAAATCCGTTCCGAACATTTTCTGCCAGTGTGAATTTTTCTACCAGCGGATACAACAGAAGCAACATAAACAGCTATTATACTCCCGTAAATGCCGAAAATACGAAAAGCTCGAGCGTTTC
>CAZCIU010000110.1:0-5520 GCA_964498765.1 uncultured Paludibacter sp. | reverse complement strand
AATAAGCGATCAGAGGAACAACTCTCTCGTATCTCACAGAACAGGGTGATGCCTGGCTCGAATGTTAGCTTTGACGAATTGGTGTAGGCTATGGCAGACGAGGTGGCACGAACAGGTGAGTACGAACTCACACAGCAAGATGCTGTCTTTGTAGCAGAGCGAACGGCTGGCAAGAGTTCAGTCAATGCTCTGCTTATTGCCTATGCTGATGATGAGCAGGTACAGGAGTGGGCAGCATTAAGCGAATCCAAGAATGGTCGTGATAGGGAGTACGGCAAGTTGATGCTTCGGAAGAAAGCCCGAGCACTCAACAGTCGCCGTGGGGTTAAAGTCCTATCCGAGAAGTATCAGGAGCGGATGGCTCAGCTTGGTGATATTGCCCTCGATACACTAGAGGAACTAATGGTAGAGGGTAAGTCCGAGAAGGTGCGTGGTGACGTAGCTATCGAGGTAGCCCGCCAGAACCTCGGTACACCTGAGAAGGAAAAGGGTGGCAACCAGAACGTAGTTATTATGATCGGTAACGACCCATCACAAGCCGTGCGGGTTAATAACGAACCGATAGAAGGTGAGGTGATCGATGGCTAAGGTAATCAATCTCCCCTATCCACACCCGCTTCAGAAGAGTATTCTGCTTGACCCTGCCCGCTTTAAGGTGATTAACCTAGGACGGCGTACTGGTAAGTCGGCGTTGGTGGCTGATAAAGCTAAGTACACCGCTCTTGAAACTGGCTACAACTCTCTAATCATCTCCGATACCCTGACGCACGCTCGGGAGATCTACTGGGATGACATCCTGCCGAAAGCCATACCTGAGCAGTGGGCGACTAAGAATGAGAACCTGAGCACTTATAAGTTCCGACCGCAGCCATACAACCTGCCGATCAAGGAGTTCTATGGGCGGGATATTAACGTGGACTACTCTGGCAGCAACGCCCTACCGATGATTCGATTGAAGGGTATCGATGATAACCCCGACAAGCTCCGTGGTGGTAAGTATGGTTTTATTGCAGTTGACGAGGCAGCCTTTGCGAACTGTGACCTAAACGATGTTTACGATAAAATCCTCCGCCCGATGGTGGCGGACACTGGTGGTGAGATCTGGATTATATCTACGCCTGACGGTGTGATGAACCACTTTTTCACCTTCTCTACTTTGGCTCAGAATAACCTCGAACCTGAGTGGAGTTACCATCACGGTACAGCTTTGGATAACCCATACTTCGACCCTAAAGGTCTTGGTGAGTGGGAGTCTATCAGGAAGTCCTACGAGCGTAAGGGTAAGATCAACGAGTGGAAGCAGGAGTACTGTGCTGAGTTCTCACAACCTGAATCTCTGGTCTTCCCGAACTTCGACCCAGAGGTGCACATCCTTCGACCAGATGCTCTGCCTGACCTTGATAAGATGAACCACTTTATCGGTATGGACTTCGGTTGGAACGACCCATTTGCTGTCGTCTTCGTGGCGGTTGAGCCTCGCACCAATACTTGGTTTATCTATGATGAGATCTACGAGCAGCACACCAGTACCGATGATAAGGTGATGCTGATGAAGCCTAAGATGGCTGGTACGTACTTCAACTACATCGTTGGCGATACGGCTGACCCAACTGAGATCGAGAACCTGAAGCGGAAGGGCATTAAGGTGAGGGCAGCTAAGAAGAGCCACGACTTAAACAAGGCTGGCATATCTGAGATACGTGGGCAGATGCAGCTCCGTGAGCTTGATGCTAAGCCTCGGCTGTATGTATCGGCTCGCTGCCGTAATATCATAAATGAGATAATGGGACTGTCGTATACCAAGAACGCTTGGGGTGAACTGACCGATGTCATTGACCAGCGGATGCCTGACCACTTAATCGATGCCCTCAAATACATATCGCACTATATGGGTGATGGTGGCAACCCACCGCCAAAGGCGAGAAAACAGTACTCAAGCACAGGCAGATTACTCAGCTAGTCTGTTACAATAAGAGAAAAGATAGGAGATAAAAATGTACAAAACAACTGATGATACAGCACTTGCAGCATTCTTATTCCTCCACGATGTAGAGTTCAAACAGGGTACAATCCCTACCTCTCACCCTAAGCGAAGAGCCTTCGTCTTCCGTGACTTCGATGGTCTGGATAAGCTGGTGCAATCCTTCTATAATAGGAGTGAATACGTTGCCCCGCTTGATTTTCAGGAAGCTCGGGCAGCTATAAGCAAATACCTCAGGGTTGACCTGTCGGACAAAATAAAAATAAAAACGGAAGTAAGGCTATGAATGAAAACAAAACACCTGCTCAGTCGCTAGAACCACCAGTTAAAAGCACTGACCCTATACAAAATACCCAATATACCGAACCACAAGGGGACGATGAGGATCAGATTCTTCAGCGAGCCAAGGTATGGAAGCAGCGTTTTATGGACGCTCAGACTAACCAGCAGGGTAATTTTAAGAAGTATAGTGACTGGTACGGTATGATGTATGCTGCGACTAATACGCCGAAGATGGCGTTGTGGCGTTCAAAAGCATTCCTGCCTATCCTTGCTGCCAAAACGTGGGACTTGGTTGCCCGCTTTGTTCAGTATCGTCCTAGCTGGGAGGTTAAGCTATTCAACCTACCGACTGCTATGCCGTCCGATCAGTTGCAGCAGTACCTAGCTGATGCTGGTAAACGCTACGACAAGATCAAGATGAAGCTCGACTACGACTACGATGACCCTGCTCGTAAGGTGCAGATTCAGGAGGAGCACTTCAACACTCTAGTTGATGCCGTGGTTACTGGTACTGGTATCGCTCGAGTTGATTATCGCCGTGCTGACTTTAAGGAGAAGCAACACCCGCTCGATATGTTCGGCAACCCTGACCTCTCTCAGACTACTGAGGAAATGGTGACTCGGGGCTATAACGATTACAAGTCGATCAACATCTTTAACTTCTATAAGTCGCCTGACTCTTCTAATATCCAAGAGGGATGGCAGGTAGTTAAGGATACAGCGACCAAAGCTGAACTCCTTAATATGCCTGGCTACAATCAGGACGTGATTAACTCGATTCGCTTCGGTGGTATCAATGACGAAACCGCTCACTTCCAACAGAACAAGCGTAAGCTGGAGGTGAACCAAGACCCACTAATGGCTGACTCAACTGCTCAGAAGTGCTGGGTATTTGACTGCTGGGATGCTGACTCTAATATGCACAGCGTCTACTTGATGGGTGGCAATGATGGTGAATGGAAGGAAGTCTTCCGTGAAGAGAACCCATACTTCCACGGCAAGATTCCGTACATTCGCTTCGTTATCCGACAGAAGCCACACGTCTTCTGGGGTGAGAGTATCTTCGAGAACTCCGAGTCACTCCAGCTGGCGATGAACGATCTGTTTAACCACTATATGGATTCCTACAATATGGCTGACGGTATGTTGGCAGTCGAGGAAGGCTCAGTGGTTGAGCCGTATATCGTTGAGCCAGGTGGTGAGTTCAGGTACAGGGGTGAAGCACCAAAGCAGCTCCGCTTCCCTGAACCGAACCCTACTCAGCTCTCAACTATTATGAACCGCATTGACGGTATGATTGAGAACGTCACCATCTCACAGTACGCCTCAGGTGTGCCGAACTCAGCTACCGATAACACGGCTGGTACGGCTACTGGTGTGACTAAGCTGATGGAAGCTGCTACCGAGAAAATCGGTATGATGCGAGCCAACGTCCGCCGCTCTTGGTCGGATGTCGGTAATATGTGGCTGATGAACTCACAGCAGTTTATGGTAGACCCTGTGCCTATCGAGCGTCAGACTGGTCGAGGACTAGAGGTTGATCTGGTTAATCCTGCTGATCTATACGGCAGCTACATCCTACGTATTGATGAGAGTTCGTTTGAACCTACCTCTCAGTCTGAGAAGCGGGATAACTACGTAGCCTACATCGCCAACGTCCAGCAGTGGGCACAAGCCTCACGTGAGCAGGCTCAGGCTAACGGCTCGACTGACGGCATCATCAATATCGATTACTTGAATGCAGTTGAGCGATTCAGCGAACTCTCTAGTGAGAACGCCAGCTCTATCCTTCTGGAAGCTCCAGTCAACCAAATGGTTGATGAGCAAGGTCAGGGCATCGGATTGGATGCTGCTGCGGGTATGATGGACTCACTGACACCAGCTGAGGGTGTAGACATTAGCTCCCTCGGCAGTATGATGCCAACCGACCCGAACGTAGTTCAGGGGATGAACGGTGGTATGGCAACACCTGATATGCAACAAATGCCAATGACGGCTTAAAGGAGGAATATGGCGGAAGAATATGGGTCTGCGAAACTGGTAGACGAAGCCTTAAAGAAACGTAATAAAGCACAAGTCGCTCGAACGTTTGTTAAGTCGGCTAACGGCGTACAGATCATTCGGGGCATCCAAGAGGAGATTTCCACACTACTACGTGAGATCACTGATCGGCGGTTAGACCACGAGGAGTATATCGAGAAGCGAGCCGAAGTCGCCTGCTTACGTAGATTACTACAGGGGTGGACTACTGAAGCTGAGAACGTTGATCGATATGAAAAGATGTATAAGCAAAGGAGTGAAGAGAATGCAAGACGCATCCAACTTGAGCAGGAATCAAAAGCGTGAGTCTGACCTCGATAAGGACGAGGCAGGCATCACTAGGGTTGGTCGAGTTCACGGTGGCGAGCTGGTTGAGCTTATATCCAAGGATGATGTACAGCCAGACTACGATACCGAATGCCGACACCAATCAGCTAAGCTAGGCGACTCCACGGATTTTGACGAGATAGAGTGCCCTGACTGCCCGATGGTCTGGGTATACGAATACGGCACAGTTCGTGATAAGATTAAAGCATAATAAAAAAAAGACAAAGGAGCTAGAAGATGGACTTGTCAAATATGGGCGGACAGCCTCAAGAACAAACACAGGCACAACAGCCACAGGAGCAACCACAGGTACAGTTTAACCAACCACCAGTGCAGCAACCTCAAGAGAGCAACGAAGTGTTGATCGATAACCCTGAGTTCAAACAACAGGAGCAACAACAGCAAGAGCCAGCTGTTGAACCAACTCAGTATGATGACCCTTACAAGCAACAGGGCGGTGTACGGAGTGTACGTGAGAACTTTGAAAAGTGGCTCGATGAGAAGTACCCACTTAAAGGTAAGCTCGATATTACCAAAGTAGATAAAGAAGACCCGCAGGCTTTGGCTCAGTTCTTCTCGGATATTCAGGAGAACACTGCTAACGATCTACGTAACGAGCAGGCTCGTCAGCAGGCTATGGTTGAGTTCCAAGATCAAGTGTTCCAACCAGTCTACGATGTCTTCCCGAACCTACGTAATGATAAGACGACTGACTCAATGGTTAAGACTTTCTACCGTGGTGCTGCCTCTGAGAATCCGAACATCTCACCAGTACAGGTAGCTGCTGCCTTCAGTAACTTCGTTAAGGGAGTCTACAACCAAGGCTTGCAATCTGGTAAGGCGAGCGTTCAGAATATGCCAACCCCACCAGTCGGCAACCAAGGTCGTGC
>CAZCIU010000109.1:0-5627 GCA_964498765.1 uncultured Paludibacter sp. | reverse complement strand
GTGAATCCACTGGTGTTTGAGACCAGCGCGTCTACCAATTCCGCCATCTGGGCATGGTTTGAAAAATGTGAGTGCAAAATTACTGCAATTTTTCTAATTGCCAAATTTTTGGAGCCATTTATTGAAATAATTTTGAAATAAAATTTCCCAATCAAAAAAGAGTTGCCTAAAATGAAGACAACTCTTTATATTTGTGACCCCGGCGGGATTCTAACCCACGACCTTCAGAACCGGAATCTGACGTTCTATACAGCTGAACTACGGAGCCAATGTTGAATTAGCCTCAACTAATTCGGCTGCAAAGATACAATTATTTTTTTATTCGTGAGAGCGTAATTTCTATTAATCCCTGCGGCTTAAGAAAATCATTAGGTAATAAAATAACGTAGCTAATGAACTTAGTGCAGCAATAAAATAAGTGTAAGCAGCTGCTTTCAAAGCTCCTTTTGCGGCTCCATCTGTTTCATTGTTAGTCACGCCTGCATTGCTTAGCCAAGCCAAAGCGCGTTGAGAAGCATTAACTTCTACGGGCAAAGTTACGATACTAAACAAAGTTGTCATGGCAAAAAGGATAATGCCAATAAGCAACAATCCCGGAAATGCTTGCAGCATCACAATTCCTGCTAACAAAATCCACTGAACCCATTTGGAAGCTAAGCTCACAACAGGGACAAGTTTTGAGCGCATTTGAAGTGGGCCGTAAGCCGTAGCGTGCTGAATGGCGTGTCCGCATTCATGCGCTGCAACTGCTGCTGCCGCAACACTATTGGTCGCGTAAACCACTTCACTTAAATTCACAGTTTTATTCTGCGGATTATAGTGGTCGGTAAGTTGACCGGGCGTAGAAATCACCTGCACGTCAGTAATTCCGTTGTCGCGAAGCATTTTTTCAGCTACTTCTCTTCCGGTCATACCGTGTGTCATCATTATTTTCGAATATTTTTTGAATTTCGACTGGAAGTTCATTTGAACCAACCAGCTCAAAAGTGCCACCACACCAAACAGGATGTATGGCAAATAGCTTACGCCGGCAGTTGCGGCTGTAGAATAATCAGGCATAGTTATAGTTTTAAATATTTAGTTTTATGATATCAAATTTTAAGCCATTCATTTGGACTTTGATATAAAAACAAAAAAATGCTCACTTTGTTTGAGCGAGCATTTTATATTTGTTTGTAAAAACTAATTCTGTTACTTAGTCTTCCTGATGTCTGAAAATGGTCTGATCGCGATCCGGCCCTACAGAAACCACCTTGATTGGCACTTCAAGTTCGTCTTCCAAGAAATCAAGATAAGCATTCAGCTCTTCCGGAAATTCATTTTCACTCTGAATTTTTGTCAGGTCACATTGCCAGCCGGGCAGTTCTACGTAAACAGGTTCCACCACTTCTTCCAAATCGTAAAGTAATTCTTCCGTTTCGCCGGCAGCAGTTTTATACGCAACACACGCTTTAATTGTTTCAAATTCGTCAAGCACGTCACCTTTCATCATGATCAGTTGTGTGACGCCATTGACCATTATCGCATATTTCAAAGCAACCAAATCCACCCATCCACAACGGCGTGGACGACCGGTTACAGAGCCATATTCAAATCCTTTGTCACGCATTCGGTCGCCATCTGCATCAAATAGTTCAGTTGGGAATGGACCGCTTCCTACGCGGGTGCAATAAGCTTTGAAAATTCCGAAAACTTCGCCAATTTTGCCGGGAGCAATTCCCAAACCAGTACACGAACCTGCACAAACCGTATTAGACGAAGTCACGAAAGGATAAGATCCAAAATCCACATCGAGCATTGTGCCTTGCGCTCCTTCAGCCAAAACAGATTTTTCATTCTTTAAGGCATTATTAATATAATGCTCACTATCAATAAATTCGAATTTCTTCAAAGCCTCAACTCCGGCAAACCACTGCGCTTCAAGCTCTTCTAAATTATATTCTAAATCGTAATTTTTAAGAATTTCAAGGTGTTTTGCCTTGGCTTTGTTGTATTTTTCTTCAAAATTATTCAGAATATCGCCAACTCTCAGACCATTTCGACTGATTTTATCGGTATAAGTCGGGCCAATGCCTTTTCCGGTTGTTCCAATTTTTCCGGAACCTTTGGCGGTTTCATAAGCTTGATCAAGCAAGCAGTGTGTTGGTAAAATTAAATGTGCTTTTTTCGATATTCTCAAACGCTCAGTCAGTGGGTGACCGGATTTAGCCAAAGCATCCACTTCGTCTTTGAAAAGTGCAGGATTTAGTACCACACCATTTCCGATAACATTTACTTTATCTCCCTGAAAAATTCCGGATGGAATGGAGCGAAGTACAAACTTTTTTCCTTCAAATTCCAGCGTGTGTCCCGCATTGGGTCCACCCTGAAATCGTGCTACCACCTCATAAGAGGGCGTTAGCACATCTACCACTTTTCCTTTACCTTCATCGCCCCATTGGAGCCCTAATAGCACATCTACTTTCTTCATTTAATATTGAAATTTATAGCTTAAAATTTACTTGTTTTCTGCCGCTTTGCACTTGCTGCACAGTCCGTAGAGATAGAGTGAGTAGTGCGTAGCATCAAAATGTACAAAACTTTTGTTCTGGATTGCCGAACGGATTTTTTTGTCGGAAAATTCCTTTACTTTTCCACATTTGGTGCAGACCAAGTGATTGTGTATCATCGAACCAAACGTCTTTTCATACTGTGCAATCTGATCTCCAAATTGATGCTTTACAATCAATCGACACTCGAGTAAGAGCTCTAGCGTATTATAAATTGTAGCAAGACTTACTCTGTACTCCTGCTTCATGGCATTGTAAAGAATATCTGCATTGAAATGCCCATCATAAGAATAAATACGCTCCAGAATGGCGTATCGCTCGGGTGTCTTACGATGTTTTCTTTCTACCAAAAACTGAGTAAAAATATCTCTTACGGCTTCCAGTGAATAATCTTCCTTCATTAGATTTAGCTTAAAAAAGTTAAATTTAGCGGCTTTTGTGTTGTAAATTTATCCTCATCTTTCAAAGATTTATCTCAAAATCTTTCTTTTGAACAAATTTTCATCGTCTTACAGCTTAGCCAGCAAACAGTTATTATCGAAATCAAAAAAACAAACAAAAATACTACATTTACACGACTTAATGTATTAAAAATTCAAAAAAGATATTTCGTTGTTAATTTCGTTGAAAATATAGCGTTCAGAATTTTTGTCTGAATTTTCGAATTCTTTTACGGCTGAAAATATCCGTGAAGCAGTCTTTTCATCTCTCCTGCACAGTCTGCCCAGCGAAACAGCCACAGTTTTGTAAAGCAAAAATTCTTCTGTTTTGGAGTTTTTTAGTGCACATTTTATTATCTCGTCAATTTGATTTTCAGTAAAATTTTTCCAAATTCTTGCAGCAAGTGTAAATCCGGTAATTTTTCTCCAAAAATCCTCTGATTGAATATTTTTCAATGCAAATTCCGCTGCAAAATCCATTTTTGCCAATAAATTCATGGAAATTTGCTCGGTCAGTTCGATATTACAAACGTCCATCATCCACTTATCAGCTTCTTCCGCCGTAAAATCCTCAATTGGTTCCAGCAAAGTTGCCAAAATCATCGTTTCTCTTATTTGTTGTGACCAAAGTCGCTTCGCAAGGTCGTGATTTGGCTGGTATCTAAGAGCCATTTCCTTCAATTTCGGAAGATCCACTCCAAAGTTTCGTTTGTAAATGATACCTTTTTCACGCATAGAATCAACCACAACGCCATTTTTGGTGTTGAAAATTCGAAATCGAATTTCTTTCACTCTATTATCCAGTTCTTCGTTTTGAATAAAAAATTTAGTCATTTTATCCTTTTAATTTTTCTAATAAATTTGCATAATTCCAAAATCCGCATTATCTTTGCACCCACAAAATTATGGTGGTTGTAGCTCAGCTGGTTAGAGCGTCGGATTGTGGTTCCGAAGGTCGTGGGTTCGAACCCCATCATCCACCCAAGCAGAAGGAAGTTCATTGCTGAGCTTCCTTTTTTCATTTTGCAAAAATACAGAAATCCCTTCAAACTAAAAACTTGGAAGGGAATGTTTGTTTAATAAATACATTCCGAGCGAATGGTCAAAATGCTGCACTTCATTACTATAAATGAATTTCCAATCAATTTAAATCCTTTCGATTTTTTCAAAATTCGGAAAGAAACACTATTTTTGTAGAATGGATTAAATAAATCTGTCATAAATTTGATTTCTTTACTTAAAAACTATAATAATCATATAATAAAAAACTTATGTTAGACATTTTTGATCGTCTGAAAGGCATGGAAGGTCCGCTGGAGCAATATCGCAAAAAAGCGGAAGGGTATTTTATGTTTCCTGAATTAGAAGGAGAAATCGCACCGAGAATGAAGTTCTTGGGACGCGAAGTTATTACCTGGAGTTTGAATAATTACCTGGGACTTGCCAATCATCCGGAAGTGCGCAAAGCCGATGCTGAGGCTGCTGCACAGTGGGGAATGGCTTATCCGATGGGTGCCAGAATGATGTCCGGACAGACAAAATATCACCGCGAACTGGAAGATCGCCTTGCTAAATTCGAGAAAAAAGAATCGGCTTACTTGCTAAATTACGGTTATCAGGGTATGGTTTCCATTATCGATTCGCTGTGTACTCGCAACGATGTTATTGTGTACGATTCGGAGTCGCACGCTTGTATCATGGACGGAATTTTCCTTCATAAAGCCAAAGGCGGAAAAAGCTTCGTTTTCCCACACAACGACATGGAGCGTGCCGATAAAATGCTTCGTTTTGCTACAAAACAAGCTGAAGAAAACAACGGAGGTATCCTGTTGATTACCGAAGGTGTGTTCGGAATGTCGGGTGATTTGGGAAATATACCAGGATTGGTTGAATTGAAGAAAAAATACAAATTCCGTCTGATGATTGACGATGCACACGGCTTTGGAACTATGGGAACGACCGGTGCAGGAGCAAGCGAGCATTTTGATTTGATGGATGAAGTGGATATTTATTTCGCAACATTTGCTAAATCTATGGCCGGAATTGGAGCATTCGTAGCATCCGACAAAGCTATTGTGGATTCGCTGAAATACAATATGCGTTCCCAAATTTTCGCTAAATCACTGCCAATGCCGATGGTTGTTGGTGCATTAAAACGTTTGGACATTCTTCAAAATCAGCCCGAAATCAAAGAAAATCTTTGGAAAGTGGCAAAAGCTCTGCAAGACGGTTTGGTTAAAGAAGGTTTCAACATCGGAAACACAGAATCGCCGGTTACGCCTGTTTATTTCAGCGGTTCGGTGCCGGAAGGAACTAATATCGTTATCGACCTGCGCGAAAACCACAATATTTTCTGTTCCATCGTGGTTTATCCGGTGGTTCCGAAAGATGTGTTGATGCTTCGCCTTATCCCGACTGCTTCGCACACCATGAAAGAAGTGGAAGAAACCATCGAAGTTTTCAAAAAAATCAAAACAAATCTGGAAGCCGGAAAATATATTTCGGACGAAATGCAATCCAAAGCATTGCGCTAAACTCCTTACTAAACCTGCTTTTCGATTATTTTTTGTCGCAAAGCAGGTTTAAATTTTTTAGATAAAATCTGAAACTGATACTCGGAAAAATACGTTAAACAACA
>CAZCIU010000108.1:0-5670 GCA_964498765.1 uncultured Paludibacter sp. | reverse complement strand
CCCAAAAACATACGAGAAGACCTTATTCCCTTAATTGAATCCATTTTTGAAAACATAAAAAGTTAAATTTAAGTGCTTTGATTTGAATTTAACATGCAATATTTAAATCTTTTAAAGAATTTATTCTTAGGAAATTAGTTATAAATTGACTAATTTTGCGGTTCGAAAAAAAATAACTCAAATAAACTCTATCTCTATGAAAAAAGTATTAAGTCTTATGCTGATTGTTGTTTTCGCGCTATCAGCTTGTACATCAACTCAAAAACTTGCTGACGCCAAAGGCAAAGTTCAGCCAATCGAAACAAAAGTTCCTACTCGTCCGGCCGGACAAAAACACGTTTTGGGACTTACAACTCCAAAAATGGACAAAGTACGCGTTGGATTTATCGGTCTTGGAATGCGTGGTCCTGGTGCAGTAGAGCGTTTCACACACATTCCTGGTGTAGAAATCAAAGCGCTTTGCGACCTTCATCCTGAAAGAGTAGAAAATGTTCAAAAAAGATTAGAAAGAAACGGTTTCCCACGTGCTGCTGCTTATTCCGGTAGCGAAGATGCTTGGAAAGAAATGGTTAAACGTGATGATTTGGACTTGATTTACATTGTTACTGACTGGGTTCGTCACGCTCCAATGGCTATTTATTCCATGGAACAAGGAAAACACGTAGCTGTAGAAGTTCCGGGTGCTATGACAATGGACGAAATTTGGGACATTATCAACACCGCTGAAAGAACTCAAAAACACTGCATGATGCTTGAAAATTGCGTGTACGATTTCTTTGAATTGACCACACTAAATATGCTTCAAAAAGGCGTTTTCGGTGAAGTTCTTTATGCTGAAGGTGCTTATATCCACCAATTGGAAGATTTCTGGGGCGCTTATGAAGGTGACTGGAGATTGGATTACAACCGTAAATTCCGCGGCGATGTGTACGCAACTCACGGCATGGGTCCGGCTTGTCAAGCACTTGACATTCACCGTGGTGACAAAATGAATTACCTGGTAGCTATGGACAGCAAACCGGTAAGCATTCCTGCTTATTTGGAAAACAAACGTGGTGAAACTGTAACTGACTTCAAAAACGGTCAGCTTACCATGACTATGATTCGCACAGAACAAGGTAAAACAATCCAAATTCAGCACGACGTAGCTACTCCAAGACCATATTCTCGTCTTTACAACGTAGCCGGAACAAAAGGGTATGCTTCAAAATATCCAACTCAAAACTATGCCGTTCAAGGTGATCAATTGGATTCTTCAATCACTCCAAATCACGAAAATCTGAATGCTCACTCATTCGTTTCTAAAGACGTAAGAGAAGCTTTGATGAAAAAATACAAACACCCAATCCACATCGAATTGGAAGAGCAAGCCAAAAAAGTAGGTGGTCACGGCGGCATGGACTTTATCATGGATTACCGCTTGATTTACTGCTTACGCAATGGACTTCCACTGGATATGGACGTGTACGACTTGGCTGAGTGGAGCTGCTTGGCACCGCTGACAGAAATTTCATTGGAAAATAATTCTGCTCCGGTTGCAATCCCTGACTTTACTCGCGGATACTGGAACACTACGAAAGGTTACCGCCACGCGTTTGCTAAATAAGAATTTGATATTTCTTGATATAATAAAATCCCGTAAGTTTTCACTTGCGGGATTTTTTCTGTGTTTGAATTTAATTTTACTAATCCAAGCCTAATCCTTTCGCTTTTTCTTCCTCCAAAATAGATTTCATAAAACGAAGCATTAAACCATTTTCATCTGCTACATTTTCATACTCGCCTCGGTCGGACTTCATGTCATAAAGTTGGTCTTTTGGGTTACCTCCAAGCTCGGTGTTGGTCAAAGAATTGTAAACCGCACCAATATTAGGCTCAATGTATTTCCAGTTTTTGGTGAGAACTGTGAGCGAATAACCGGAACCAATCACATAATCACGACCTATTTCGTCTTTTCCAAGCCAGGATTTTAATTGTGCCTGACTATCTGAAGGTTCTTTTTTAGAAATATCTACATCCACCAGTTCAGCCAAAGTTGCCAACATATCAACTTGCGAAACAAGCGCGTTGGATTTTTGAGAAGAAACTTTTTTTGGCCAATTCAGAATAAACGGCACACGTGTTCCAGCTTCAAAAGTACTGTACTTTCCACCTCGAAATGGTCCCCAAGGCTTATGATTTTTCAGATTTTCTACTGATTGATCGTCGTATCCGTCATCTACTACCGGGCCGTTGTCACTGGTTACAATAATAATGGTATTCTCCCGAATGCCGGCTTTTTCCAAAGCTTTTATTACTTTGCCAACCGACCAGTCGAATTCCAGAATTGCATCACCACGCAAGCCTAAGCCCGATTTTCCGGCAAATCGTTTATGTGGATAACGCGGCACATGGATGCTGTTTGTTCCAAAATAAAGAAAGAAAGGCTCATCTTTGCTTCGTTCAATAAATCGAACGGCATGAGCTGTGATACTATCAGCGATATTTTCATCCACCCAAAGTGCCGATTTTCCGCCTTTCATATAGCCAATTCGGGAAATTCCGTTGATAATGCTTTGATTATGACCGTGATTGGGGCTCGGTTTCAATTTTGTAAGCAGCTTCGGATTGTCTTTCCCCGTAGGTTCACCCGGAAAATTCTTCGTGTAGCTAACCTGAATTGGATCTTTCGGGTCAAGATTTACCACACGCTGATTTTCAATATACACACAAGGCACTCTATCGCCCGTGGCAGCCATGATGTACGAATAATCAAAACCAATTTCCTTCGGTCCGGGCGTAAGCAAGCCATTCCAGTTCTGATTTCCTTGTTTGTCACTTAGCCCTAAATGCCATTTCCCTACGGCAGCCGTTGTATATCCGGCTTCCTGCAGCATTTTAGCTAAAGTGTATCGATTGGGTTTGATAACCAAAGCCGCGTCACCATTAGCAACGCCGGTGCCTTTTCTCCGCCAGGGATATTCGCCGGTGAAAAGTCCGTATCTGGAAGGTGTGCTGGTTGCAGCAGCAGAGTGCGCATTGGTAAATCGAATGCCGCTTTCAGCCAGATTGTCCGTGTTTGGAGTTTGAATTCGCGTAGCGCCATAGCACGACAAATCGCCGTAGCCAATATCATCCGCGTAAATTAAGACGATATTTGGTTTGTCTTGATTTTGCGCCGACAATGCCACGAATGGAGCTAAAGCAAGTGGAAGAATAAGTTTTGATATTGACATGGCATAATTTTTTTGATTGATTAACGGCAATTAAAATTCCATGCTCATGACAAGCTCTTCGGCTTTTTCAAGAGAATCTATTTTCCCGACATCAATCATGTGAAAAAATTCTGGAACGTATCCTGTTATTTTGTGTTTTTTACAAGTTTTCAAATAAAAATCGATAATCGGAAATTTATCGCCTTCGCTTTCCATTAATTCAAAAATTTTCGGAGAAACAATCTGAATTCCGGAAAAAGCAAATTTTTCAAATTCATCAACAGCGATATTTGATGTAGGTTTTGTTTCACCCGTTTTCACATTCACCCAACCGTGAAGTTTATTTTCTTTATCAAAAAGCAAGTAACGATTCGTTTCTCTCCAACTCACTACCAAAGTCACAAGTTGATTATCTGCTTGCTGGTGACTTTTCAATAAAGCCTCCACATCCACATTGGAAAGTATATCAACATTATGTATCAAAAACGGCTCACCATCATCAAAAAACCAGGACGCTTTTTTAATTCCACCACCGGTATCGAGCAGTTTTTCACGCTCATCTGAAATCTCAATCCGAATATTAAAATTATTTTTCTCATTCAGAAAATCAATAATCATATCGGGATGATGATGCACATTGACGATAATTTCTTCAATTCCGGCAGTTTTCAACTTAAGAATTATATGCTCCAACAAAGGTTTTCCGTGAATTGGAACCAGAGCTTTCGGAATCGTATCGGTCAGTGGCTTTAAGCGCGTGCCTAAGCCTGCCGCAAAAATCATTGCTTTCATCAATTTCTATTTTAAGGTGTAGTTTTCACAAAAATATAAAATAAAATTTACGAAAAATAATATTTAGCAAAACAAAAGCATGAAAACATAGTATTTGTTCAAATTGCCTACTTTTTTGACTTTAAAAAGCAAAAAAGTTTATCGAAATTCATCGATAAACTTTTTCAAAATATATTTAATCTGTTTAGTACGGTAGATTTCGATATATAATCGTATATCTATTGTCCGTTAATCTGGTGCGTATGGTTTTTCCTTGTTTCCACTGCCTGTATGCTTCAAAATCCAACTTCGTATTTGGTGGCACGTTCATTACTTCCTCGTATTGTTCCATAATGTATTCGGCGAGAAAATCGGCGTTTTTGAGAGCTAAAATATCATTGTAAAACTCGGAAGCGGCAGCACTTTTGCTCAAACTTTTCTTGCGTCCCTGGATTCTCATATATTCTTCCAAAGCAGCTATGTGCATGTTCAGATAAATATCCGGGAAACCGGAATGCCGCTCTCGAACTCCGACATTATCAGCCGCCCAATTCATTTTTTTGAATGCCGAATTTGCTAATGCAGATGACATTACGGTATCTTTCATCGCCTCACGGTTAAATTCAACGTTTGATTTCAAATTTAGCGGACTAAGCGCCGTATATCGAGATGGATTGAACTGCTGCGTCAGCTCTTCAGTCATTTTTGCAAAATTCAGCGAATCCACTCCTTGCGTTTTCACTTTCATACCGAGCAACCAAGCACCACATTCGTACACAGTGACTTGTGCAATTTCTTTTTTATTGTAATAAGTCCCGGAAACTCCGTTGTTTGAAAAATTTCTTCCCCTAAATTTCAGAACTTGTGGTTTGGGCAACGAGATATTTTCAACTTCTTTGGAAAGTTTCCTGATTTCTTTCAAATATTCATTACGCAAGCGACCTTCTTTTGCATCTTGTGTGGGAGTTAAGCTCAGCACAATGGATGATTTACCACTTTTATCACTGTAAATTGCCAATAATTTTCCCGGATCATTTGGATATGCAATGATTTGCTTACGCTCAAACTGACCTAAATCATAAGGAAAAAGAGTTTTGGTTTCGGGATGCAGATAGTTTGATTTTGGATCCTGAGCCAATTTATTCAAGTCGCTGTAAGTCAGTCGGCTGGTTTCTGATTTCAAAATTTCAGGAACAAATTGCTTTTCTTCAAGTTCTATTGTTGAATATGCATTGGTAACTACATTGGAACTATAAGTTGATGCCGAAGTTTGATTTTGCTCGGGCGCATGCGCAACAGCAAATTTATCAACCTCATTCGTCATGATTATCGCCACTTGAGCTTGCTTGGCAGCAAATAAGAAAAATAAAACGAGTGTATTTAATAACTTAACCATATTTCTAAAAAAAATCTGACTTTTTACTTCCATTAAAGTCATTCAAAAAAAAATAAACACTTAAAGAATAAAACAAATCCAACTTCAGCTTGTTCATTATAAGCTTTTAATTGGCGATTTTACACTTCATATAATACTCTAAACGAGAAAAAGTTGAATAAATTTGATTTCCCAAATACCATACCATTGTTAAAGGAAATAATCTTAATTCAGCAAATACAATAATATTTGTCCCCCCACTTGTCCCGCAAACAATAAAAAACCGCAACACAGATAACTGTATTGCGGCTTGATGTTGTCCCACCAGGA
>CAZCIU010000107.1:0-5674 GCA_964498765.1 uncultured Paludibacter sp. | reverse complement strand
CCGATGCCTTCCGGCCCGAGGTAGGGGGTGAGGAGGGTGGCGATGAGGGTGATGTAGGTCATGGTGGCTCCTGGGTTGTGGTGGTGATGGGAGTTACTGGCTGTCCTGGCTGGATTCGCCGGTGTCGGTGACGTACTGCAAGTTGGTTTCGGTCCAGGTGCCGACGCGGGCACCGTCGTAGAAGTCCTTGGCCTGGTGGGTGTGGGTGTAGTCGGTGCTGATGTGCTTGCGGTCGCCGTCCGGGAGGATGACGGCGAACATGGTGCGGGTGTTGTCCTTGTCGCGCTGCTGCTTGGCGTGAATGGCGACGAGGGCTTCCTGGTATTCGCGGTACAGGGTGTAGAAGGTGTTGGCCCACTGCTCGGCGGTGCGGCCTTGGTAGGTGGTGCCGGTGCCCTCGTTGTGCTCGTGCATGTCGAGGAGTTGCTGTATCTGGCTGTCGGGGTGGGCGATCTGGTTGTCGGTCAGTTCGCGGAGGGTGTCGTAGACGTTGTAGTTGGGGCCGATGGTGGTGTTGAGGGTGGTCATGGTGTGGTGGGTTCCTTGTGGGTGGTGGCTTTGTGTCGGCGGTAGTATTCGCGGTTGTAGGCTGCGATTTTTTCGCGGTTGAGTTCGTAGTGCTGTTTGGAGCGTGCTTTGGAGCATTCTTTGCAGCGGCCTTGGAGGCCGTCGTGTCTGCGCCTGTCCTTGTAGAAGTCGGTGACCTGTTTGGTGGTATCACACTCGGGGCAGTGCTTGTAGTTTTTTCGCATTGTCTTGGGGTTTAGGGGGTGTAGGTCAGTGGGTGTTGTGTGTTGCTTTAGATGTTGTTGCTGTTCATGGTATTGAATCTTACACATGGACAGTAGGGGGCGCAACTTCTCTGCAAACTATGACTTTGGCCTGCGGCTTTGCCTATCCGCCGCCCTGTTTCGTGTTGCGTGGCGGGGGCGTTATTAAGTGACGGCTGGCGTCCCGGTCGCTGGTGTGGCTGGGAACCCATATGACAGTGGTGATAGGGAGTTACCCATTCCCTCTGCCATGACCCTGTATGGCGCGATATGGCGTGCCATGTTGCGATGCGACATGCTGTTGGGGGTAGACTTACCGACGGGCCTACGATACGATGTAGACCCCATAGCACCCCCGCCCCTACCAACATTGGAGACCCAATGACCACACTCACCGTGAAAGACCCACTACTCACCGCTCAAGACGTAGCCAACGCCCTCGGGGTGAAGCCACGAACAATCCGCGAGTACCGCAGTCGTCGGGAACCATTCTTCTACGACCGCGTCGTACGTGTCGGCGGCGCACTGCGCTGGAAAACCTCAGACCTCAACGCCTACATCGAGAGCCTGGAATACCAGCCTGAAAAAGAAAAATGACCGGAAGCCTGCCACGACTCCCGGTCACCATGTACCCCGCCCCTACCACAGAGCCTGTACCTGGAACCACACGGTTCAGCCTCCACCCTACCACACACCCTGCCGATAGCAACGGCACCAGAAAGGCCACCTGACTAATGAGCGTCACAACCCTGCGAGTTCACAACACCATCCAGCGCAACTTCTTCATCGCGCCTAACTCCATCGCCCGCGATTCCACTATCCCGCCACGGGCCAAGGCCGTCTACATCTACCTGATCAGCAACGTGGACGGGTGGAAGATCACCGTCCACTCCCTCGGGAAGGTGCTCAACATGGCCAAGAACACGGTGGCCTCCGCCCTCAAGGACTTAGAGAAGGCCGGGTACATCCGGCGCACCCAGCTCCGCAAGGAGACGGGCATCTTCGCCGGGTGGGAGTATGTCGTGTTCGATGAGAAGCAGGAAGTCACTGGCGACATTCCCGCAGGTGAAGCCCCGTATCTCAAAAATTGCGATACGACCACAACGGATTCCGACGCGACCGCAGCGCAAAAATTGAGCAACGGTACCGACCAGGCAAAACGTCCTAAAACCGCAGGTCAGGACCGAAGCGCAAAAAATGCGATCCCATTTTTTGGGGGCCATAAGAAGACTATTTCTAAAGAAGACCATAACTACCAAGAAGACTCGTCAGCGTTCGCTGACGGGACTGTCGGCGTAGTCGAGGATTCCCCTGTCGTCGAGGCGGAGGCCGTCGAGGCGGAGATCGTGGACGCGGAGATCGTTGAGCCGGATGTAATCCCTGAGCCGGTGACCACCCCGGCGGGCGAACTGGCACTCATTGACGTCCCTGCCGTCCCGGAGGTTCGTCAGGCTCCGTCACGCCCGTCCCGGAAGAAGCGTAAGACGGCGCAGCGGGTGGAGTACCCGGTAGAGTTCGAGGCGTTCTGGAAAGCGCACCCCGCACTCAAGGAGCGCAAGCCCGACGCCTACGAGTCCTGGCTTGAACTGGTCTACGACAAGACCGACCCGGTTGCCCCGGCTACGCTGGTGGAGGGTGCGCAGAAGTTTGCGCAGTACCACACCCTCAAGGGCACTGATCGGCAGTTCATTCCGCGACCGTTCACGTGGTTGAACAACCGTGGCTGGGAGGATGATCTGGCCGACAACTTCACGAATGTGGCCATGGGCCGTAGCGCTCTGGACGCGGCGTACAACGCGACCATGAGTGCGCAGCCTGCTCCCCCGACGTTTGCGCATGAGCCTGCCCCGCAGTATCCGCCTGCCGGTGAACTTCCTGCCGGAGGCTACGGTTCGTTCGAGATTCCGGTGATTCCCCAGTGAGCGCGTTCAGTGGTGGCATGAGCATGGTGAAGCAGGCGCAGCGTGCGTCGTTCGAGGAGGACCGGCAGCGCCAGTCGATGTGGGAGTCCCGTCGCGCTGACGCGCAGGAGGTTCTACGTCTGGTGTCGTCGTACGCCCCGCAGTTCAAGACTCGTTCCCCGGAGGATTACGAGATTGAGTTGCATGAGTGGACGGTGCAGATTGCGAACACGAACCTGACTCGTGAGGAACTTCTTGGTGGGGTGCGATTGCACTTCCGGCAGGAGACTCGTGGGCCGTGGGTTGTTGTGGGCAATGTGCTGGAACAGGCGCGTGAGTACCGGCGGTCCATGCAGCGTGGTTCGGTGGTGCGTGAGTTGCGGGCGTTGCCGCCTGCTGCTCCGTCTGCCGGGCCGGTGGCTGGGGCGTATGACGGTTCGATTGCGATGGAGTGTCCGAAGTGTGGTGCGGGTGTGGGTCGTCCGTGCGTGAGTGAGCGCACTCATGCGCCGAAGCGTATGCCGTGTGTTGACCGTCTGGTACTGTCTCGGCGTGAGGGTTTGCTTGGGTAGTTGCCCGGTTCCTCTGGACGTGTTTGCTAGACGCGCTGTGTGCCCGTCTGAGCGACTGGGGCCGCCTGGTTGGGGTCTGGGGTCGTTTGGTGGGTGTTAGGACGCTGGCGACCCCCTGTGGTGCCGCGTTAGACCCTCTACTGTCTGAATGGAGTATGCACACACTATGACTGTGCTGATTGGACTGGACCCTGGCGCGAGGGATACCGGAATTGTCGCCGTCTACCCCGACGGCACCATTGACGGGCGTACCGTCCACAACGACGGCCCCCTGCTCCCCCTCTCCCGCCCCTACATGCTCGCCGTCGGTGACGTGATCGAGGAACTGTGTCGGAACGCTGAGGGTGACTACACCCTCCGGGTGGAAACCGTTGTACGCCCCAACTGGCACGTGGCTAAGGCTGCGGGCGGCGGCAGTGCCTCTAACCCTGAGGCGCTGCTGGGAACCGCCCAACTGCTCGGCGCGATTATCGGCTGGTACGAGTGCGAGATTGTCCGCCCCGGAAAGCATGGCTCAAAGCCTATGGGCTACTACCCTGAGCAACTGGTCAGCGACGGTGAACGACGCCGGGAGGGATGGGAGGGTCGGGTCGGTACCGGAAAGCTCCGACACCAACGCTCCGCCTACGACATTGCCCTCACTGAGCCAAAGGAACGTAAGAGCGCCACCCCTAACCCACAGGGCCGATTCTCGGCCGCGTACGACGTGCAGATGGGCGTGGTGCAGCCATGAGCGACCACAACATTGAGGTTGAGTACCAACACCACCTCACCCGCTTCGAGGACGCGGCCCGCGACCTGCTCACCCCCTGGCCGGTGACCACCATGCAGGGCCATGAGGTCATCATGCCGCCCCTGGTGGACCACATGGGTGAGGGTCGGGTAATTCTCCCCGGCGACGGCGGGGCTGGTGGCTACGATTCCCGCCCGCCGATCTGGGTGGGTGCTCTCGACTGGCAGGCCGGAATTATCAAGACGGTCACCAAACTTGACAAGGACGCCCCCCACTTCCCCACCCCACGCCACGCCCTCGACTGGGCGATTAGTCAAGCGTCCTGGGGGCCACAACATGCCGCACTCCTCGACCGGGCCGCGACCCGCCTGGAACAGGCCCGGTGGGAGGGGCTGCGCCTGCTGTGGCCAGAAGTCTTTACCCTCAATGCCCCCTGCCCGGAGTGTGGCGTCACGCACTCATACCGTCCCGGTGACGGTGGTGGGCGGGTCCGTGGCCATGCCCTTGTGGTTCGTGAACTGTTTGCGGAGTGCACGGCGTGTGACGCGGTGTGGTGGGGGGCTGACATGGCCCTGGGCCTGGCGACCGCGTTGCAGGCTGCTGAGGACCGGCAGGCCATGCTCGACGACGTGCAGGTATGAGAAAACCCCCACCCGGAAGATTCCGGTGTGGGGGTTATTTCTTGTTGGTGGGTTATCTGGCGTGGCGCTCGACTGACTGCCAGAACTCGGCGGTGCTGGTGTGCTGGTGGTACGCCTGCGCGTTGTCGTCCCATGTGAGGTTGTCGTCAACGATTGCGTCGATGTTGAACTCGTCGGCTGTAGCGCTCCCGCCGTGTTCAATGGCTGCGATAACCTCACCCTCGAACTCGTCGCGGGTCGTGTAGTGGGTGGTCATGTGGTGTGCTCCTAGTGATCTTCGTGCTGGGCGTAGAACGCTCCGTCGTTGATGGTTGCGATGATAGTCCGGTGGAACATGGTTGTTCTACCCCGGTAGTCGGTGCGTTCGATAGTGAAGTGGCCGGCATGGGTCCATTCGCTATCTCCGGTGGTGGTGAAACTTCCGGCAACCACAGCATCACCGGCCTGTAGCAGGTCGCGGTGATGACGGGCGAGAAGGTCCGGCATGTCGCGGGGGTGCACGTCAATCCATCGGGGGGCGAGAAGGTAGGAAGGGAGTGGTGGCACGGTTCTGCTTACCACCCCGGAGAGAGAAGGCTGGGGGCGGTGTTTCCGGTTTCGAGGTCTGGGTGTTCGGTGCCGTCGATGTAGGTGATTTGGTGGTACTCGTCGTTAATATCGACGCCGGGGATGTTTGGGGCAAGGTTGGGGCTGACGGCTTCCCCGTTGGTGGCGTAGTGGATGAACGCGATCTGTGAGTCGTGGTCCAGTTCCTCGAAGGTGAGGTTCTGGCCGGGGTAGTTGCTTGCGAGCCATTCGGGGTAGACGCTCATGTCTACCGTGACGGTGGTGGCAATGGTTGCCAGGTAGTGATGGTCAATGGTGACTTCAATGGTGTTGTTGCTCATGGGGTTTCCTTAGTTCGTGGAGTGCTCGGGGCAGAGGTTGTCGTACCAAATGCCCATGATCGTTTCGATCTCGTATGGCTCGTAGAAGTCGGCCAGGTGGTCGGCGGCGATGGACTTGACCATGCGGTGTGACGCGCCTACGTCGCGGGCTTCACACATGGACTCCCCCG
>CAZCIU010000106.1:0-5699 GCA_964498765.1 uncultured Paludibacter sp. | reverse complement strand
TTTTTTTGTTCCAAATGCTCTCCGGATAGAGAACCAAGCAATCATTATCGGCATCTTTTCGCATTACAAGGCGATCTCTTTCCCCGTCGGGAAGGATTTTCCGGTAAGCGGACGGAATGAATACACGTCCCTTTACATCGGTCTTTGCGTCATATTTTCCAATAAATGTTGACATCTGTTTAAATAATATTATTTTCCAACGGTAAAAATATATATAATTTTTGAAATTCCCCACTTTTCCCCACAATTATTTATCAACAAAGTTATCAACAGTTTATAAGCCATTCTATCAACATATTTATTAACAATTTTTATTTTCAAAAAATGAATTTGTTTGTGTTAAAATGCAGATATATAGGTAATTATATTTATTTTATAGAAAAGTGGGGAGAAAATGCCGGGTGGTGGGGAAGGAATTCGGCAGAACTTGTTGATTTCTGCTGACAAAAATTGTATTTTTGCGAACTAATAATTACGGTATATGGGAAAAGATGAAATAATGCGATTGGATGTCGATAAAATTTTGAAAGCAAAGCTTCCGAAGAAAAAACTGCCGGCGCCTGTGGTCAAGTATTTGAAAAAGATTGTCCATCAGGATGAGTTGAACCAGTTTTTTGTGGAAGTGCAGGGCAAGAAAAACCTGGAATTTATCGAGCAGGCGGTGTTTGACCATTTGCAGTCGGGTGCTGATTTTGAGGGATTGGAAAATTTGCCACCGAAAGGCGGACGCTATATTTTTGTGAGTAATCATCCGCTCGGCGGGCTTGACAGCATTGTACTCGGGTTGATGCTTGGTGAAAAATACGATGGAAAAGTGAAGTTTTTTGCCAATGAAATTTTGATGTATCTCACGCCGTTGAATGAAATGTTTCTGCCTGTAAATAACTTGGGTGGCAGTCAAAGTCGTGAAAATGCCCGAATTGCCGAAGAATTTTATAAGTCGGATAATCATTTGATTACATTCCCGGCCGGAACTTGCTCGCGTAAGATAAAAGGAAAAGTTCAGGATTTACCTTGGAAAAAATCGTTTGTAAGTAAAGCGGTTCACTATCAGCGCGATGTGGTGCCGATTTACTTTGAAGGAAGAAACTCGAATTTCTTTTACAATCTCTCCAATATCCGCACAAAATTGGGGTTACCCAACATCGAAATGCTTTACCTAATCAACGAAATGTACAAGCAACGAGGCAATCGTTTCAAAGTAAAAATCGGGAAACCCATCCCATTTTCAACCTTTGATAAAAGCAAAACGCCCAATGAATGGGCGGAATGGGTGAGAGGAAAAGTGTATGAAATGACGTAAGTAGCAGTCACTTAGAAGTGACTGCTACTTAATTGAACGCTAGAAAGTATATCCAAATGATAGTCCTGCCCAAGGCAAAATTCCACCGGAAGTAATAAACGGCGTAAATCCGGCTCTGAAAAGGAAACCGCCGTGTCTGGGCTGATATCTGTAACCCAAGCGTGCCGAAGGCAGAATAATTCCTGCTGAAAGCGGGTAAAATAATCCGAGACCTGTTTCAAAATGATGCGACGAACGCCCGAAAAGAAAGTTGGCTGACGGCGTCAAGCAGAACGACGTACCGTAACTGGTGTTGTTTACCGAAATGTCTGTCAGATACTCTAAACCACCTCCAACAGCCAGTTTTACCTTTTGTGAAAGTTGCATGGTGTGGTCGTAATTGATGGAATACAACATCGAATTTCCGCCTAATTCCAGGTAAACGGAGTTACGTTTCATCGGCGCTTCTTCATAGACGTCGTGCGATTGGGCAAAATTTACCGCCGAAAAGCAGATAAGCAAAACGGATGCAAAAATAAATTTTTTCATGTTGAGTGTGTTTAATTATTTATGTTTTAAGATAAGATGCGAGCCTGGCAAAAATCCCTCACATCTATTTTGAAAAAATGGTTGTTTTATAAAAATTAGGAAATTATTTCCCCGAAATCGCTAATGTTTTCATCCACAAATTGAGCAATAATCGCCGTTTGCTCTTCTTCTATTTCAAAAAATCGCTCTTCCAGCTCGTCAAACTGTTCAAAATCCACGTACATTTCCGTAAATTCTTCTTCGGTGGTTTCACGTTCCAGTTCTTCGCGGTTGAAATCGTAGATTTCTTTGGCTTTGTAAATGATTTTTGCCAATTCGGATGCGCCCATTTGCTTCAGGGCTTTTGCAGTCGGATTATCAAAAATATATCCGCCGTAGCCGTTTTGGATTAATTGCACAAAACCACCTTGCATCACCTCTTCCCGCAGGAAATGATAAGCAAGAAGCGAGTGCTGATTGCCGTTGAGTAAGTGCATATTTTCAGCATTCAGATTTCCACCCAATGCGTCCAAATACGCATCTATAAAAACTTGCAGAAATTCGTCCATTCCGATGGCGCCGGCTTGTTGGAGTTTGGTTTCGGATATTTTTATCATGTTTATATGTTATTTAGTAAAGAAAAACCTTATTTCAATAAAAGAAACCCTGCCCGAGGCAGGCGGGCTTAGTGGAAAAATATGCACAAAAAACTAAACCTTATGACCTTATGTTGATTATTGAATATCAAATGATAATTGCCTATTAATAAGGTCGAAAAATCTCGGTAATATCATCTACTAAGGTGCCTCACAGAAAATAAAGTTATTTGTTTGAAAGATAAAGCTTTAAAACCTTATTTCAAATAAGGAACCTTAGTAGATTAAATTCGCACAAAAATACGAAACCTTATTACATTATTTTGAAATTAATTATTTTCCTAATTTAATATTTATCGTTTTCTGATAATGCTGTATAAATTCATCGTATTCTTCCGCAAAAGTCTTCTTTTTATGATGTTCTTTTTGATTGAGAATGTATTTACAAACCTTATCTACATCAGATTTTGAAACAGAAAATGCCGAACAACTCTCTTGTCAATTGAATTTTCCAACGCACAATTTGTTTTCGTTAATAAACCTCTCAGAACTAATCTCAATTATCGAAGCCAATTTTTCTTCATCAATCTTAGGACTTTTTGAAACCAAAAAATGTACATGCTCCGGATTGGCGTAAATAGCATAAAGTTGACATTCGTTATTATTTACTATGCCAGTAATGTATTTTTCAATCCTTTCTCGATTGCTTTCAGAAATTAATGGCAAACGATGTAAAGTAGTGAATACGAAGTGAATGTATATGTTGTTATATTCAATTTTCATTGCAATTTTAGTTTGGTGTATTGAAGAAAATTTTGTTTTAAAACATTATTTTTTCAAAGGAACCCTGCCCGAGGCAGGCGGGCTTAGTAGAAAAAACACACAAGAAACAGCACCTTATTACCTTATTTTTCAAAATCTAAATTTAATGAAATAATTGTTTGTTAATAAGGTAATAAGGTCGGGGTATATATCGGTCAACCATTCTACTAAGGTGCCTTACAGAAAATAAGGTTTTTCCTTAGTAAAATTAAAGTCCATCCTTCAAGTTATTTACAACAACACCTCCGAACTAAACGCCCCCAAACTTACCTTTAACTTTCCATTTTTCAACTCAAATTTACTCCCAAAATTGGCTTTGAAATTTCCTTGCAAATTCGCAGGAATTTCCACTTCCAAGTCTTTCGGTTGATTGCTGTTATTAATAAGCACGATTGCTGTTTTGTCAAAATATTTCCGTGCAAAAATCCAGCTGTCGGTTGTGGTTTGCAAATTTACAAAATCTCCGTAAACCAGCACCAGATTGCTGTTGCGAAGTTGAGCGAGTTTGGCGGTTTTGTCAAAAAGTTTCTGCTCACGGCTGTTCCAGCCGTCAAACCGCATCATTCGTCGGCAGTCAGGATCATTGGCACCGGTCAACCCGATTTCATCGCCGTAAAAAATCACGGGTACGCCCGGAATGGTCAAAATAAAGGTCTGCATCAACGCCATTTTATCGTAAGCAGTACTGTCTGTAATGCCGATTTCACGATTCCAACCTGCTGCTTTGCTGTCTTCGCCAAACTTCAAATCGCCCGAAGCCAATGCCATAAAGCGCGGTTTGTCGTGATTGCCGGAAATGTAGCCCATCAGATTGTGTGTGCCGTAGGTTTTCAAACTGCTTTGCAAAACTGCATTTACACGTTGCAAATCCGGCACGCCTACGCCTGCAAAACTTGTATTGGCATCTTCAAACACATTAAAATCAAACTGCCCGTCGAGCATTCCGGTGTTCAAATAGCTGTTAATCAGCTCCGGACTTCCGTAGGTTTCGCCGATTTGGTATAGATTTTTTCCCTGATTATTTTCCTTGATTTTCTTGGTCAAAGTCCGCCAGAAAGGCAAATCTACGTGTTTACAGGCATCGTGGCGGAAGCCGTCCAATTGAAACTCATTCAACCAAAACATTGCACTGTCGGTCATCATTTCTATCACGGTCGGATTAGCAAAATCAATCGTCGGCATAAACGTGTCAAACCATGTGGTTAGGCGGTGGTCGTTCCATCGCTCGGTGTTCAGCGTGCCGTCCGGCAGGTAAAGCGACGTGAAATACTCCGGATGCTTCTGGTACAGCGGATTAAGTTCGTGAACGTGGTGCGCCACATAATCCAGCAAAATGTTCATTTCCTTGGAGTGCGCATTGCTCACCAAGTCTTTCAGCTCTTGATTGGAGCCAAAACGGTCGTCCACCAAACTGAACGAAACCGGCCAGTAGCCGTGATAACCCGAAAATTTGGTGTTTTTCGGTGCGTAAAATCCGTAAGGTTCGTCGGGGTTTTGATTAAGTGGCGAAATCCAAAGCGTATTAACGCCCAGTTTTTTGAAATATCCGTCGTCAATCACTTGTTGCAATCCGGCTAGGTCGCCACCAAAAAAATCCACTTTTGGATGCACGTCGGGGCGGTTCATCGGGCGGTCGTTGGTGGTGTTTCCATTCTTAAATCGGTCCACGAGCATAAAGTACATAATCTGCGCGTGGCGGTCGTGGCGGTTGATTTCCGACGATTTGGTCAGCACTTTTCCTTTCGCAAGCGGAACTAAAACGTCGTTGCTCACACCCCATTCATTCTCCGCCCAAAAGCGAATAAATGAGCGGTCGATTTTCCCCGCTTCCTGCGGAATGGTCAGGGTAATTTTGCCGTTTTCGGCTTTTAGAAAACTTTCCGGCAATAAATAATTTTGCCAGTAAGCATAGATTTTTTTCACGTCGTTTTTCGTGGAAACGGTGAATTTGCTTCCTTCGATTTTTTCGGTGGTCAACACAGGAAATTTGTCCGAATTTCCGGCAATTTGCAGGATGGAATTGAACTTTCCGTAGCCGTTATCCACTTTGTCCGGATTGTTCGGATCGTGGTTCCAGTCGCCGTCCAGCGACATTTGGTAGAGATACGTTCCGGGGCTCAAATTCAGCGTGGCGGTGTACATTCCGCTGTCGTTCAGAACCAAATCAGGCGAAAGATTAGGCGCCCAATCGTTCATTTGCCCGGCAATTTGCACTTTTCCGTATTTTTTCCCTTGCGGATTAAATGAGAAAACGTAGTCCACTTTGTCCGTTTTCCGGCATGGAATAGCGTAGGGAACGCCTTTTACCCAAAGATTAATATTGAAAAAGTTGGGCGTTTCGGGCATCACGTTTAGCTGAATTTTGAACTTTTTATCGGTCAATGTTACCGCAATTTCAGCCGAACTCACGCTGTCAATTTCACGCGGATTGAGAATGAAATCCTGCGTGTGAATGGTGTTTTCGCCCACCG
>CAZCIU010000105.1:0-5905 GCA_964498765.1 uncultured Paludibacter sp. | reverse complement strand
TAACTTGTAGATATTTGCCATTACTACTTCTTTCGTTTGTATGCAGTAAATCGGCCATCCGGTAGAACCGTGTATCTGTGATGACAAGCGTGTTTGATTAACTGCTTTAGGCAAATTATCAATATCATAAGTGTCTTCTAATCCCAGATTTTTCGCAACTGAACGCATATACTGAATAACAGCATCAGTCAATTGTTTTTCATCCACATTCAGCCACATGCGCATAATGAAAAGGTCATTTTCCACATCAATATCATCCAGCAAAACCGTCATGTGCGAATCGAAAGGATCACCACCAAGCATATTGGCCTGCTGAGTTACGACATTTAATTCTTCACCAAGTTTGTATTTCACTCCATGAAAACTAAGCAGTAAATTTATCATCTCTGCAGAATTGGATTGAATCACTTCATCGCTCGTAAACTGCTTCTCCAGATTATCTATCACCGCATCCATGCCCTCAATGTCGTTGAATTTTTTTCTAATAAAGTCGAATCCTTTTTTCGTGCTTTGCCGTATTTCATCTACATTAAGTATCTCTTCGAATTCACCTAACTCATTTGTTTTGAACAAAATAGTAGCATTTCCCGTAAACTGATAGATTTCCTTCATCATTTCTTCTTCTACAAAATCTGTGTTAATATCGTAAGTTCTCCACTTGATTGTATAAGAATTTTCGGTAGAATCTATCACTTCCATATCTACTTTGTAACTGACTATTTCATGCTCAGTGGTGTCTATCTCATCCTTTATTTTCATTGAGGATGAAGTGACTAAGTAAGTTTGTTTTTCATTTTTATCCCAATAACTTATGACCTGAACCGTAGAATCGGATTCGTTGATTTGAGAAAAAAGGCTGACACTGAAACAAATAAGCAAAAGGCTGATGAAAAGTTTTTTTCATAATTATTTTTAGTTAGTTTAATTTCAAGAATTCACTATAATCAATTGACTGAAACACACATAGCAACGTACTTTAGTTCACATTTCCGTCATCTGAAATATAAAGTAAAAGTAAGAAAAATTAATGAATAAAAAAAGGCTTCGCGAATGCGAAGCCTTGCGATTTAATCATAGTTTCCTACAAACCCAAAATCAAGGCATCTACCATGAAAATTGCATCTGTAGTTATGGTGTAATCCTGCGATGTCGTTTTATCGGTTGTAACTTTCACTTTCAGCGTTATTTCATTTTTGAGAATATACTCTTTCAGATCCAGGTTTGAATTCACGTCCAAAGTTAGTGTTCTCCCTACATTATCCGTGATATTGGTTTTGGAAGCGATAAGTTTTTCAGGAAGACCTTCAGCGGCAATAAATACTTCCAGCGAAGATAAAAAACTAAAATCAGCTTCTTCCGGAGCGTCAAGATTGAACTTCAAACTTTTTAGAGAAACCTCCTCAACTAAATCGTTTTTTATATTGTACTTTTCGAATGTTTGCTGATAGTCTGTTGTAATTGGTGGAATTGGCAGTTGGAAATCATTAAGAACGATTGGTGCTTGTGGCAAAGTGAACGTTTGTGATAAAGGCAGATCAAACTGTGTAAGTTTTTTCACTTCTTTACAGCCCATCAATCCCACAGCAAATATCAGCGATAAAATTAAAATTTTTGTCTTCATATTCAGCTCATATTAAATTAGTTATACGTTAAATCAACACATTTATCAACGTGTCAAAAATAATGCCAGCAGATTCTAAGCTGATTATTGTAAATAAAAAAATCGCTTTGTAGCATTTACAAAGCGATTTTCAGAGAAAAATTTATTTACAAATTATTTCTTTTCTTTTAGCAGGTCGCGAATTTCACCAAGAAGTGTTTCTTCTTTTGTTGGTTCTGCCGGAGCTTCAGGAGCAGCTTCTTCAGCTTTTTTCAGTTTGTTAATTCCTTTTACCATCCAAAAAATAATCAAAGCCAAAAGTAAGAAGTTGATAGCAACTGTAACAAAGTTACCCCAAGCAAAGATAGATACATCAGCGATTTTACGAGCTTCTTCCAGCGGAGTACCGGCAGGCACTACACCTTTCAAAACTACATATAAGCTACTGAAATCTGGTTTACCGATAGCAGCACCTACCAATGGCATGATTAAGTCGTCGATAATACTAGTTACTATTTTACCAAAAGCACCACCGATGATTACACCGACTGCCAAATCAATTGCGTTACCTTTAACAGCAAATTCTTTAAATTCTTTTACAAATCCCATAATAATTGTTGTTTTAGTTTATAATCAAACACAAAATTATAACTTTAACACAAATATACAAATATTTCGGGCAATAACTTATATATTTTCAATCTATAACCTTTGAAATATAAATGATTAACACGAAAAATGACTGTTTTATGACAAAATAAAATATAAAATTACTAGTCCTTTGCAACTAAAAAACAGCCGAAAAAAATAAAAAAACCTTGCAATGATTGACATTGCAAGGTTTTTCAGCTTTATAAAAAATACGAATTACTTTCTATCGAAATTACTTTTTAGCCGTTGCTAATTCAAGTTTTTTCTCTTTACTTTTTCTTTCTCTAGTTATGATATCGTAAGCTACCGGCACGGCAACAAATAGTGTAGAGTAAACCCCTAAAATTGTACCTACCAACATAGCGAAGATAAATCCACGAATAGTGTCACCTCCGAAGAAGAAGATAGCAAACAATACTACCAACACACTGGCAGATGTACTAAACGTACGGCTTAATGTGTCGTTAAGAGCTTCGTTGATAATTTCTTTTTCATCGCGTTTCGGGAACAAACGTTTATTCTCACGGATACGGTCAAAGATTACCACCGTGTCATTCACCGAGAACCCTACGTAAGTCAGCAAAGCAGCGATAAACGATTGGTCGACCTCCATAGAGAATGGAAGAATCCCCCACAACAATGCAAATACTCCAATGATTAACAACACGTCGTGACCAAGAGATGCAAGTGCACCCATAGAGAAACCGAAGTCGCTAAATCGGATAAAGATATACAGAGATACCAAAAGCAAAGCAATTACTACAGCCCAAACAGAAGATGTTTTGATGTCATCTGCGATAGTTGGTCCTACTTTCTGTGAGTTCACTAGGTTTACAGTGGTAAATTGGTTCAAATCCACATTTGGTCCCAGTACCGGTTTCAGACCTTCAAACAGCTTAGCTGTAACTTGGTTGTCTGCATCGGCAGATGTATCTTCAATTCTATATTTTGTTGAAATTCTCACTTTATCATTATTAGTACCAATACTGATAACCTGAGCAGCTGCTTCTTCAAAATTATCTTCCAAAATCTGTCTGATTTCTTCCGTATTTACTTCTTTGTCAAATTGTACAATATAGTTACGTCCACCGCTAAAGTCGATACCGTAGCTCAATCCTTTCAGACCAACACCAAGTAAGCTAACTACGATCAAGCCAATAGAAATCATATAAGCAACTTTACGTTTTCCAATAAAGTCGATTGACAAGTTTTGGAACCAAGTTTTAGTCGCATTTGTTGTAAATGGAAGTTGTTTTGCATTTTCACGATTTGCATACGTTTCAAGCATCATACGTGTCAAGAACACAGAAGTGATGAATGAAGTAACGATACCGATAATCAATGTGGTAGCAAAACCTTGGATAGGACCTTGACCAAAGATAAAGAGTACAATACCCGTAATCAAGGAAGTCACGTTGGCATCCACAATGGCCGAAATAGCATGGTTAAATCCGTCATGAACGGCTTTTTTCATATTCTTACCGGCTTCAATTTCCTCACGAACCCGCTCGTATATAAGTACGTTACCGTCCACAGCCATACCGAGCGTGAGCACAATACCGGCAATTCCAGGCAATGTAAGTACGGCTCCAAACGAAGCGAGAATACCCATCAGGAAGAATACGTTGACAAACAATGCGATGTCAGCAATAATTCCGGGGATTAGTCCGTAATAGAAAATCATATAAAGCATTACCAGCAAGAACGCAATCAAGAATGACCACATACCGCTATTGATAGCTTCTTCTCCAAGAGATGGACCAACAACGTCTTCTTGAACAATACGAGCCGGAGCCGGCATTTTACCGGATTTAAGCACGTTTGCCAAGTCTTTTGCTTGTTCAGGAGTAAAACGACCGGTAATTTGAGATTGTCCGCCGGTAATTTCGTTTTGAACGGTAGGATAAGAATAAATATAACCATCAAGTGCAATTGCAATTGATTTTCCAATATTTTCTTTCGTTAATCTTGCCCAGGTTTTTGCACCTTCAGCATTCATGGTCATACCAACTTCAGCAAATGAAGAATTTTGACCAAACTGATCTCTTGCATCGGTAATTACGCTACCTGTAAGTGGCGCGCGACCATCACGACTGGTACTCTTAATAGCAATCAGTTCATAATATCTGTCGTCTTGATCCACAGCATTCACACTCCAGCGTAGTCCTAAGTCACGTGGAAGAATGTCTTTTACTTGTTTCAGCGCAAAGTAATGGTTGATAAGTGCAGTATCTTTACTTTCTGCCATACCGATTACCGGACCTCTTGCTACTTGTCCACCTTGTGCATTCACTGCAAGTACAGCAAACAATGGATTGTTTTTTCTGTCTTGCTCTACCTGACGCAATGAATCTGCTGCAGATTGAGTTTTGTTAGTTAATGCAGCTTTCAGACTGTCAATGGCTGAAGTTACTGATGCAGAATCTGTAGCCAGTTCTGGCTGAGCAGCCGGAGTTGCCTGAGCTACAATAGTAGAGTCTGCTATTGCACCTGATTCATTCAGTTTTGCAATAATTGTATTAGCTTCTACAATATTATTAATAATTTCACTTAGCTCATAAGTTGGCCAGAACTCAAGATTTGCAGATCCTTGAAGCAGTTTACGAACACGTTCAGGTTCTTCTACACCCGGAAGTTCCACCAAAATACGACCTGAGTTTTCAAGTTTTTGAATGTTTGGCTGGATAACACCGAAGCGGTCGATACGAGTACGCAATACGTTGAAAGAGTTGCTGATAGCAGCATCTACTTCTGATTTCAACACAGCATACACCTGGTCGTTTGTGCTACTTAGTGAGATTTGCTCTTTCAGGTCAAATGTACTAAAGATAGTAGCCAATTTCACTTGAGGATCAATCTCTTTGTAAGCCTGAACAAACAAGTCAAGATACTGAGTACCGCTACTTGTTTTTTGACGCTCGGTAGCCATTTGGATTGCCTGATTGAAATTAGGTGTAGTATTGTAATTAGATAACGCGCGGATAATGTCCGGTACGGAGATTTCCAAGGTTACGTTCATACCACCTTTCAAGTCAAGACCCAAATTCACACCTTTTTGACGTGCTTCTTTTAGAGTATAACCTAAATAAACTTTTTGTTTCCCAACTGAATCTAAGAAGTTATAATAAGCTCTGTTGCCTATACTATCCAATTGAGAACTTTTTTCTTTTGCTGATAGATTTGCCAGTGCGTTGCTTTTTTCAAAATTAGCTTTAGCTAAAGCCGCCACTTCTTCCGCTTTGTTTTCATATCTCATTGTCACTAAGTTAAATGACAAATAGAACAAACAAATAAGCGCAAGCGCAATCCCAAGAATTCTTACAAGCCCTTTGTTTTGCATGGAAAAATTGTTATAATTAAATGATTAAAAAAATACAGTTTTTAAAATGAGGTGCAAATATACGACATTTTTTTTATTAAGACATAAAAAAATGATAATCAGTATATCAAAACTTTAATTTTATTGTATAAATTTCGATTTCTAACGTATAAACGAGGCTTATTATTGCTCCATTTCAAGGGGAATTGCAGTCACTTTGCTTAAAATTGCAAATTAAATTTTGGTAAATTGAAAAAAAGCAGTATCTTTGCAGTCACAAAATACATCGCGGAGTGGAGCAGTGGTAGCTCGTTGGGCTCATAACCCAAAGGTCG
>CAZCIU010000104.1:0-6455 GCA_964498765.1 uncultured Paludibacter sp. | reverse complement strand
TAATTGAAAAATACGCCGAAACAAGAAAAGACGAAAAACTTCTTCCCGTTTTGTCAAATCAGAAAATGAATGCTTACCTCAAAGAAATCGGTGATCTGTGCGGAATAAAAAGACTGCTTACCACGCACCTCGCACGTCATACATTCGCAACAATGAGTTTAAGCAAGGGTGTTCCGATTGAAACCGTCTCAAAAATGCTCGGACATAATAAAATTCAAACTACGCAAATCTATGCGAAAATTACCAATAAAAAGTTAGAGGCAGACATGTTGGCATTGTCTGCAAAATTGGGAAGCTTTTCTAATTCAATGAATATTAACCCCTAAAACACTCACATTATGAAAACAGAAAAAAAAGAATTATCGTATTACCGATTGAGGTTGGAAACTTACTTGAAAGACTATCATCCGCACCGGTTGGGCGACGAGCGGTTTATCGCCGAGCGTTCCGATGCCTCGGCAAAAGTTTATGAGGAAAGTTTTCTGGCGGGTGCAACGCCTGCCGAAGCCGACGAAACCGCGTTGCAGGTATTGTTTGAAGGACTGCATTTTTCGGAATTCTTTTTTATCGAGCAAATTCTCGATAACGAATTTTCAGCCGAAGTGCCTGCCGAACTTACCTCGAAATTGAGTTTGCTACTACTGAAAAATGATGCCGTGAAAGCAACCATTGACAAATACAATCCCGATGATACGTTTGACGAAAAGCCGGAATACGACCTGCTTTACACCGAACTCACGGGTACAATTCAACTCGTAATCGAAAATAACAGCCTTCTGGAAAGTCTGAAAGCATAGCTTGATTTCCATTTCTCTACTTCTGTGAAAAGGATAGTTTCTGTAAAGAGATTATCCTTTCTTCGTTTTCGTACTATTAAGTTTTTGTTCTGACTTCATTATTGTTCTTCCCCGCTTTTTTCAAAAAGGCAGCGTATTGTTTCGTTCTTCGGGCAAAGGTAAAACGTGTTTCGACAGATTGCAAGGTCGAGCCGGTGGTTTGGCGAAAAAATCTTCCTCTTTCCCTTCGGGCGAGCGTATTTTTTGCCAAAACCTTGCATCCGCCGATAACACTACCTTTTGAAAGCCCGCGAAACGAAACAGGCATACTCCGACCTTTGGACGCAAAAAAAAATGTCAGAAGTTATGAAACAGTCAGAAAAATATTCAGAAAAAGACTTCGGGAAACGAAGCGACACCTCCTCACATTACCGCATAAACTGTGGTAAAGAGCCTGTAGCGGTGGGTGAAATAGTAAAACAATGTGTGGAACTTCTAAAACAAAAACGCTATGAGTACCAATAATTTTGCCTTTGAAAACCGCTGTATCGTGGTGCAAGACGATGATTTTACGTTCGAGAATGTTCCCAAACATCTTGAATACGTGCAAGGCTGTAACCGCAATTATCCGAGTTATTATTTGGATGAATATCGCAACCGTTTTTACATGCTTGATATTGTGATTACGGCAGCTTACTATTCGAGTGCTTGCATTGATTATACGCCCGATGAACGGTATTTGGACAATTTCTTCACGTACGACAATGACGTGGAATACATTGTCAATGAGATTATTAATGATTTTAAAGCCTACAAATTTAATAAGCGAGAGCTACGAAAACTTGTAAGGCAAGTCCATACCGCACCACTAAATGATTACAAGCCTTTTGATGCACTTTTCGAGTTTCTGTTTGCATTGGAAAAGACGGAAGCGGATAAAATCCTTGATAAAATCAAAGCCGATTACGGTTACACGGAAGTACGAAAAATCGCTAATTTCTGCAACGGAGAAGCCTTGTATGAGGAACTTAAACCGCAAGCCGTATGAAAATTATCACACTATCACACCGAACCATCATCACGCAAGCACGCAATTTCCGTGAGTATCGAATATTGCAAAGCAAGAATTACAACGGCAATTCATTCTCGAAATTCGTGCAAATGTGGGTAGATTGGCAGGAAATAAAAGACGTATTAACACAGTAAATTCTATTCAAAATGAAAACGACAATAAGAAACACCGTGAAAGTAAAAGTACAGTTAATGGCAGTTGTGGACGGCAACAAACCGTGCGAGCAGACCGAACATTTGATGTGCCAAGTGGGACACCGACATGCTTTCGTAACCGCTTATTTGAAAGGAAACGGCTTTGTGAAACTCTTTTCGTTGCGAAACTACATCGAATGGGAACACAATAAAAGACCAATGAGAAGTGTCGACATCACGCAAGACGAGTACAACGACGACACTACTTTTGAGCGAATTATCGAGCGTAATTTCTTATCACTTTCAAACCGATAACGCTATGAAATCAATCCCCTTACGGCTGATAATTGCCACAGTACTGATAATCGGAACGGTGTATGCCGTTTCGGTTATCGCTACCGAAGAAACAATAACGCTTGCATTGATTTTCACAACGTTTGCCGTGCTGAAATTCATTGTTCGAGCAACGCTTTTCCTTTTCTTCAAATTGCTGAAATGGGCGTTTATTATTGCCGTAATCGGGTTGATTTTGGCAACATTATTTTAATCATCAAAAACATTCAGAAAAATGAAAACATCATCCAACATCACAGATTATATTTTGGTAAAAGCCGATACCAACAGCGATTGGGACAACTGCTGCTTCGCACTTATCCATTGCACCGCACAATGGCGGGAACTGGCGACACAATGGCTGAACACCACGCAATCCATCGAGAATGAAATGTGTTTTGCATCGCTCAAATTTTATGATACTTCGGTTGATTTTTACCACACGGACGAAATAGGACAAACTGAAATCGACCGTATTTTGGGCGAAAGAAATTGGACATTCGTGGAAATGGAAGAGAATGAGCCGGAAACGTTTTCCGCACCGGAAAACCGTTTGGACAGCTATCGCTTAACGTTCTACCGATGCGGAACGGCAATGTACACCGCTCACGGAAAACATTCCGGTGATGAGTTTTTTACTTCGGAATTTTCCATTTCGGATATTCTGAACTATCATCAAGAAAGCATTAAAATCATTCAACTTTATTAATTAATACCCTCATAAAGCCCCCTTTGGGGGTTTGGGGCTAAACATTCAGAAAAATGAAAACAACAGAACATTTCCAAAACACGATAGAAAGCTTTTTGCGGGACAGAGCCGAAACGGATAAACATTTTGCCGTTTCATTCAGCAATCCCGATAAAAGCATTGAGCAGTGCATTACCTACATACTTAATTGCGTGAAACAGAGCGGTTGCAATGGTTTTTGCGATGAAGAAATCTACTCGATGGCAGTGCATTATTACGATGAGCAGAATATCGAAGTGGGCAACCCTATCGACTGCCGAGTAATCGTTAATCACACCGTTGAATTAACTGCCGAGGAAAAGGAACAAGCACGGCAGAATGCACTGAAACGTGCCGAAAACGATGCTTACGAGCGTATGACGAAAGCGAGAAAACGCCCGATTGTACAAACGGAACCAAGTGTTCAGAAAAGCCTTTTTGACCTATGAAACCGAAAACGAAATTTCAAAAGCAAGTCGCCGAACAAAGTAAGCGACTTGCACCGATTACCCGAAAACAACGGGATTGGGCATTTCAAAACTGTTTGGAACATCAAGCCCGACGGCTGAAAAACGGCAAGCTCACGTGTTTGGAATGCGGGCATTCGTGGGCGGGCGGACACACGTTAGCAGAGAGCATTTGCAGCTGCACGTGTCCCCATTGCCAAGCTGAATTGAAAGTGATTGACACACGCAAACAGTCGTTCAAACAAGCCGAATATTACGGAATTTATACCGTTTGCGGCAGCTTTCAAGTTTTGAGGTATTTCTTTTTGGAAAAACATTGCCGAGTGGGCAGTCCGGCACGTTTGCATTGTCGGGAAGTGGTGCAGCATTGGATAGCACCCAACGGGAAGTGTGCGATAATGGCACGTTCGCGAAGTATGAACGTGTTGTATTACGATGTTTGGAATTGGTCGTCTGCCCTTGAAATCCGCCAAGAACGGCAGGCGCATCTGGTTTCGCCCGTTGCCGTATATCCGCATAAACGTTTTATTCCCGAAGTGAAACGCAACGGTTTTCGTGGCAATTTTTACGGACTTTTGCCACGTAATTTTTTCAGAAATATCCTCACGGACAGCCGGATGGAAACTTTGCTGAAATCGGGACAGATTGGTTTGTTTCGCTATTTTTCCGTCGAACGGTCGAAAGATATTGCCGATTTTTGGGCAAGTATCCGTATCTGTATTCGCAATAAATACGCCGTTTCGGATGCGTCGTTGTGGTGCGATTATGTGAATTTACTGCGGTTTTTCGGGAAAGATTTGTCGAACGCAAAATTTGTTTGTCCTACTGATTTAAAAGCGGAACACGACCGGTGGATGCTTAAAAAACAGACGTGGAACAAACACCAAAAACGAGAAGAACGGCGGAAACAGTTACTGCAAAACGAACAGGCTTACAGCGATTTGAAAGCGAATTTTATCGGATTGGAATTTTCGGAAGGGAAGTTGCACATTCGGGTTTTGAAGGATGTGAACGAATTTTACGAAGAAGGAAACACGTTGAAACATTGCGTGTTCACGAACGAGTATTTTTTGAAACCCGATACGCTTGTGTTTTCGGCACAGATTGATGGACAACGGATTGAAACGGTAGAAGTTTCATTGGAAAGCTTTCAAGTTATTCAATCTCGCGGACTTTTCAACCAGAACACGGAATTTCACGACCAAATCGTTTCAATCGTGAACCGGAATGTGCATCTTATCCGAGAACGAATGACGGCATAAAACCCCTATCCCCCCTTCGGGGACTTTCCCTGCAAGGAGAAAGGAAACGGAATGTTTTTATTTTTTTCTGACTGTTTGTTGATTGTCCCCCCAAGGCTGAAAATGCCTTCGGGGGACTTCTTTTTGAATACAAGCGGGCAAAAAGAAGCAAAAACCCGCGATAGGGCGTGCCCTTATGGTCTTAAAATATGATTTTTTTGTTTGTTTCGGGGTGGTTAAGTAGCCGAATGCGGTGTATTGAAGGGCTGGTTCGTATAATTAATATTGGTGCTTTTGGTGGGAAACAGATATTGATAGTAATCCATTTATTCATATCCAATTCGGAGAAGCATTTGTATTTCTTCATTAAACATTAAACTCTTTTTGAAATTAGTAAAAAGGTTGTAAAATAAATTTGGTTAGACGAATTGAAGTGTCAGAATAAAGAAGTATCTTTGAAAATGATACTTCTTTATTTATTCTAATTTTTATTACCAATGAATATATTTTTTTACAAGGGCAAGGATAATATTCTTGAGTACAACTATGAAGAACAAGCTGATAATTCGAAAGAACTAAAAAAAATTCAAGGTGCATTTCTAAAAGTACTTGATAATAAAAATCTTTCATTTCTATTGGGAAGTGGATGTTCATCTTATGAAATTTTAATTGAGCCAGAAATTCAAGAGAATGATAATTCTCAGGAAAACAGCACTTATGAGGATATGACACAAGAGGAAGTTGCTGATTCGACTTCTATTGAAGTGCCAGAACAACAACTTCAAAAAAAGAAAGTTCAAATTGGGATACCCGTTATGACACCGATGGCAACTGAATTTTATCAATCTGAAAAGTTTAAAGAGAAAAAAAAGTGGCTGAAAAATAAACTGAACATTGACGTAGATAAAGAAATATTCGAAAAAAATCTTGAGGCTTTTCTATCAACATTACATAGTCTTTCTTTTTATTTTTCCAATACTCTTGACAAAGAAGAAAAATCCAACTCAATAGAAATCAAATATAAATCAAAACCATTTGCTGAATTAATGGATTTTGAAAAAATTGAAGACATTGTGCTTGATGCTAGAAATTTCATTTTACAGAAATGTTTAAATGATAAAAACTCAAAACCTGATGAAAACAAAGTTACCAAAGACTTACCATTAATTGAACTATATAAACAATTCTACAGAAAGCTACTTGCTCGCAATTCCACTTTGCCACGCTTAAATATATTCACAACAAATTATGACTTATATTCGGAACGAGCAATGGATTTGTTGGGAATTCATTACGTAAATGGTTTTACAGGCGGGATTAGTAAATTTTTTAATCCTGCAATATTTAATTACGCGTTAGCCGAAAAAATGGATTTATCTCAATCAAAATGGAGCGTTATAGACAACTTCTTCTACTTATACAAATTACACGGTTCAGTCAACTGGGTTCAATCAAGTGGAGAGAACAGACTATTTAAAGTTAGCGAAATACAAGAACCCACTTTTGAAGTATTAGAAAAAGAAGACACCATAATGATTCATCCAACACCTTTAAAGTATAACGCCAGTCTTGGCAGTCCATATTCAGATTTATTTCGTGAATTTCAGAAAAAACTAATGCAGAACAATAATATCCTTGTTACTATTGGTTATAGCTTTAGTGATGAACATATAAATAATTTGATTTTTCAAGCATTTACCATACC
>CAZCIU010000103.1:0-6553 GCA_964498765.1 uncultured Paludibacter sp. | reverse complement strand
GGGCGGTGGCGCGCGACATGCTGCGTGCCTGCTTCGGGGATAGGGGTAGGCCGTTGACGCGGTTGAGCGTCTTGTTGGGGTTCGGGATCCGGCGGCCCCGGCGTTTACGGGCGCGGGTGTGGGCGGCCACTATTCGGCGTCCTCCTCCTCGAACTCCTCACAGTCGCAGTTGTCCGGGTTGTCGCAGTCGCAGTCGACCCACACCATGCCGTCGTCGTCGTCCTCGTCGTCGTCGGTGCGCTTGTTCTCGTTGGGGTCGTCGGCGATGTCGTAGTCGTGGTCACGGTCGTCGGGGTCGACACCGGACCCGGGGTCGGTGGCGAACATCTTGGACAGTCCGTCGAAGATGCCCATGATGACGTTCTTGGCGGCGTCGGCCTCGGGGTTGGATGCACCGTCGAGGAGGCGGTCGATGGTGTCGATGGTGGTGTGTAGCGCCTTGATGCCGTCGGCTTGTTCCTTGAGGGGTGGCTCATCGAGGAGCACCTTGTCGGGACCTTCGGGGCCGTTGGTCACGACGACGTACTCATCCCACACGCGGTTGCGCATGCTAAGGGCGTCCTCGAACAGGGCTTCGGCGAGTGCGACGCGGCGCTCGTTGAGTTTGCGGACGCGGGCGGCGGTGGCTTCGGCGGTTTGGGAGCGGTCCATGTCGGCGCCCATGCGGTTGAGGTGGCGGCCTACGGTGGCATGGTTCCAGCCCACGCGACGCCCGATCTCGCGGACACTGTAGCCCTGGGCGTGCAGGTCGAGCATGGCCTGCTTGTCGGCGGCGGTCGGTTCACTTTGCGGGGTGTTCATCGGGGGCATGGGGGCGTATCCGTTCTTGTCAAGTTGGCGGGATAGTGGGGGGTGGTATAGTGGGTGTTGCTTGCGGCTGGTAACCGCAGGCGCACGATGAGTTGTTGCCATCCCTTATGGGGAGCGTCATTCATGCGTGATTCTTTCTAGGTGTGGAAACCCCCGCCTCCTGGCCGCAAGCCAGTCGAGGGCGGGGGTTTTCTGCGTCTCCTAGTCCTTGTTACGGGGACGCTGCCCCGGATACATCTTGAAGACTAGACGGAAGTATTCAGCGGCCAACCCGTTGATGTACCGCTTCGGTACACCCTCCTCCCGCAACGCGCGCGTGAGCGCCGTGTACGGGTGCGGGTCCATCATCCAGCGGGCTAATCCCGGGCCAGACGTCCAATACTCCACCAGGCCCTTTGTGTGCGGCAGGCCCATCTTTCCGCCCGTGCCTTTCGACATGACATTCCCCTTTCGTGGGATGGCGAACACCCCCGGCCACCATGACAGTAAACGGGGGTGCTGCGGCGTGTGTGCGGCTAGAACGTGGTGCCGGACAGGTCGGGGACGTCGAGCGTCTCCTCATTGTCCACGTCGACCGGCTCGTCGCCATCCTCGGTGAGGTCGACGTCATCCGGCTCGTACGCGATCTTGAGGTCCTCAAGGGCCTCCGGCCCCGGCTCCGGTGCATCGCCCTTCACCGACGGCTCACCGTCGCCCAGGTAGCCCAGGATGGCGAGGCCCGCCTGATACCAGTGCCACGGGGACCGGCGCGCCTCCATGCGTGCCGCAAGGGCACCCTTGTCGTCGCTGTAGTGGAACTCCCCATCGGCGGCGTTCAACTCGCGCAGGACCGACTCGCTGGCCGTGTAGTTCTGGCCGTCGTACTCAACGAAGTCCGGCTCAAGGTCGAACTTCACGATGTCCGGGTGGTCATCGTCCTTATCGGCCACTCCATAGGTGGCCTCCATGCGGAACGTCATGGCTAGTTGGTCCTTTCGTGCTTGGCTGCACCGTCGATGGCAAGCATAGCGCCCAGGGCGAACTCGATCATTTCCGATCCTTCGCCGCCCATATGCGTGCCCGGGTCCCTCATCTCGAAGATGGCCTGCATGGCCATCGTCATCACCTCGGTCGAGTCGCCACGGCGGATGGTGCTGTGGTTACCGCCGTAGAACCGGCCCACGTAGTAGGGGACGTTATTCGGCAGTCGGTAGCCGGACTCCGCCATGCCGTTACGCCGGGGGTCGTCTCCGACCTTGCGGGAGATGAAGGCGTGCTCAAGGTCAGACAGTCCCGGGAGGATCTTCTGCATGTGGTGGGCAACCTCATGCAGGTCCACCGAGTAGCCTTCCGCGCCGGGGTTATCCGACAGTGCCAGCGCGTAGTCCACTGCGTACTGGCGCTTCTCCTCCTTGCCGACGTAGGAGCCGCCGACAGCATTGAAGCGCTCCACCCATTCCTTGGGGAAGAAGCCGACGGCGTGAGACACGCGGTCCAGCGTCTCCGAACGGACTGCCTTGCCCTTGAGTTTCCGCTGGGTGTGCTCGCTGCCGATGGCACCTTCCACGCCGTCCCACCGACCGAAGGTGAGGCCCTTGAGGCCGTGCCCGAACTTCTCCGGGAACTCGCGGCGCAGGGCGTCGGCGATGGTCTGCATGTGACGCTGCGCAAGTTCCTGCGCGCCCTTCTTGTCGCCGGTGAACGCTGCGCGCTCCGCGTTGTAGGCGGCGCGCGCCTTGCGGATGTCTTCGCCGATCAACTCGTGGGCGGCGGCGCCGACACCGAGGAGGTTGTCCACCTGTGCCAGCATCTGCGGGGTTGCCATCGGGTAGCCGTTCTTGCGGACGTCCTTGGCGATGCCGTTGCTGTCGGTGTCGTAGGTGTGCCAGTTCTCCGGCTGCTCGGCCTGGAAGTGCTTGAGGCGCTCGTCGACCTGCTTGACCAGTTCCTCGTGCGAGGCTCCGCCCTGTGCCGTCTTGGTGATCTTCCCGAGGGTCTTGACCTCCGGGGTGTCGGCAACAGACCGGACGCCCTCGAAGTTGCCGGTGAGGCTGCCTGGCTCGTACGAGTTGAGGAACTCTTGCAGTTGGGCGTCGGTGAGGAAACGCTCGCTGTAGTCGTCCTTCCAGGCGTTGTTGCCACGCGGGGTGGTTGCCTGGTGCATGACGCGGTACTGGAAGACCTCGGGGAGGTCGTGTGCTGCGTGCCATGCGTCGTTCTTGGCGCGGGCGTGCGCGAGGACGTTAGCCCCCGACCCCGGCTCGTTGCGGAGGTTGGCGAGGGTGTCTTCGGCCCGCTTCATGGCGTCGTAGTAGCGGCGCACTGCCTCGGGCTTGGTCTGCGCGGCGGCGACCATGCCCTTGGCTTCCTGCATCTTCCGGGCCTTGGTCCAGTTCCTGCGGAACAGGTGGGCGGGGAGGTCGTTCTCCTTGAGGATGTCGAAGACGGCCTGCCCGCGATCCCCGAGGTGGAGCATGGTCGGGGCCTGCGCGCTTGCCTCGTAGAACTCGCGTGTGGCGGCGTATTCAAGGGCTGCGACCTCGGCGGGGTCGTAGTCCTTGGACTGGCGCAGTTCCTTGGCGCGGCGGTCGAAGTCCGCGTAGCGGCTCACGCGGGTAGCGAACTGCTTGCGCCGGTTCTCGGCGGTCTGCTCATTGTGGCCGATGGCGTCGGACAGCGCTGCGCGGCTGATCTTGCCCCGCTCGTAGATGGCTTCCTTGAGGTAGTCCGGGACGTACAGACCGGCCTTCGTCGCGTCGAGGATGCGGCGCTCCTCGTCGGTGAAGTCTCCACGGTAACCGCGCTTGACCTTCCACTCGTTCTTGGGAACGTCGATGTCCTCGAAGTCGCGGATCGGCCCGGCACCGTAGCGGGAGGCGATGTCGTCGTGGAGGTTGGGGCGTGCCTCGATCTTGCCGTTGGCGTTGGTGGTGTCGGCCTGGGTGGTGGCCTTGGTCGACGCCTTCGGGGTGGCGTTGCCCCACCTGTACATCTTGGTCGTGGCCTTGGACTTGGCCCACTGGCCGGACACGTTGTCTGCCAACTTGTCGGCGTAGAAGATGGCCAGGCGGTTGCGTTCACCGTCGACGGACTCGTGGTTCTGGACGCGGCGCCTCACGTTTACGGCGTTGAGGTAGTCGGCGACGGCGGCGTCGCTCATGGCCTTGCCGCCATCCCGGTTGACGCGCTTGGCCACGGGCAGTTCCCACATGGTCCGCTCCACCGTCATCGGCTCCCGGGTCATGCCGTTGATAACCGTGGTCGGAACCTTGACCTTCTTCGCGGGGATCAGTTCAACGGTGCCGTCGTCGAACTGGACTTGCAGGACGCTCCGGTTGGTGCCGTCGCGGGTGGTGCCCATAGCCTTGAACCGGGCAACACGGTCGCCGACGACGATGCGGTAGTTCGGCGACTTGAGGTCCTTGAGGGACGGGCCGTCGCCGTAGTTGGACCACAGGACCGGCTCGGAGGACTCGTAGATACCGTCCTTGGCGCGGCGGTACACGCGGGCCTCCGGGTTGGGGGCGGGCGCGCCGTCGTCGAGGACCACAGCATCGAACTTGGAGGGGGTGTTCACCACGTCCTTGAACCGTTCGGCGGCGGCTGCGGTGAGCGTCTCCTGGGTGAAGTCCGGCGGGGTGTCCATCGTCGGGTCGGCCTCGATTTGGCGGATGGCCTCCTCGTAGGCGGCGCGGCGGAAGAAGACGTCTTCGCGCCCACCCTCGTTGTTGTCGGGCTGGTACTTCTCCTTCGCTGCGGCGATGGCCTTGACGTTGGCGGGGGACTTGCCCGGCGGGTAGGTCTTCGGCTCGGCCTTGGCCTTCGGCTTCGGCTCGGCCTTGGCCTTCGGCTTCGGCTCGGCCTTGGCCTTGGGCTTCGGCGGGGTGGCCTTCGGCGGGGTCTTGCCGCCCTGCGGGGTGTCCTTCGGATCCGGGGTGGGCTTGCCGCCACCCCCGCCGTTGCCGCCGCCGTCGTTGCCGCCGGTAGCGTCATCGAAGATGAGGCGCAGGGCACCCTCGATGCCGCCGTCCTTCTTGAGGTCGTGCGTCTTCTCGTCGATGTAGCGCTTCTTGAGTTCGGCGGTGGTGATCTCATCGGCGATGTACCCGGGCCTGTCGCCCGTGGTCATGGTGTAGAACCGGGCGTTGCCGTCGGTGTCGACGCCCTCACGGAGGTTGTCGACCTTCTTGGCTTCCGGTGCCACGCCTTCCCCGTGGGGGCTGAACACGTTGGGCGCGTCGTAGGGTCCTTCGGTCTTGCGCTCGTCGAGGGCGAACGCCAGACGGTCGCCGGTCTTGGGGAGCCGGGAGAGGCCGTTGATGTCGAAGTAGCCCGAGCGGGTGCCCTCCACCCCCTCGATGCGGGTGGAGGTGGCGCGGGCCATGTTGGTGACGTAGGCGTTGCCCTTGCCGTCGAAGTAGACGCGGGCGTCCGCCCCGGCACCACCCTTGACCGCCGCGCGGATAGCGGTGAGCATCTTCGCGCGGGGCACGGTCACGACGTCGGGCTTGGCGGACTCGTCCAGGAACTTCTGCCGACTGACGCGCGCCTTGAGGGCACCCTGTCCGCCAGCGTCGGGCGATGCGGCGTCGAACGGCACGTTGGCCGGGGTGTTCCCCTCGAAGTTCGCGGGGAGGCGCACCGGCATGATGAGGCCCTCGGCGATGGCCGAGTTGTCATCCTCGGGCGGGAAGACCCCCACCGGGCGCGTCGGGTCGCGCAGGATGAGGTGGGCGTCGCGGGAGTTGTGCGCGCCCATCGTGTCGGCCAGGAAGGCGGGGTTGAAGGCGCGGGGGGTGAGTGCCGGGTCGACGTCGTTGCCGAGGTACTGGTACGGCACGGTGGCGGTGTGCCGGTCGCCGAACTCGTTACCCCAGGACAGGACCAGGTTGCCCTTGCCGTCGGACACCATATGCATCTGCTTGTTGCGCGCGCCGGACTTGGCTGCCTCGCGGGCAACGTCGGCCAGGGCGTGGCGGTCGACACTGATGGTGTTGTTCTCGTTGCCTGCACGCTTGACCATCAGGGGGTTGATGTTCGGGAAGTCCGCGTCGATGGGGGTGAAGGTGTGCGACTTGTCCCCCAGGGACATCGTGTACTCGTTGCCGTTGCGGGTGATCTTGATGGGGCCATCCAACTTGGCGTTGCCCTTGGCCTTGAGGAACTTGCCCAGGTCCTTGCCCGGGATGTTGATGTCGAGGTCCTCGTCGATGTCCGTCTCGATGGCGACCTCGGCGGTGCCGATGCGGAAACGGTCGGTGGCTGCCAGCACTGCGGTGGACTCACCGTTGAAGCGGCGCAGGTTGACGCTGGTGAGCATGGGGAGGCTGTCGTCCGTACCTGCGGCGCGCTGTACGGCCATGAGGCGCTCGGAGGTGGTGTAGGGGGTGCCCGCACCACGGGGAGCCTTCTTCGGGACGTAGGCGTGCGCGTAGAGCGTGTTGCCGTCGTTGTCCTTGCCGACGGTGGTGGTGAGTTCGCCGGGCTTGCCTGCCTTCGGGATGGCGGGCAGTTCGCGGTTGCCCGTCTGTCGCTTGTTGTCGAGTTCCTTCTGCCGGGCGACCTCCTCCTCGTGTGCCTTGCGGCGGTCGGCGGCGAGTTGGTGCATGGCCTTGCGGTCGCGTTCGATCCGCTCAAGTTCCTGCCGGAGGGTGCCCATGTTGCGACGCTTCCACGCCTCGCTTCGCGGGACGTCGTTGTCGCTGGTGATGCCGGAGTCGGCGATGGCCTCGGTCAGGGCGTTGTACGCCTCACGCTCGGCCTT
>CAZCIU010000102.1:0-6574 GCA_964498765.1 uncultured Paludibacter sp. | reverse complement strand
GCACAATATTCCCAGTTTACCTGATTTGGTTTTTGACCTTCAATAGGCATCATTTTCAGCGCTTTACCGTTTTTGTTTCCCGGACATACATCCACGCAGTTACCGCAATCCATACAGTCGAGCACGTCAACCTGAATACGGAAGCGAGTACCTTCAAATCCTTTACCGTTGGTTTTCAGCGTGTGTTCTTCTCCAAATGGAGCTTTTGCCAATTCTTCAGCATCCAGAATAAATGGACGGATAGAAGCGTGTGGACAAACGTAAGCACACTGGTTACATTGGATACAGTTATTCAAATCCCATTCAGGAACGAATGCTGCCACACCACGTTTTTCGTATTTGGTAGTTCCTTGGATCCAGGTTCCGTCTTCACGACCTTTGAATACAGAAACAGGCAGACTGTTACCGTTCTGAGCGTTAACCGGACGAACAATGTCGCGGATAAATGCAGGTACGTTGTCGTTTACTTCTACTTCATCTGCCAGATTTGCCCATTCTGACGGAATTTCTACTTCTACATATTCACCACCACGGTCAACAGCCGCGTAGTTTTTATTTACAATTACTTCACCTTTTCTTCCGTATGATTTCACAATGGCTTTTTTCATTTGCTCAACCGCCAAATCGTAAGGAATTACATTGGTGATTTTGAAGAATGCTGATTGTAGAATGGTGTTGGTGCGGTTACCCAGACCAATTTCGTGTGCAATGTCAGTTGCATTGATGATATAAAGCTTGATGTTGTTTTGAGCAAAATAACGTTTGATGTTCAGCGGAAGATTGTCTTTCACTTCTTCAGCATTCCAAACAGTATTCAACAGGAATGTTCCATTCTTTTTCAATCCGTTAGTTACATCGTACAGACGAAGGTATGCCTGAACGTGGCAAGCTACGAAGTTTGGAGTGGTAACCAAATAGGTAGAACGGATAGGAGAGTCGCCAAAACGCAAGTGCGAACAGGTGAAACCTCCCGATTTCTTGGAGTCGTACTCAAAATAGGCTTGAGAATATTTATTGGAATTGTCACCAATGATTTTGATGGAGTTTTTGTTAGCTCCAACAGTTCCGTCAGCACCAAGACCGTAGAATTTCGCTTCGTATGTACCTTCGCCACCCAGTGAAATTTCTTCACCCAATGGAAGAGAAGTAAATGTAACATCATCTACAATACCTACTGTAAAACGGTTGCGCGGAGTTGGCAATGCCAGGTTTTTGTATACCGCAAATACCTGAGCTGGAGTAAAGTCTTTGGATGAAAGCCCGTAACGTCCGCCTACTACAAGCGGTTGATTTTCTGTTCCGTAAAGAGCATCTTTAATATCTAAATAAAGAGGTTCGCCGTTAGCTCCCGGTTCTTTGGTACGGTCAAGTACACAAATCCGTTTTGCAGATTTTGGAAGTACAGAAAGGAAATGTTTTGCCGAGAAAGGACGATACAAGTGAACAGAAACAAGACCAACTTTTTCGCCTTTTTCCATCAAGTGGTCAATTCCTTCGCGGATAGCTTCGGTAGCAGAACCCATAGCAATTACTACGCGATCAGCTTCAGGATCTCCGTAGTAATCAAACAATCCGTATTTACGGCCGGTAATTACAGCTAATTGATCTAAATATTCTTCTACAATTCCCGGAAGAGCATCGTAGAAAGGATTAGCAGCTTCGCGAGATTGGAAGTAAATATCCGGGTTTTGAGCCGTTCCGCGAACCACAGGATTTTCAGGGTTCAAACCGCGTTGACGGAAGGCATTCAAAGCATCCTGATCTACCAATGCCTGAACAGCTTTGGCGTCAATCTCTTCGATTTTTTGAATTTCGTGTGATGTACGGAAACCATCAAAGAAGTGTACGAATGGCACACGTGACTTGATAGAAGCCAGGTGAGCCACAGAAGCCAAGTCCATAACTTCCTGTACAGAGCCCGTTGCGAATAGCGCACAACCGGTTTGGCGTACAGCCATTACGTCCTGGTGGTCACCAAAGATAGAAAGCGCCTGAGCAGCAATAGCACGTGCAGAAACGTGGTAAACGCCCGGAAGTAACTCTCCGGCTACTTTGTACATATTAGGGATCATCAAAAGCAAACCTTGTGATGCGGTAAATGTAGTAGCCAATGTACCGGCTTGAAGTGCACCGTGCATAGCAGCAGCAGCTCCACCTTCCGATTGCATTTCTTCTACAAGTACAGTTTCACCGAACATATTCTTTCTACCGGAAGCCGCCCATTCATCTACGTATTCAGCCATAGTAGAAGAAGGTGTGATAGGGTAGATAGCAGCCACTTCGCTGAACAAATACGCGATATGTGCAGCTGCCTGATTACCATCACAGGTAATAAATTTCTTTTCTTTTGCCATTTTCTTATTGAGTTAGTTAGTAATGTTTTTTATAGTTAGTAGCACGTTGCTTGTGCTGTTGTTTTTTTTGTTTGGTGTTTGATGTTTGATGTCTGATGTCTGATGTCTGAAGTTTGATGTCTCTTATCTCTTATCTTTCATCTCCCAACTCCCAACTCCCATCTTTCAATACAAAAATCCCATCAACCAGACAGGTATTTCATTTTTCAATCCTAATTTTACATCATCTACTGCGTAAATGATATGTGAATTTGCTTTTTTATTTTCCAGATTAGGAACGAAAGCAAAATGATAGTTATTGTCAATTAAAAAGTCAGTGTGTTTTTTTCCCAGGTTAACTTTATGCTTTGCATGCAGCGCGTTGTACAGAAATGTTCTTTTTTCACATTCATCATCCACTTCATTTACCAAAACATGCATAATATTGGTATTTTGTGGAAATACAGCCCGCGGTTTTTTGGGAAAATCATCGCTGGCAGCATACAGCAAATTCAGTAAACGTGCATCCCGCAAGTATTTCAGGTAATTCATCACCGTTGAACGAGAAGTTTGGATTTCGTCACTCAACTGGCTTACATTCAGCGTGCAAGGTGCGCATTGCATAATCAGGTTTAGCAGCTTTCTGATTTTGGACAGATATTTCAAATCAATTTGTTTGATAAGTAAAATATCCACTTCCATCACCATGTTGATAGTCTTCAGCAGATTTTCCGAGTAGTTTCTTGTTTCCAAGAAAAACGGATAATAGCCGTGGTGCAAGTAATCAGAAAAGTGGTCAAACGGATTGACAATATTACAAATATTTTCTGAAATCTCTTTATGATTACTTAATATTTCTGCTAAAGAATATTTTGGAAAATCACTTCCCGTTTTCAAGTTCAGGTATTCGCGAAATGAAAATCCGCTTAAATTATACAGCGCAACCACATCCTGAAGGTCTTCATTGTCCTCCACAAGGCGCATTACCGATGAACCGGAAAAAATTATGTGCAATTCTTCAAAAGTATCGTAGCATTCACGCAATTCTATCGACCAGTTTTCATACTTGAAAATCTGATCCAGAATTAAGGTTCTTCCGCCTTGCTCATAAAATTCACCTGCAAATTCTATCAGCGAGTGCGTGGTAAAATACAAATTATTGAAATTGACATAGAGGCATTGTCTATTGGTTGGCTCGAAATGGTCCTTCGCGTATTGGAGCAAAAATGTCGTTTTCCCAACTCCGCGTGTCCCTTTAATGCCTATCAATCGATGCGTCCAATCTATTTCGTCGGTCAGTAGTCTTCTGACAGGAGATTCAACGCTCTGTACCAGGTATTTATGGGTTTTATAAAAACTTTCCATTAGTCTTAAAAACAGCTACAAAAATATATAAAATATTTCATTTTGCAAAGTGGAGTTTACAAAATGAACTTATTTTTAAATTATTTTATAATGCTTTGCAAGGAAAGTGGAGTAGAGGCTTCAAAACTTTGTGGTAATTTGGATTTGATGATGGGAATTATAGCTGTCCGATAAGAATCAAATATATACAATCATGTGGTGCGAGGTGTGACTGCTACAAAATGGTTCGGTGCTACGCACCTTTACTCTTTTTCTACTGATTTTCTACAAATAGTTTGGTGCTACGCACCTGAAAGGCACAGAGTGCCGTACCATTGGTAGTAAAATCGAAAATAAAAAATATGGAGTTGCCTGCCAGCCGCAGACAGATGTAGCACCGAACCATTCAAATTACATTTACAAAACGGCAAACCTACGTTACAAGCGGCGTTTTGCCTGAAAGATTTTAAAACAGAAGTCACAAAACCGCAGTCATTTAGCTTCCGTACGTGAACGGAAATCAAATGACCCGGTACTTTTAGGTTTCGTAAGTGAACAGAGCACAAAAGGAAGGGTAGTTTTGTGTTCCGTAAGTGAACGGAAGTCAAATGACCTTGGTCATTTAGGTTTCGTAAGTGAACAAAACACAAAAGGAAGGGTAGTTTTGTGTTTCGTAAGTGAACAGAAGTCACATGACCGAAGTTTTTCGAGTTTCGTAAGTGAACAGAAGCCGGATGACCGAAGTTTTGTGGTTTCCGACAAAAAAATCCGCACTATTTACATACTGCGGATTTTTCTTTCAGGATTTATGTTTACGCTTTACCCGGGTTTAAGATGCTTCTTCCGTTTTGGGATTCAGTTCGCTTTGTTTCGGGGACGGTTGTTTTGCAGAAAGTGTAGTGCTTACTTCATTGATACGTTTTGTTATGTTTGCATAAAGTATTTTCCAATCTTCCGTTTCGTACTTGTTGAGTAGAAATACGGTTTCATCCAGATGCTTTTTCAGTGCCTGTTCCATTTCCTTTCGGATACGGCTTGCAGTCACTTTGCCGGCCACACGGTTACCGCGGTTCATATACAGGTTCTCGTACTCACGCTGAATGTCATCCAATGCGTTTAACTTGTCCGCGAGTTGCGTTGTTGTTACTGCTTCCGCATATTCGGTCTGTTTCAATGATTCCACTATTCGGATGTAACGCAAGGTTTTATCCGCCTTACGCAGTTTACTGAAATTAAGTCCGAATTTGGTCATTTCTTCATAAATTTTCATTGCGGCACTTTTCACATCCGCATCATCAGACACGGTCAAACCTTTAATGTACGTGTACATTTGAGTGAAAAGTAAATCACGTTCTTCGAATTTTCCTTCAATCTGCTCGGACATCAACCGTACGTTTAACGGGTTAACAGCCTGCTGATACGCTGTGTTAGCTTCCAGCAGGTTTTGAAATCGCTTACTCGTTTTAGCTTCTTCGATACCGGATTCATTCACGGTTTCAATAATACGCAGGGTCAATGTACCAAGCGTATGGTTGTTTACTCTGTTTATTTTTGTTTTATAATTCATAATAATATTTTTTATTGTTTTGTAAATAGCCGACTTAACGGCGCTTAATTAACTAATCTTCGCTTGTTGAAAATCAACGGCGAATGCAGTCAGACTTTTTTTCAGGCAGAAAAAACTGAACTTATTTTTGTAAAAAATACAACTATGAAAAAATGCGGGTAGAGGAACTGCCGAAAATAGCAGCGTAAATATAGGCAGGGCGTGAAGAACACATACCGAATAGAATAAGTACTGAACGATAGATGGTGTTAAGCTGCAACTGAACCCGACAGGCGGATTTGCTGATAAAATCACTCATGATTTTTAGCAGTCGCTTAATATCCTTAGTAAAAATAAAATCAGCTAAATTATAAAGCGCGACAGCTTTATTATACTCAATAATATACGAATCCGACATTTCATCCCAGACTACAGCCACCAATTCGTCCCAACTTAACTTATCTTCTTGGGAGTAATTTTCGAGTAAATATTTTGCTATTTCATCTTTCATTGTTTAGCTTTTAGTAACATTTCAAGAGCAATTTCCATGCAAACTCTAAATAAATGTCAAAATGGCAGAATAAATTTAAAACGATGACATACACAAATAAAATCCTGTAAAATAGACAGATTATCGGACAAGGCTGATAGGGGATTTAAAATAAATGATTAGTTTTGTGGAAGAAAAAATAAATACGATGGCTAAAGAAATTATAACTGATTTGTGGGTTTATGAATTATTGAAAGAAGCAACTCTCACTTTATCACCACAAGGAAGTGACATTAAGGAAATAAACGATGCACTTAAATCTGCTTCAAAAAAAGGAACTGGAAATGTTGGTTTTCCTGAATATGTTGGAGTAGTTAAAGATTTTGTCATTTTAATTGAGGATAAGGCAAGTCTTGATTATCACATTAAAAGGACAGATACAGATTTAATTTGTGAAGAAACAAAAAGCATTTGTGATTTTGCAGTAAATGGCGCTTTATTTTACGGCAAACATATCATAGATAAAACTAATTTCAAAAAAGTAATAGCTATTGGTGTTTCCGGTAATGAAAAAAGACATAAGATAAGTCCTGTTTTTATTGACGAAAGAAAGAATTATATTGAGTTGTCAGATGTGGAGACATTTATTTCTTTTAATGATGAAAACATCATTGAATATTACACAAAAGAAATTTTAAAAGAAGATACTAATATAGAGAAAGAAACAGCAGAGATACTGAAAGAAGCTGAGGAACTACACGAAGATCTGAGGAATTATGGTAGTATTCAAGATAAAGACAAACCCTTAATTGTGTCAGGTATTTTGTTAGCTTTGAGGGAATTAGAGCATAAGACATTTTC
>CAZCIU010000101.1:0-6615 GCA_964498765.1 uncultured Paludibacter sp. | reverse complement strand
AGGCGGTATTGTTTGGATATATTATTAAATTCTATAGCGGTCATAATTACGAATTTTACGAATTGAAGACGAATTATACTAATTAGTGTGTGCGTTTGTTAATTATTCTTTTATAAATCAAACTTTTACTTCCAAAACAAACCAATAAACCCAATTGCATATCTGTTGTTTTCAAATAGTTTTGTAATTGATCGTAATCCATCTTATTGATAAAAGAACTTGCTTTTAACTCGACCATTATTTTATCAAAGCAAAGGAAATCTACTCTAAATCCTTTTTTCAAGACATCTCCATCAAATTGAACGCTCAATTTCTTTTCACGTTGATAAGGTATATTATCTTTAAGAAATTGCTTTTCCAAGGCTTCCTGATAAACACTTTCTAAAAATCCAGGACCTAATTCCGAATGAACCTTCATACACGAACCAATAATTCGATAACTTTCCTCCTTATAAATAATTTCCACCATTCTTCTAATTCGTATAAATGTAATTTGTATTTATACAGTGTCCATGAATGAGCGTTGCACCTTATTAAACACCAGCACCCCAATTCCCATCAGCACCATCATAAAACCAAAACTATAGCCTAATTGACCCCAGCTGAAGGTTCCAACACCCATCGTTCCATACTTAAATGCTTCAAAAATAGAAGTCAGCGGATTGAGAGCTATAATCCAATGATATTTTTCCGGCATCGTACTCATTGGATAAATTACCGGTGTGGCGTACATCCATAGCTGTACAACGAAAGTAAAGAGTATTGTCAAGTCGCGATATTTGGTGGTCATGGACGAAATAATAATTCCAAAACCCAAGGAAAGTCCGGCTAGCATCACGATAAAAACCGGAATTAGTAGTGCGTAAGTATTGGGAGCAATGTCCACACCTTTAATAAATACAAAATAAAAATACACCAACACAAACAACAGAAATTGAATGCCCATCCGCAATAAATTAGATGTAACGGTAGCCAACGGCACAATCAATCGCGGAAAATACACTTTCCCGAAAATATTCTGATTGGTAGTAAAAGTGGATGAAGTTTTGTTGAGGCAATCGGCAAAATACTGCCAAAGTACAATCCCGGCAAGGTAGAATAGCGGCTGTGGTAGTCCATCAGTGCTAATTTGGGCTATTCCGCCAAAAACCACCATGTACATCACGGTAGTAAGTGCAGGCTGAACAAAGAACCAGGTAGGTCCGAGGATGGTTTGTTTGTATTGAGTTACAATATCGCGTTTAACGAACATAGAGAGCAAATCACGATATTGCCAGATTTCTTTAAAATCTACTTCGAAAAGTTTATTTTTAGGCTTAATAATGGTTGTAAAATCCATATTATTATTTCAAAATCAAGATTATTGGACACAGTAATATACTACCTGTCACAGTGTGTAGGCTATTTATATGCAAATGTAATCATTTTTTGTAAAATTTTAGTACTTACACAGACTTTAGTCTTTTTTTAATTGCAGAATGTCTTTTTTTTGAAAAAAATAAGTAGCTTTGTAGCTTAATAGTGAATTTAACATTAATATTTTATGACAGAAAAAATTATTACCACCTTGCGTGATTCTAAGAAAGCACGTTGGACAGCATTGCTCATCGTTTCCTTTACAATGATGACCGGATATTACATCAACTATGTAATTTCACCTTTAAAACCACTTCTAGAAGATTACTTCCAATGGTCCAGTACCGATTTTGGTTTCTGGAATTCAGCCTACGGATGGTTTAACGTATTCTTTTTGATGTTGATTTTTGGTGGAATAATTTTGGATAAAATCGGAATTCGTTTCACCGGACTTGGAGCTACACTCACTATGGTTTTGGGTACATTTTTGCAGTTTGCCGCTATTCGCCAGCTTTGGCCAATGGATGGTGAAACTTTCGGAGTTAGCAATCAAATCATCGTTGGAGCACTTGGTTTTGGTGTTTTCGGTGTTGGTGTTGAAATTGCCGGTATTACCGTTTCAAAAATTATTGTAAAATGGTTTAAAGGCAAAGAACTGGCGCTCGCTATGGGTCTTGAAATGGCAATGGCACGTATGGGAACAGCGCTTGCATTGGCTATTCCGGCTCCGATTGCCGCATCACTTTTAGGAAAAGGCGCATTGCCTAACATAGCACTTTCGGCTCCGATTATGCTTGGTTTAGGTCTTTTAGTTGCCGGTTTCCTGGCGTTTTTCTACTATACTTTCAAAGATAAAGAACTGGACAAATCGCTTGCTGCAGCCAAATTGGACACTGACGACAGTTCTGCAGATGACGAATTCAAAGTAAAAGACATTTTAATTGTGATCAAAAACAAAGGTTTCTGGCTAATCGCATTACTTTGTGTATTGTTCTATTCAGGTGTATTCCCATTCTTGTATTATGCAGCGGACCTTATGGTAAATAAATACGGCGTGGATCCTAAATTTGCCGGAGCTATTCCAAGCTTGCTTCCATTTGGAACTATCATTCTGACGCCATTATTTGGTAATATTTACGACAAAAAAGGAAAAGGTGCATCCATTATGTTGCTGGGCTCAGTAATGCTTTTAATTGTTCACTCTTTGTTTGCTTTACCTTCAATAAATTCTGCGGCTTTTGCTATTTTACTTATTCTTTTACTGGGAGTTACATTCTCATTAGTCCCTTCAGCAATGTGGCCTTCAGTTCCAAAAATCATTCCGGAGAAACTTCTTGGAACAGCTTATTCTTTGATTTTCTGGGTGCAAAATATCGGACTTATGCTTGTGCCGCTTTTGATTGGAACGGTATTGGATAAATATTGTATCACCAATGCAGATTTAGTTGCTTCACAAGGCGTGAAACCGCACTACGACTACACATTACCAATGGTTATTTTTGCAACTTTAGGATTATTGGCTATTGGCGTAGCATTCTTACTAAAAGCTGAAGACAAGAAAAAAGCTTACGGACTGGAAATGCCGAATATTAAGAAGTAATTGACCAGTTTACAGTACTAAGTAATGAGTTTACAGTACAAAGTACTTAGTTTACAGTACAAAGTACTTAGTTTACAGTACAAAATATTTAGTTTATAGTTTTTTACTAAAATTAAGTAATTGTTATATAGTATTTTTCTATAGATGTATGAATTACAGTGATTTTAAAGATTTATTTGCCTATCAGAAAGCATTTTCTGTCGCAATGAAAATTTTTGATTTATCTCATAAATTTCCAAAAGAAGAAAAATATTCACTTACTGATCAAATAAGACGATCTTCGCGTTCAGTATGTTCAACAATAGCTGAAGCTTATCGTAAACGGATTTATCCAAAAAGTTTTCATGCAAAAATGGTTGATTGTATAAGTGAAAATAGTGAAACTGAAGTTTGGTTGGACTTTGCTTTTCATTGCAATTATATCAATACAGAAGAACATCAAGTTCATGTTGAACTTAACAGGGAAGTAAGAAAACTATTAACTTATATGTTAAACAATCCCGGAAAATTTGGAGTAAAAGAAAATTAAAAATTCATATACATAATTGCGTTAACTGTTAACTGTAAACTTTTAACTGAAAACTGTAAACTGTAAACTGCTAACAATAACAAACATAAATTCAACGATATGGAAAATGGACTATTAAAAGAAGTTACCGCTCGCGCACAAGTGTGGCTCGATGGTAATTACGATGCAGAAACAAAAGCTGAAGTAAAACAGCTTTTGGATGCAGAAGATAAAACGGAATTAATCGAGGCTTTTTACAAAGACCTTGAATTTGGAACCGGTGGACTACGTGGCATCATGGGTGCCGGAACGAATAAAATGAATATTTACACGGTGGGAGCTGCTACGCAAGGATTGAGCAATTATTTGCTTTCGCAATTTCCGGATTTACCACAAATCAGCGTTGTAATTGGTCACGACTGCCGTAATAATAGCCGTAAGTTTGCAGAAATATCAGCCAATATTTTCTCGGCAAACGGTATTAAAGTCTATCTTTTTGAAGACCTACGCCCTACTCCGGAAACTTCCTTTGCAATCCGTCATTTCGGCTGTCAGAGCGGTATTATCATCACTGCGTCGCACAATCCGAAAGAATACAACGGTTACAAAGCATACTGGAATGACGGTGCACAAATGATTGCGCCACACGACGAAAACGTAATTAATGAGGTTGATAAAATCAAAAATGTAAACGATATTAAATTCGACGGTAACAAGGATTTAATCGAAATTATCGGTAAAGAAGTTGACCAACTGTTTTTGAATAAAATCAAAACGCTGATACTTTCTCCTGAAGCTATCGAACGCAACAAAGACCTGAAAATCGTTTACACACCTATCCACGGCACAGGAATAAAGCTTGTACCTGATGCTTTGCGTGCGTATGGTTTCACCAATATCATCGACGTACCTGAACAAAATGTGATTAGCGGCAATTTCCCAACCGTTATTTCTCCAAATCCGGAAGAACCGGCTGCTCTTGCTATGGCGGTAGAAAAAGCGAAAGAAACCAACGCAGACATCGTAATGGCGACTGACCCCGACGCTGACCGTATCGGAATTGCCGTGAAAGACGATAAAGGCGAGTGGATTTTGGTAAACGGAAATCAAACATTCTTGATTTACATATACTATTTGATTACTCGTTGGAAAGAACTTGGCAAGCTAAAAGGCAAAGAATACGTGGTTAAAACCATTGTTTCTACTGAAGTGATGGCTGATGTGGCTCGCAAGAATAATGTGGAATATTACGACTGCTTTACCGGTTTCAAATGGATTGCAGACGTGATGCGCAAAAACGAAGGCATCAAAACTTACATCGGCGGCGGCGAGGAAAGTTACGGTTTCTTGGCTGAAGATTTTGTCCGTGACAAAGACGCGGTTTCTGCTTGTACGTTGATGGCTGAAATTGCTGCCTGGGCCAAAGATAATGGCAAAACTTTGTTTGAATTGTTGCAAGACATTTATGTAGAATACGGTTATGGCAAGGAAAAAGGTATTTCTGTGGTTCGCAAAGGAAAATCCGGTGCGGAGGAAATTGCTAAAATGATGGCCGACTACCGTTCTACTCCACCAAAGGAAATTGCTGGTTCAAAAGTTGTGACTATTAAAGACTACAAAACGCTTAAAATGACCGATGTTGCAAGCGGAAAAGTGAGTGATTTGGATATGCCGGCAACTTCTAACGTACTACAATTTTTCACAGAAGACGGCACAAAAATCTCTGTTCGCCCTTCGGGAACTGAACCTAAAATTAAATTTTACATCGAAGTTCGCGGTGATATGAAATCACGTGCTGATTTTGCAACTGCCGAAGCGAAAGCAGATGAAAAAATCAATGCAGTTCGCAAGGATATGGGAGTTTAGTTAGAAGTCAGAAATTAGAAATTAGAAAAATAAGCACATTGTCGATTTATTCGGCTTTGTGCTTATTTTCAAAATAGCCATAAATACATTCAATGTCGCGTTATCTCAATTATAACACTGTTCTCCGAGATGAATTTGCTGAGCGAGTTCAAAAAATCTCCATCAATGCCGGATTTACCTGTCCCAATCGGGATGGCAGTAAAGGTGTGGGTGGCTGCACTTATTGCAACAATCAGAGTTTTAGTCCGGGTTACGCCAAACCTGTAAAATCAGTTTTAGAGCAGTTGGAAGAAGGTATTGGTTTCTTTAATCATAAGTACGAAAGCCAAAAATACCTGGCTTATTTTCAGAGTTACACCAATACTTATGACAAATTGGAGAATTTGATTGAGATTTACGAAGAAGCATTGCAACATCCGAAAGTAGCTGGAATTGTAGTTGGAACTCGACCGGATTGTATCAACAATGAACTGTTGGATTACTTTGCAGAGCTAAATAAATCCCGCTATGTAATGATTGAATACGGCATTGAGAGTACTAATGACGCTACTCTTGAATTTATTAACCGAGGTCACGACTTTGCGAGTGCAGAAGAGGCAATTATTAAAACTTCTAATCGAGGTCTTCGCACAGGCGCACACCTCATTCTGGGACTCCCGAACGAAAGTAGAGAACAAATACTTTCTCACGCTCGTAATGTGTCCAGATTACCCCTCACTGCGCTAAAATTGCACCAACTTCAACTGATACGAGGTACAAAAATGGCACGCCAATTCAATGAAAATCCGGAATGGTTCCACTTGATGACTGCCGAAGAATACATTGAATTGATTGTTGATTTTTTGGAAATTCTCAATCCTAAAATCGCAATCGAACGCTTTGTTTCGCAATCACCCGGGAAGTTGCTAATCGCTCCTAATTGGGGATTAAAGAATTTTGAATTTGTGCATAAAATAGAAAAAGTACTCGAAGAACGAGATACCTGGCAAGGAAGATTATTTGAGATATAAAAAAATCACAATTTGATAATGATTGTACCGAAATAATTTTGTCAGATAAATATTTTATTGTATTTTTGCAGTCCATTTAGAGAATAATTGCGGAAATAGCTCAGTTGGTAGAGCATCACCTTGCCAAGGTGAGGGTCGCGAGTTCGAGTCTCGTTTTCCGCTCCATTTAATAAATATCCCAGTAGCAATACTGGGTTTTTTTGTTATAATGATAAATAAAATAAGATACAGCTTATTATTTTTGTTAAAATAAATTGTTAATTATTAATTTAAGT
>CAZCIU010000100.1:789-6874 GCA_964498765.1 uncultured Paludibacter sp. | reverse complement strand
GTGTCGCGAAACACTACACTGCCATGCTCCACCTCGTATCAACAGTGATATGGTTAGCATGATTGAGAACACCTCCTAGTGTTAAAGCAGTGAAAAGGGCAAATCCATCGAAAGATGGGACGCAAAGTCACCGGCCTAACGGCAACGTCTTCAGTCGTGCCTACGGTAGCGGGACCGCCGACAGCATTTTCATCTCTGCGTATCCGGGTTCTTCCGGTGCGATTTCCCCCTATTCACTTGCTGATGAGGCTGTGTTCGTCAGCTGAATGTAAACGACATCAGCCTCTCGGCCAGGTGTCGCTAGGTTAAGGCGGCAGACTCACTCTGCATCATACTCTTTGCTCCTCCCGGTAATGATTGGGAACCGAGCATAAGGAGGCCTTATGTCAGTAGTTAAGTCCCGTAGCAAACTGATTTTCAGTGCCTTTATCGCCCTGATGGTGATCATTTTTGTCGTTGCTTACCTCAACCGGAGTTCGCTCAGAGAACACCTGGAACACTTGACAGACACTGCCCCTTCCTCCGTGCCATCGTCTATGCCCGATGGATCAGTATCTGACCATACCCCGTTGTCAATAGACACTAACCCGGCATCTTATCCCCCCGCCGTCAAAGAATCCCCAACCGAAAAACCAGCCGCACAGACCAGGATTCGGTCATCGGAGAAGACTTCAGCTGAACCAACGATTCTGGGCCACAACACTGCGCCCATAAAGTATCCCGAAAACCAGGTAGAACACCGTCCGTCCTCTGTACACAAAGGCACTACCGCTCCTGTTGTGCGTTCAAAGCCTGCTTCTCGCTCATTGGCTGATAAAACTCATACTGGTAAGTCCTGGCTGGAACGCAAGAAGGAGCGGAGCAATGAAGAGCAAGCGTAATACATCGTCTGAGAATGCGCCTTATCATCGACTTTGAAGAGATTTCACATCTATCCGGTTGGCATCAAACCTCGCTGAAGGTAGGCTGTTTGGCTTAACGGCCAAATGGCATGATGAGCGCGGCCAGACATGAGGTGCGCGCGGGCACGGCAAGCGGCCTGCATTTTTTCAGAGAGTCAAACCCTATGGACCTTTACCCTCCTGCATGCAAAGGGCTGGCGGCGGCACGTCCCGCGCGGCCTGCCATGATGTTCATGCCGTCGCAGGTACCCGCATGAAGCACACTCCCGCCAGCCCCCGCCTTGCTCCGCCCCATGCCGACGGGGGGCTGCTGCGCCGCAACCTGATTTCCACCCTGCTTTACCTGCTGGCGGGAGGACTGGGAATACTGCTGACCGTTTCCTCGGGCTATGCCTCGCCGGTCTGGCCTGCCGCCGGGGTTGCGGTCACCCTGCTGCTGAAATGGGGATGGCGTTGCTGGCCCGGCATCTGGCTGGGGGACCTGCTGATCGACAACGGCCTCAACACCGCGCTGGATGGCCTGCTGTGGCCGGCCATGAGCGCCGCCCTTGCCACGCTTCAGGCCCTGCTCGCCGCCTGGCTGATCCGCGGCTATTTACAGGGCAGGCTGTCGTCACTCACCGCTGACTGGCGGCTGGCCCTGTTTCTGGTGGGGGCCGGTCCCCTGGCCTGCCTGCTCTCTTCCGGCCTGGGTGCCCTGATCATGCATTGGGACGGGCGGATTGAGGAAAGTGCCCTGGGGGGCGAATGGTTGCGCTGGTGGACCGGCGACACCCTGGGGATCCTCCTATTTACGCCCATCAGCCTGTTACTGTGGCCGCGGCACCACGGCGTGCTCGCGCCCGCGAGCGGCAGCGCCCGCTTTAGCCTGCCGCTGATGATCACCACGGCGCTGCTGATACTCGGCCACCTTGGCCTGGTGCAGCTGCTGGAGTTGCGGGCCCGCAACCAGGAGCACGCCATGATGGACATGATCAGCAACAACGGCACCAGGCTACTGGCCGAAACCCTGCTGCCGCTCACCGGCTTGGCTCATTTTTTCAGCGCCAGTCAGGAAGTCACCCGCGAGGAGTTCCGTCAGTACACCAGCAGCTTTCTGAGTCATCCGGCCATTCTCTCCGTGGACTGGGCCCCCCGGGTCGAGGCGGCACAGCGCGCGGCCTTTGAAGCTGGGGTGCGGGCAGAAGGAATGGACGCCTTTGAGATTACCGAGCTGGATCAGGCTCGCCACCTCACCACCGCGGCCCCGCGCGCCGAGTATTTTCCCACCCTGTTCAGCGAGCCATTCAGCAGCAACCGGAAAATACTGGGCCTCGACCACCACTTTGAGCCCCAGCGGATATCGGCCATGACCCTGGCCCGGGACAGCCAGAGCCCCATCGCTTCGGGCCTGCTGCCACTGGCGCGTACCGACCGTCAGGTAACCCTGGTGTTCATGCCGGTCTGGCAAGACCGGCAGCTGGCGGGCTATGTGGTGGGAACCCTCGATCTGCAGCAATTGTTTGCTCCCCTGCTGCTTCATGCGCGCCAACAGGGGCTGCAGTCCCGGGTTACCGATATCACCCCCGGCGCCCGAGCCGTCACCTTGATCGACGAACTGCCGGCCCAAATCGAGCCCGAATGGAACCATACTTTTCGCTTCTGGGGCCGTGTCTGGCAACTGGACATGCAACCCACCGTTCCCTACTGGCAACCCGGTGCCAGCAGTGAGGAGCGCGTCTTCCTTGGCTTTTCCATGCTGACCGCCCTGCTGGCGGTATTTGCCACCCTGAGCAGCGCCAGCCGTCATCACGAGGTTCGCCGCCAGGTCGGAGAACGCACCGCCCAGCTGCGCAGCGAGCTGGACGCCCGCACCACCGCGGAGCACGCCTTGCACATCAGTGAGCAGCGCTACCGCCGGCTGATTGAATGGTCGCCCTTTGGCGTGCTGGTGCAATGCCATGGCCGCTGCCGGTTCGTCAATGCCAGCACCATGAGGATGTTCGGGGCCAGCACCGCCGACCAGCTGCTCGGCCAGGAGCTGCTCGATTTTATTCACCCGGACAGCCAGGCCATGGTGGCCGAACGTCTGGCCCGGCGCACCGAGGGCCAGGGGGTGCCGGAGTCTGCCGTGGTGCACTACCGCCGGCTGGATGGCTCTTATTCCTGGGCAGAGCTGACCTCCGTCGCCTATGAATACGAAGGGCAGCCGGGCTTACTGGTCCTGCTCAACGATGTCAGCGACCGCATTCGGGCCGAGGAGCAGCGGGATCGGTTTTTTACCCTGTCGCTCGATCTGTTCTGCATTGCCAGCACCGAGGGGTATTTCAAGAGCGTCAACCCGGCGTTCACCCAGGTGCTCGGCTGGAGCGAGCAGGAATGGCTCAGCCGGCCCATTCTCGATTTTGTTCACCCCGACGATGTGGAAGCCACCCGCCGGGAGCTGGCGCTGCTGGCACAGAACGATATCAGCACCCTGGCCTTTGAAAATCGTTACCTTTGCAAGCAGGGGGGCTGGTGCCGCCTGTCCTGGAAGGCACTGCCCCAGCCGGGCGGGCTGCTGTTTGCCACCGCCCGGGACATCACCGAGCAGCACCAGACGGCCCAACGGCTGACCGAGCTGAATGCCGAGCTCAAGCTGCGCATCAAGGAGCGCGGCCAGGCACTGGCCGCGCTGCATGTCCAGAAGGAGGAAGTCAGGGCGGTGCTCGATCACCTGATGGAGTGCGTCATTACCATCGACAGCCGGGGGATCATTCGCCGGGTCAACCCGGCGGTGCAGCCATTGCTGGGGTATGACCCGAACGCGTTGCTCGGCCACAATATCTCCTGCCTGATGGACAGTCCCCTGCAGGAGCAGCATGACCACTATCTGGCCCGCTACCTGGAAACCGGCCAGCGCCACATCATCGGCAGCAGCCGTGAAGTTACCGGCCGGCACAAGGCAGGCCATGCCGTCAGCCTGGAGCTGAGTGTCTCCGAGTACAGGATTAACGACGAGCCGTTTTTTATCGGCACCCTGCGCGATATTCGCGAGCGCAAGGCCATGATTGCCAACCTGACTCAGGCGCGGGAGCAGGCCGAGCAGGCCAGCCGGGCCAAATCCGCGTTTCTGGCCACCATGAGCCATGAAATTCGGACCCCCATGAACGGGGTCATCGGCATGGTCGACGTGCTGGCCCGGGATCAGCTGACCCCTTACCAGCAGGATCTGGTCAAGACCGTGCGGGACTCGGCGACCAACCTGCTGACCATCATCGACGACATTCTCGATTTCTCCAAAATCGAAGCCGGCAAGCTGGCCATCGACATGATCCCCACCGAGATCAACGCCTTGCTGGAAGAGCAGTGCCGGGCGCTCGGCCCCATGGCCGCCGCCAGAGAGGTGGATCTGCACCTGCACCTGGGCACCGGTCCGTCGGCCTGGATCTACAGCGATCCCGTACGCCTGCGCCAGATCATTGCCAACCTGGTCGGCAACGCCATCAAGTTTTCGGCCCGTGAGCATCAGACCATCCCCCGGCGGGGCGCGGTAGACATTCACCTCAGCCTCACCGAGAGCAGCCCGCCCCAACTGGTGCTGGAGGTCGCGGATAACGGTATCGGGATAGCCCTAGCACAGCAGCACAACCTGTTTATGCCCTTTACGCAAATGGAAAGCTCAACCACACGGCGCTTTGGCGGCACCGGACTCGGGCTGGCGATTTGCAAGCGCCTGACCGAGCTGATGGCCGGGCAAATTGAGGTGGAAAGCCAGCCTGGCCAGGGCTCCCTGTTCCGCGTCACCCTGCCGGCCCGGCCGGCAGCGGCGCCCGGGCCACAAACACCGTCCGTCCTCCCCCTCTCCGCCGCAGACCCCAGGGCCATGCAGGAGCACCTGATCCTGGTGGCTGAGGACGATGCCATCAACCGCAAGGTGATCCAGTATCAGCTGGGCTTGCTGGGCTATCGCTGCGAGGCGGCACACAACGGGCGAGAGGCGCTGGCCATGTGGCGTGACAAGCAGTTTAACCTGCTGCTCACCGACTTGCACATGCCGGAGATGGACGGTTATGAGCTGGCCGAACACATTCGCCGCGAAGAGCAGGGACCGCATCGCCTGCCCATTCTGACCCTGACCGCCCATGCCCAGCGGGGCGAAGCCGCCCGCGCCCTGGCCAGCGGCATGGATGAGTACCTGACCAAGCCGATAACGCTGGACGCCCTTGAAGCGGTGCTGGCCCGCTGGCTCCGCGGCACCACCCGGCCAGACACCACGAGCGCGCACGGAACCAAGCTGCAGGAAGCTCTGCTCGATCCCCAGGTGCTGGTACAGATGCTTGGCCATGACCGCCAGCTGATGGCCGACACCCTGCGGGATTATACCGATGCCCTGGGCAGCCTGGCCGTTAGACTTGAAGAGACTTGCCTTGCCGGCGACTTTCCCGCTATTGTCGCCCTTGCCCACCGGCTCAAGTCTTCCTCAAGAGCGGTCGGCGCCCAGCGTCTGGCGACCCTCTACAGCGGTGTGGAGGACGCCGCCAAGCACGGCGACAGCGCCACCGTGCACAGGGCCGCCGCCGACCTGACGGCACTGAGGCTAGCCACCCTGAAGGCCGCAGAGCAACAACTTGTCCACCTGCAACGATCCGAGCATAAGCATGAAGATCCTGATCATTGACGACGACACCTTTATTTGCCGGCTCATCGGCCGGCAGCTGAACGGGCTGGGCTTTGCCCATGTCGAGCCCTATGAACGAGGCGCGGACGCCATTACCCGGCTGGAGCAGCAGCCTGATGAGGTTGAGCTGATTTTTTGTGATCTGCAGATGCCGGAAATGGACGGCATTGAATGTATCCGTCAGCTGGCCCGTCTCGGCTACCGGGGCATTCTGGTGCTGGTCAGCGGCGAGGACGAACGCATTCTGCAAAGCGCGGAGCGACTGGCACTGAGCCACGGGCTGAGGGTGGCCGGCACCCTGTTCAAACCGGTGGCGAGCGAGCAACTGCACCGCCTGCTGCAGGGCCTGCCGGGAGCCACCTGCAATCGCGTGGCCGCCCGCTCCAGCTACAGCGCCGGCACCCTGGCCGAGGCCATCAGCCACGGTCAGCTGACCAATTACTACCACCCCAACCCCGACCTGACCAGCGGCGCCCAGATCGGCATGGAAGCGCTGGTGCGCTGGCGGCACCCGCAGGACGGCCTGATCACTCCCGATCAATTT
>CAZCIU010000100.1:0-779 GCA_964498765.1 uncultured Paludibacter sp. | reverse complement strand
CTGGCATCATGCGGGGCACAGCCTGCGGCTGGCCGTGAACGTGTCCATGAAAAACCTGGTCCGCCTCGATTTTCCGGAGTATGTTGAACGGACGGCGCAGGCCGCCGGCGTCGCTCCCGGCCTGCTGACCCTGGAGATCACCGAAAGCCACCTGATGAACAACCCGCAGGATACGCTCGACATCCTGACCCGCTTGCGGCTGAAGCGCATTGGCCTGTCTATCGATGACTTTGGCACCGGCCACTCATCCCTGGCCCAGCTGCGGGACATTCCTTTTACCGAGCTGAAAATAGACCGCAGCTTCGTGCACAGCGCCTGGCGCAACAGTGCCCTGCGGGCGATTCTGAACGCCAGTCTCGACATGGCCCATCGCCTTGGCCTGCACACGGTGGCGGAAGGCGTGGAGGATCAGCACGACTGGGATTACCTGCGCAACGCCGGCTGTGATGTGGCTCAGGGCTGGTTTATCGCCCAGGCCATGCCGGCAGAACAACTGCTGCCCTGGTGGCGCAACTGGGAAACACGCCGCCCCACCCTGGGCCCAGAACAAGGCTGAACCTATGGCACCCGCTTGCTATTGCCGACGGCCCGACAAGCCCTTATTCACCCTTAACCGGTACATACCATGACCCGTCCTACTGACCAGCCCGGCCACACCCCCGCCCAGGATGAAGAAGCCCGCCTTGCCGCCCTGAACGCCTACGGGATCCTGGATACGCCCCCGGAGCCGGCGTTTGATTTCTAACCCCTCCATTTTTCATCATAACAGAATGATGATA
>CAZCIU010000099.1:0-6896 GCA_964498765.1 uncultured Paludibacter sp. | reverse complement strand
GTTGTTCCTTTTTCAAGAACACTGGCACCGATTACAGTCTCTCCGGCTGCATCTCTTACTACCCCCGTAACGGATTTCTTTTGTGCATTGGCACTGAAGCCAATCACAAGTGTCAGCACAACGATCAGAAATGATCGCATTTTAATGTTAAATCGTGCGTCCTTCATGCAATTCTGTTTTTTTGAGGTTGATAATTATAATTAAATTTTTGAGTATTTTCTACTTCACACAGCATTTTTAATTGAGCTGTAACGTGAAATTCATAGAATATCGAAGCAAAAATAGAGTTTTGATAAATTTTAACAACGCTATTTGCAAATTATAAAGACTTTTCACAGCGCAAACGTTTGCAATTGCATTGGAAATTCAATTTATTTATTTAATTTTATAATCTGAATATCATTTATACATTTGCAATATAATTAATTATAGTATAAACTGTGATTAAAACACTTAAGAATTCGTTTTTATCTATTTACTATAATATTATTGTAATATGTCCCTGAGAATAATCGTTTAACCGAACTGCTTCAGGCATGTTTATCAACTAAAAAGCCATGGCGAAAACACAAATTACAATTGTTGACATTGCGAAGGAATTAAACATTTCTCCATCAACAGTTTCCAGAGCACTTAAAAATCATCCGGACATCAGCAAAAAAACAGTCGAAATAGTACAAGCTTGCGCCAAACGACTTAATTATCAGCCTAATGCAATGGCGCTTAATCTTCGATTGGGACGAAACAACACGATTGGAGTGATTGTGCCAGAGATAGTTCATTATTTTTTCTCATCTATTGTGCAGGGAATTGAAGAAGTTGCTTCTGAAAATGGCTTCAATTTGATGCTTTTTCGCTCAGAAGAGAGTTATAATAAGGAATTGAAAATTACCGATTCGCTGATAAATGCTCGTGTTGCCGGTGTTTTGGCGAGCCTTTCCAAAGAAACGGACACCTATAATCACTATCAGCAAATTCTTGACAATAATATACAGCTCGTATTTTATGACCGCATTTGTATAGGAATAAATACCGACCGCGTGGTAGTGGATGATTATGCTGGTGCTTTGACTGCCGTTGAGCATCTAATTAATACAGGTTGCAAGCGAATTGCGTTTTATAGTTCACCTACGCATTTGGAGATTTCTAAAAACCGCAAAAATGGCTACTTGGATGCTCTTCGGAAACATAAAATTCCAATTGACGATAAGCTGATTTTCGTATGTGATACTCGCGATGAGGCTTTGGAACTAACGCCAAAAGTTCTGACAATGGACAATCCGCCGGATGCTTTTTTCGCCATAAACGACCATACCGCTACCGGAATTTTGCACGCAGTAAAACAGATTGGGCTGAAAGTCCCCGAAAATATTTCCATCTGCGGATTTTCCGGAGGAGACCTTGCGCTTGCTTGCGATCCGATGCTTACAACCGTTGAACAGCATGGCTACGAAGTGGGAAAAACGGCCGCAAAACTGCTGATTGATAAAATTAATGGCGTAACTCTTGGTCAATACACCAACCGAATTATAAAAACAAAACTGATGGTGAGGGGGACGACACGTCCTATTTAGTATTTCGAGTTCCAAGTTTCGGGTTGATCTGCTTTTGCTTGAGATTATTCGGTTAATTATTTACAAATTATGGCTACAATAAAAAGATTTGAGGATTTAGAGGTTTGGCAAAAGGCAAGAGAAATCTGTAAAACTGTTTCAAGACTAACCAAAAAAGTGATTTTTCAAGAGATTTTACGCTTCGTGATCAAATAAGGAGTTCGAGCGGTTCAGCAATGGACAATATAGCAGAAGGATTTGAGCGAGATGGAAATAAAGAATTCGTACAATTTTTGTCAATTTCCAAAGGATCCATTGGAGAAACCCGCTCGCAGGCTTACCGTGCATTAGATAACGAAAACATTTCCGAAGAAGAGTTTGAGATGCTGAAAGCTGAGTGCTTAATTTTATCCGAAAAATTAGGGAAATTTATCAACTACCTAAAAAACTCGGAATTTAAAGGCAATAAATATAAATAAACATACAATAATGAATAATAATAACAAACAAGGAACACGAAACTCGAAACCCCGCTTATCTTTCTGGCAAATCTGGAATATGTCTTTCGGTTTTCTCGGCATTCAGTTTGGTTTTGCTCTGCAAAATGCAAATGTGAGCCGGATTTTTGAGAGTTTGGGAGCAGATATTGGTAATATACCGATTTTATGGCTGGCTGCGCCGGTTACCGGTTTGATTGTTCAGCCGATTATCGGTCACTGGAGCGATAAAACGTGGAATAAGCTCGGTCGCAGGAAACCGTTTTTCCTTACAGGTGCTATTTTGGCATCCATTGCTTTGATTTTAATGCCCAATTCGCCGATGCTTTGGGTGGCGGCAGGAATGTTGTGGATTTTGGATGCGTCAATTAATATTTCGATGGAGCCCTTTCGGGCGTTTGTGGGAGATATGCTGCCATCTGAACAACGAACGCTTGGTTTTTCAATGCAGAGTTTCTTTATTGGAATTGGAGCGGTAGCCGGTTCGGCGTTGCCGTATGTGATGAGCAACTGGTTTGGCGTTTCCAATATTCCTCAGGGCGATAATGCGCTTCCGGACACAGTAATCTGGTCGTTTTATATTGGCGGAATTGTATTTATCGCGGCTGTTTTAGTCACCATTCTTTCCACAAAAGAGTATCCTCCCGAACAACTGGAAAGTTTTTCAGATGAAAAATCAGAAATCCAATCAACATTTAAAACCAAAGAAGTCTCGCCTGAAAAATTCAGCAAATTTGGAGCAGTTTTTGGTTTGTTGGGTTTAGCCATCGTAGCACTTGTTTTCTTCCAGAAAATGGATGTACAGATTTATGTATTGGGCGGATTGTTTATTTTGATTGCTGTACTTTTCTTTCTGGTATCGCAATTTAGAAAAAAAGAAAACTCCAACGGATTGACCGAAATTATGACCGACCTGATGAATATGCCTCGCACGATGGGACAATTGGCAGTTGTTCAGTTTTTTACCTGGATTTCACTTTTTTCACTCTGGATTTATGCTACGCCCGCTATTACGGAGTATCATTTCGGTGCAACCGACACGAAATCTGCTATGTACAACGATGGCGCAAACTGGGTGGGAATTCTTTTTGGAGCTTATAGTTTCTTTGCTGCGCTGGTGGCATTTCTGCTTCCCGTCTCAGCTAAATACATTTCCCGAAAATATACGCACTTAGTTGCACTGATAATTGGTGGTTTGGGTTTAATTTCATTAATATTTTTCAAAAATCCAAATCTGCTGATCATCAGTATGGCAGGCGTGGGTGTAGCCTGGGCAAGTATTCTTTCTATGCCCTATGCGATGCTTACCGGAGCTCTTCCTGCCAATAAAATGGGAACTTACATGGGGATCTTCAACTTTTTCATCGTTCTTCCTCAAATTCTTGCGGCCACCATTCTAGGAAGTATTACCAAGCATTTATTCAACGAACACGCCATTTACACACTCGTGCTGGGCGGTGGTTTTATGATTTTGGCGGGTGTGATGACGCTGATTGTGGAGGATAAGGATGATCCGTTTTTTAGTAAAAAGTATAAAGTAAAATAATTTATAGTCAGACATTCTATGAAAAAAGTTATTTCAATTTTAGCCATAATCATCATTTCGCAATCTTTTGCTTTCGGTCAAAACACAAAGGCGAAAAAACGGACGGGCGAAAAATCTTTCGCCCCAACCGAACTTCGCGTTGAGCCGACTTTTTGGTGGACCGATATGCACAACCCGAATTTGCAGTTGATGATTTATGGAGAAGACATAGCAAAATCAGAAGTTTCAATTAATTATCCCGGTGTGAGTATCGTTGAGAAAAAACTGACGGATAATCCAAATTACATTTTTCTGTACATTAATATTAATAATTACACAAAAGCGGGTATTTTTAATATTGAACTAAAAAACGGACGGAAAAAGAAAATCGTTAAATACGAGCTAAAAAACCGAATTGCGAATTCTGCCAATCGGGAAAGTTTTTCAGAAAAGGATAATGTTTACCTGATTATGCCTGACCGTTTTGCGAATGGTAACCCGATGAATGACAGCGTGAAAGGTTATGCACAGGGCGTGAATCGTTCGGGGCTTGGTTTCCGACAGGGTGGTGATATTGAAGGCATTATTCAGAAAATTCCCTATTTGGCAAATTTGGGAATTACGGCACTCTGGACTACGCCGTTGCTGGATAACAAAGCCGAAGCGTACTCCTACCATCATTATTCAAGTTCGGATTATTATAAAATTGACCCGCGACTTGGCACCAACGAAGACTATCTGCGACTTTCCAAAACGGCTCAAAACCACGGCATCAAGCTGATTATCGACATTGTGCCGAACCATTGCGGAAGCGGACACTGGTGGATGAAGGACATTCCGGCCAAAGATTGGTTTAACACGTGGGACACATTCACGTCATCCAACTACCGAATGACCGCCTGGACCGACCCGCACCGCAGTGAAGCGGACTTGAAACGGCTTATAAACGGCTGGTTTTCAGGTACTCAACCCGACTTTAATTTATCTAACAAACTGGTTTTTGATTATCTGAAACAGGCGTATATTTTCTGGATTGAATATGCCGAAATTGCCGGAATTCGCGTGGATACGTACCCTTACAACGATTTGCTATTGGCTTCTCAATTTATCCAATCCATTCGCGATGAATATCCGAAAATGAACGTGGTGGGCGAATGTTGGGTAAAAACGCCTGCGGAAACGGCTTATTATCAGAGTGGTAACAACAACAAAGATGGGTTTGACAGCCGATTGCAGAGCGTGATGGACTTTGTGCTGAAAGACAAATTGCAGGAAGCGTTCAGAGAAAATGAAGGCTGGGATACGGGAACAGCCAAATTTTACAGCCATTTTGCGCAGGATTTTGTGTATCCGAATACGGATTTGATCATGAATTTTGTGGATAATCACGATATAGAACGTCTTTCTACGGCTTACAAAAACGTAAATGAATACAAAATGGCATTGGCAATGCTGGTTACGGTGCGTGGCTATCCGCAAATTTATTACGGCAACGAAATTATGCTTGAAGGCATTGCAGGGAGTTATGAAGGGCATCGTTTTACTTTCCCGGGTGGGTGGAAGGACGATAAACGCGATGCATTTACCCGTGAAGGTCGCACGAAAGAAGAAAATGAAGTTTTTGATTACCTGAAAAAACTGCTTCATTACCGAAAAAACAATTCCGTACTACAAAACGGCAAAATGACCCAATTTATCCCGGAAAACGGCGTTTATGTATTTTTCCGCCACAATGCCGAAAAAACGGTGATGGTCATCACAAACAACAACGAAAATGTGACCGTTTTGGACACGAAACGATTTGCCGAAAGGATTAAAGATTTTGAAATGGGCGTGGATGTAACTTCTCGGAGGCCTTACGATCTTAAAAATCCGGTGGAAATTCCCGGGAAAACGGTGTTGGTGTTAGAATTAGGATTTTGGAGGAAATAGAACACGGATTACGCGGATTTTTCTAACCCTTCCCCCTTCGGGTACTTCCCTTAATCATAATGGAAGATTGGTTTTGCAGAATTTCAATGTCCCCTTTTGATAAAGGGGAAGAGCGAGGAACGAGCGGAGGGGTTAGAATATCTAAATATTTATCGGTTAAAAACAACAAAAAAACAATTTCACGAACAATGAACACAGACAATAATCAATCGCAATCACCAAAAGTCCCCCTTGGGGGATTTAGGGGGCTATTCTCTAACTTCGGCGAAAAACTACAAATCGCTATCACTCGTTTTCCGCTGACTTTTGCGTCTGTGATTGCGGTGGCTGTACTGTTTGTGCTGGCTATCCACACGGACACGGACAACATTTACACCAAATGGATTATGGCGGGAGTTGTGTCGGCTTTTGGTACGCTTGCGATTTATCTTTTTTCAGAAAACCGATTGAAAACACTTATCACAACTGCCATTAACATCGTGTTTATCGGCTTGATTTTCTGGCTGTTTTCTACCTTCTCAAACAACATTTCAGATGCCAACGTCACGCAATTTGTCATTCTGACAGTAAGTTTTTTTCTGGCTATGTTTTTTGCCGGATATATCTCCGAGAAAAACTCGCTTCGCTGGTGGGACAATTTGCAGGACACGCTTTTTCACTTGGTTATTTCTGCGTTTTTTGCAGGTGTGCTGATGGCGGGATTGAGTTTGGCGATTGTTTCGCTCGACAAACTTTTCGGACTAAAAATCAACGATGAAGTGTACGCATATTTGGCGGTTTTCTGCTTTGTGCTGTTTATGCCGAGCTATTTTCTGTCCCAACTTTCCGAAAAAACTGCATCCGACGAAAGTTTTTCCATTTCCTATCCAATGATTTTCAAAATTTTGGGATTGTATATTTTACTGCCAATTCTTGCGATTTACACCCTTATTTTGTACGGTTATCTTTTCAAAATCATCGCCACGTGGGAGCTTCCAAACGGCTGGGTTTCGTGGTTGGTGTCGATTTTGGGATTTGTGGGATTTCTGACAATGGTCATTTTGCATCCTCTTTACATTAAAGGTGAAAATAAAGTTGCCAAAATGTTTTCCCGCTTTTTTCCAATAGTACTATTTCCCTTGCTAATTTTGATGTTTGTGGGCATTGTCCGCCGATTTTCGGATTACGGCATCACCATCAATCGCCTGTTGGTATTAATTCTCAATCTCTGGTTTTTCGGCATCAGTATCTATTTGTTTATCAGCCGTTCACGTCAGCCGAAGTGGATATTAATATCCTTCGGCACCATCGCCTTGCTTTCTGCCGTGGGACCTTGGAACGTGATAAATGTAACGGAAAAATCGCTGAAAAACGAGCTTTCGCAACTACTTTCAGAAGCAAACTGGACAA
>CAZCIU010000098.1:0-7974 GCA_964498765.1 uncultured Paludibacter sp. | reverse complement strand
CCGAGTGAAACGAGGTGCTGTACTTTCTGGTAATTTGCCGGCTAAGCTCATACGATAACTCGTTGTACAGCTCCAAAGAATTGCCTGATGACTGTTTCATGGATTTTCTGTAAAAAATGGTTGTAAAATAGATTATATGTGTACTAATATCAACAAAGATAAGACAAAATTGTTCTAAAAACAACGATTCAGAAATTATTTTTTTCAGTTTTTTCCGATGTCGGTTTTTCCGGTGATTCCCGCAAAACTTCTCCATTTTTCTATCAGATGCTTCATGTCGTCGGGCAGTTCGCTGTCAAAGTTCATATACCGCCCCGTAGTGGGGTGATTGAAGCCCAGTGTACGGGCATGCAGTGCCTGACGCGGACAGATTTCGAAGCAATTTTTCACAAACTGCTGGTATTTGGCGGTTCGGTTGCCTTTTAGTATCTCGTTGCCCCCGTATCGGGCATCGTTGAAGAGGGTGTGCCCGATATGCTTCATATGTACGCGTATCTGATGCGTTCGTCCCGTTTCGAGCCTGCATTCCACCAGCGTAACGTATCCCAGCCTTTCGATAACTTTGTAGTGAGTGACAGCATGTTTTGCCAGTGGATTTTCCCCTTCGGGAAATACGGTGAACAGCATCCGGTCGCGGGGATCACGAGCCAGTGCACCTTCGATGGTACCCGAATCTTCCTTTACATTTCCCCACACCAGCGCATTGTAGGTTCTGTCTGTTGTTTTGTCAAAAAATTGTTTTCCAAGATTTGTCTTGGCCTCGGGCGTTTTAGCCAGCAGTACCAATCCCGATGTATCCTTATCAATCCGATGCACCAACCCTACTTTTGAATCGTTGGCATCAAATCCCGGTACATCTTTCAGGTGATAAGCAACGGCGTGAAGCAGCGTTCCTTCAAAATTGCCAAATCCGGGGTGTACAACCAGTCCGGGCTGTTTGTTTACCAAAATAATATGCTCATCTTCGTAGGTAATTTTGATGGGAATATCCTGTGGAATAATGTTGAACTCACTGGGAGGATAGGCAAGAACAATGGTGATGGTATCTTTCGGCTTAACTTTGTAGTTGGATTTTACGGATTTGCCGTTCACAAGAATCTGAGCGGCATCGGCAGCATCCTGAATTCGGTTGCGCGACACACCAGCCATGATGTTGGTCAGGTATTTGTCAATCCGCAGGAGCGACTGCCCTTTATCGACTTCAAACCGGTAATGTTCGTAAAGATTCTGTACCTCGTCCGAGTCATCTGTCTCAAATTCATTGATAGTATCGAGTTTTTCCTCACTCATTTTCCTCTAAGTCTTTAAAATAACTCTTTTCTATTCAGTGATTAATGTAAAAAATAAATTATTTTGGTATCAGTAAATTTACAAAGATTTGTTGTCAGTTTTTTTTAAGTTGTGGTTGTTCCTAAAAGAATTCTTCAATATCTTCCACTTTTTCTTTTTTCTGTTCTTTTTTGGGTTGTCGGGGCTGAACAAATTCTTCTTTTGCCTGCACCGGATTTTTACTCAACCACACATCCACGACTGTTCCTTCTGAAAAAGAATCTCCGGCGCTGGGTTTTTGGCTGTAAATGATGTAGCTGTCTTCATCGCCTGCTGGTGGTACATCGTAAATAATGCCACCCAAAATCAGCGAAGCCGAAGAAAGGAGTCTTGATGCCGTCACCAAATCCATTCCCGACAGGGAAGGAACCACGCCGCTTGGCAGCTGTCCGATTCCGTCGCCGACCACCAGAACAATGGAGCTGCCTTCAGGTACTCTGGAGCCAGGCCGGAGTGAATTTCCTTTGTATTTTACATTCAAAACCAGGTCTTTATATTCCGAAGAGGAATACTCAATACCGGCAACGTTGATCCCGATGGATTTTGCCATGGCTTCTGCCTGGCGGAGAGACACATCACGAAGGTCGGGCAGTGGAATCTGCCTAACAGCTTTTGAATTGATGATGAGGTAGATGGAACGCCCGGGCTTTACGGTGGTGTTTGGTGCCGGATTTTGCTCTATTATTGTACCCAGTTTTTTTTCGCGGACATAAGCCGAGTCGATGATTTCAAACCTCAAATTATGTCTGTCGAGCATGTCAGCCGCTTCTTCGAGGGTAAAACCTTTCAGGCTCGGCACTATTTCGCTTTGCCCGTGTTTGGTGTAAAAGTTCAGGAAAATCAGCATTGCTCCCACCAGCACAAAAATGATGATACCGGCTTTGATGATGTTCTTTGCGGCAAGGCCGAAAAGTGAACCGTTCCAAAAATTATCTTTCTTTTCCATAAAAAGTCTTTGTCAGATGTTGTGAAACTCTGCCAGAGTTCACAAAGTGCAAAAATAATTAATTTATCGGTTTATTCAATTAATAGAATTTAGTTTTGAGGAAAAATAACTTTTTTGAAAGAAAAGCACTTCTCTGCAAATGTATGGATTTCAATTTATGAGGTAACTTTTGTTCTTAAAATCATCTTCGCAATTTAAAAATTACGGGAAATCCCTGGTAAGTTCCGGACTTCCGTCATCCGTCATCCATTTCACAGGATCTTCAATCAAAAAGGCTTAGATGATATTTTTCAAAAAACATTTTTTATCTTTGTGATTCTTATGCCAAAACCGCGAAAAAATATTCTTTTTTATCTGCTTTCCCTCCTTTACGGCGGTGTTACAGCAGTGCGTAACTTTCTTTTTGACACGAAACTGCTGCCTTCCGTCGGTTTCGTAGTGCCAATAATCGGAGTGGGAAATCTGGTTGCAGGCGGTACAGGAAAAACGCCCCACACAGAGTTTTTATTGAAAATTTTAAATCCTGATTTTAAGACTGCCGTTTTGAGCCGCGGCTACAAAAGATCGACCAAAGGTTTTTTGCTGGCGGATCAAAATTCGGATGCCGGGCAGATTGGCGATGAACCGTATCAGATTTTCTGTAAATTTCCCCAAACGGTAGTGGCTGTGGATGAAAAACGAGTGCATGGAGCGAAGGAATTGCTGCATCGATTTCCCAAAACGGAGGTGATTTTACTGGACGATTCATTTCAGCACAGACATATCCAGGCAGGTTTGAGCATACTGCTAACCGATTTCCGACTTCTTTTTACGGAAGACAGCATGCTTCCCTACGGCACTTTGCGGGAATATGCGCGCAACAGCAAGCGGGCTGACATCGTTATCGTCTCCAAATGCCCGAAGGACGCGGTGCTTGACAAGAAAATTTTTCATAAAAAACTGAACCTGCTTCTCGAGCAGGAACTCTATTTTTCCACTTTTGATTATGGGAAAATTTACCCTGTTTTTGAAAAAAATATTGAAGCGCCTGAAATAAATCGGACAACGACCGTTTTTATAGTAACCGGAATTGAAAATCCGGAACCCATGCATCGCTATTTGGAAACAGTGACCGAAAGAACAGTAAAATTCAATTTTCCCGATCACTACGACTTTACGAAAGATGATTTGGAGGAAATTGAGCAAAAATTCAACGATACCGAAGGCGAAAAAATCATTGTGACAACAGAAAAAGATGCTGCGAGATTGAAGTCAAACCCATTTATTTCGGAGCAAATTAAGAACAATATTTTTGCGCTGCCGTTAGAAGTAAAGATACTTTTGGGCGAAGAAGAAAAATTAACTAAAAAAATATACGACTATGTTAGAAAAAATTCAACAAACGGCTGATTTTATCCAATCAAAAGTTCAGGTTCTTCCCAAAACGGGAATTATCCTCGGTACAGGATTAGGAAATTTAGTAACGCAAATCACAGAAAAACTGGAGATCCCATACGATACAATTCCGAATTTTCCGGTTTCAACCGTGGAAGGGCACAGCGGCAAGCTGATTTTCGGCAAACTGGGCAATGTGGATGTGCTTGCCATGCAGGGACGGTTTCATTATTACGAAGGATACGATATGAAACAGGTTACATTTCCTGTACGCGTGATGAAAGCGCTCGGAATTGAGAATCTGCTTGTTTCCAATGCGTCGGGCGGTATGAATCCCGATTTCGAAATAGGTGATTTGATGATTATTACCGACCACATCAACGTATTTCCGGAGCATCCGCTGCGCGGAAAAAACTTCAACGAACTCGGTACACGCTTCCCGGATATGAGTGAGGCTTACTCCAAAAATCTCATTGCGAAAGCAAAAGAAATTGCTAAAAGAAACAGCATAAAAGTGGTGGAAGGCGTATATGTAGGCACTTCCGGACCCACTTTTGAAACTCCGTCTGAATACAAATATTTCCGCATCATCGGTGGTGATGCCGTAGGGATGAGTACGGTGCCCGAGGTAATCGTTGCCAATCATGCCGGAATGAACGTGTTTGGGATGTCGATTATTACTGACCTTGGCGTAGAAGGAAAAATTGTGGAGGTTACGCACGAAGAAGTTCAGGAAATCGGGAACAAGGCGCAACCGCTTATGACTCAAATTATGAAAGAATTGGTGGCGGAGATTGAAGGATGAATTACAAAGAACTAAGCAACAATCCCGATTTTGAGCTTATCGAGACCTTGGACGTTTCCAATCTCAAACCTTTTCTACAGCGTGAACTGACCGGAAATCAGGGCTTTGGTTTGATTGCGAAAATGTATCAGGGAATGGGTTTGTTGCTTTTTGGCTTCGCGCTTATCAAGGCATTTGCTCACTATATGCGATACAAAGACACCGTAATGCTGGAATATTTAGGCTGGGGAGTTTTGTTTTGCGTCACAGCAATCGTTATTATTCACGAATTACTGCATTTTTTCGCTTTTCTTGCCGTGGGTGCCAGAAAACTCTCATTCGGTATGAAATTGAAAAAGTTTATGTTTTACGTACAGGCTGACCGTCAGGTGCTTGGCTACAGAAAATTCGCTGTAGTAGCACTTGCACCGGCTGTAGTGGTAGCAATTGCAAGCATCGTTGGAGCCATAATCTGGTTTGAGCAACCGCTGTACTATTTTTTCTTAAGCATTCTCGGTTTGCACAGTTTTTTTTGTGCAGGAGATTTGGGAATGTTGTGTTTTTTTGAAAATCGAAAAGAAGATGAAATTTATACTTTTGATGTAAAAGACGAAGGGAAAATGTATTTTTATAAAAAGAAAAAAGCAATTTAATTTTACAATCATTTATGCACAAAAATATTGCGGACATCCGCATCAATTATTCCAAAAAAAGTCTTGACGAATCGGATGCAGTCAAAAATGCGATTGATATGTTCGAACTTTGGTGGAATGAAGCTATGGAATCGGACATTACAGAAGTAAATGCAATGACTGTAGCTACCGTTAAAGACGGTATTCCAAATGCCCGAGTAGTCTTATTGAAGGCTTTTGATGAGCGTGGTTTTGTATTTTACACCAATTATGACAGCACCAAAGGACACGAAATAGAAGATAATCCAAATGTGGCTGTAGTTATTTTCTGGAAAGAACTGGAGCGACAAGTTCGCATCAGAGGTACTGTGGAACGGACTACCGTACAGGAAAGCATTGATTACTTTAACAGCAGACCCGAAGGCAGTAAATTGGGCGCATGGAGTTCTACTCAGAGCCTCGTAGTTGCCGGAAAAGGTTGGCTGAAAGAAACTTTCGACTATTACAGTGAACGTTTTAAACGTGGTGTAATTCCCAAACCACCTCATTGGGGCGGTTATCGTGTAAAACCTACTGAAATTGAGTTTTGGCAAGGCCGCCCAAGTCGAATGCACGACCGACTGCTCTACACTTTACAAGAAAATGGCGAGTGGAAAATTGAGCGATTGGCACCGTAGAAATCCAAAATAAAAATCAGCATTATGAAAAAATCACTATTTTTCCTAATTCTTATATTCTGTTTTTCGATTGTAAAAGTACATGCTCAAAACCAAGTGGAGCCCAATCAGGCCTTGGCTGATTTAATTCCTACAAAAAAATGGTTTGAAATTGAGCGGTTTTACCAGGAAAATAAAGAACAGATTACCAATGAATTTGTCAAACTTTGGTACACGGCCGAAACCGGAAAGGTCTTTAACCGACACGATGCTTCCATTCAGGCTTACGAGGATTTGATATTCATAAATCCACTGAAAATGGACAATATCACCTTGATTTCGAGCTATGCTCAGAGTATTGTCAACGTATGCGGATCATCTCAGAACTACGAAAAGGGGATTGAGGTTTCCAGAAAATTGGTGCAGCTTATAGAAAATGACACCGCGATAGACAACTCGACCAAGCAAAGTTTGCTTGATGGATTTAATCAGGTAATCACCTCATTTACTCAACTCAGCCAAAACACAAAAAGGATAAAAGTATTTGAAAAACAGAGTGATACACCGGCTGTAATTCATTTGGATAAATTTAATAAAAAGCTGAATGGTATCTTTCTTCGTACGAAATGGAACAACAAAACGCTGCGAACTGTTTTTGATACGGGAGCAGGTGCTTGCTATATCTGGAACCGTGAAGTGGCTAAGAATATTGGCGTGAAATTTCATTCGCAGGATACGATATTGATGAATGGCAATATTAAAGGAATGCTCGGAATGATTGACAACCTGGAATTGGGTAATTTCTTGATTAAGAATGTTCCTGTGTACGTAAGCATGGAAACGATAAACCGAAATGATCCGAAACAGGTGAAATGCGATTCGCTGCTGAATGATCAATTTGACATTGTGCTTGGATTGCCCATTATGATGAAATTAGGTTTGATTGAATACAATCGGATTGAAAATACGCTCTCCTTTCCGAAACGAGACAGAAACGCTGAAATCCCCGATAAAAATCTTTTTGTTGACGAATACGGCTCGCTCAGCCTGATAATGAAAGTGGCGAATGAGGATTTCATCGCCTGGTTTGATACCGGAAGCGATGGTGGATTGGAAATAAATTCTGAGTTTTACAATAAATTCAAGCACAAAATCCCAAAAAACGCCAAATCAAAAGAAGTCTCCGGTGCCGTTGGTGGCTGTAATGAAGCAAGTATTACCACCCGAAATGTCTTTGATTGCGAGAAAATTGATGTAAAATTAGATGATGCTATTTTCACAATGAAAAACGACTGCGATATAACGGTCGACAAAGAAAATGATTACAAATTTGGCTCGCCGGAAGGAGGTGCTTTGGGCTCATCCATTCTTAAATATGGTTCAAAAGCTATTTTCGATTTTGAAAATATGAATTTATCAATTATAAAATAAATCCAATCGTAAATCTAAAATCCAATATCAAAAATAAACTATGACTTTACCCCAACTCTTCAAAAAACTAATTCCTTTTGCCAAACCGTACAAAAACCTGATTTTCTACACGCTGATTTTGACGTTGGTTGGCTCGTTCGCGGCACAAATCAACGCGTTTGTCCTGCGATTTACGGTGGACAGCATCAGCGATTTGATGGTAGCAAAAAAGGCGTTGAGTGAAGGGATGCACTTGCTGCTGATTATTTCATCGGTGCTGTTGGGAAAAGAGGTGATTTACGCCGCCGTGCAATTCGGGCAGAAATATTTCGGCGAAAAACTTCGGATTTTTATTGCCCGCGACCTTTCGCAAAACGTGGTAGAACGCATTCTGACTTACCGGATGGCGTTTTTTACTTCCACCGAAAACGAAAGCGGCAAGTTGCAAACCCGCATCGATTGGGGCATCAGCGGACTGACGCGGATGGTGCAAAATTTCTTTATCGATGTGCTGCCGCTTTTTGCCAATGCCTTGATTGCGCTCATTGTGATGTTTTCTGCCAATTTTTATGTTGGCTTGGTGGGGCTGTGTATCGTGCCGATTTACTTCCTAATCAGTCAGCGGCAAGCCAAAAAACTGGGCGGATTTCGTCGCAGAATGCGCACCTATCGAGAAACCAAAAACAACCAAATCATCAATATCATCGAGAGCATCAACGTCATCAAATCATTTGTACGTGAGCCGATTGAAGCCGAAAAACAGTGGCAAATTCAGTACGATATGACTGAAAATCAGCTGCAAACACGCAAAATGAGTTTTATGTTCGACAGCCTGAAAAGTTT
>CAZCIU010000097.1:0-8228 GCA_964498765.1 uncultured Paludibacter sp. | reverse complement strand
ACTCCGGCATAAATCACATTTCCGCGAACCACGTGCGGTTCGTATTCTTCCATTTCTTCGATGGTGCATTTGTGCTTTTTAAGGTCGTCCACCGTGGCAAATCGCTGTACTTTTTGTTCCACAAGATTTCCGTAAGGCATCGGGTGGCGAATGGCAACCACTTTCAGGCCTTTTTCCATCAGCACTTCAATCACTTTGCGGGAAGTCTGGCTTTTACCGCAACCTGTCCGAACGGCACAAACGGCAATCACCGGTTTTGTACTTTTAATCTGCGTTTGAGCAGGGCCAAGCAGCATGAAATCAGCTCCGGCTGCATTCACTATCGCGCTGATACCCATCACTTTGTTGTAAGTCACATCGCTGTACGAAAACACGCAGATGTCCACTTTCAAATCTTTAATCAGCTTTTCAACTTCACTTTCAGCATATATGGGAATTCCTTGCGGATATAGTCTACCAGCAAGTTCTGAAGGGTATTTCCTACCATCTATGTCGGGAATTTGCGCAGCGGTAAAAGCAACCACATCGTACATTTCATTGTCGCGGAAATAGGTGTTGAAATTGTGGAAATCACGGCCTGCGGCGCCCATGATAATTACGTTTTTCTTTTGGTTTTGCATAAATAAAAGGTTTTATGAAATTTGTAATTTTTCTACAAAGATAGAAGTTTAAGTGATTTTGCAAAGGATTTCTCAATAAATATTTAGAAAATATACATAAAATTGCTTGAGTTTATATTCAGATTTATTTATACAGCAGATTGTCAGATAGTTAAATACAGTTGAGATACTTCTGTGAAAAACTCAGTTTTCTTGAAATTGTGACTTTTCATCAATCATTTTCACTACATTTGAACGAAATAAAAACTTGGGTGTATAACCAAATAAAGAACGAGGTAGATTTGCTTTTCGAAAAGTAGGAATGGCTTTTTTCAGAAAAAACTATAAAACATGCAGCGACGAAGAATTGATGACCTTGCTCACCAAGCGTGAACAACAGGCGTTTGATGAATTGTACAACCGATATTCGAAGCTGATGTTGAATTTTTTCTATCGGATGTTGTATTTTGACAAGGAAAAAGCTGAAGATATGCTGCATGATTTATTTCTGAAAATCATCGAAAAGCCGCATCTTTTTGATGCTGAAAAGAAATTTTCTACGTGGATTTATCGTGTTGCGGGAAATATGCTGAAAAATGAGTTTCGCGACATTCAAATTCATACCGGACACGAGAAAGCGTATGGCGATGAGCAAGAAACGATGGTGAAAAATGCTCAGATGGTGGATAGAAAGCTCTTTCTCAAAAGTTTGAATGAGGAATTGGATAAATTTGACGAAGAGCTAAAACAGATTTTTGTGCTTCGACATTTTGAAGAAATGAGCATAAAGCAAATTGCCGAAATCATGGATTGTCCCGAAGGCACAGTCAAATCCCGACTTTTTTATATGACCAAGAAATTGTCAGACAGTTTAGCCGATTTTAAATAAAATGATTTTTTTAAAACGAAAATGGAAAATTTGCAATTACAGAACTTAGAACAGATTGAAACATTGCTAAAATCAAAGAAATTCGATGCTTTAGATGCTTCAGAGCGAGATTTTGTGCTTAGCAGTATGACCGAAAATGAATACAATGAAATGCATTTCTTGTTTCAAAATATTGCTGAGGTGTCTGATAAAATTGAACCAAACGAAAATACTAAATCAAAGCTTGATCAAGCATTTCAATCCACAGAAGTAAGGCGTACCGTTCCTTTTTTAAGCAGAAAACTTCCTGTTTTCAAAGTCGCTGCTGTGGCTGCAATTTGCTTTATGCTTGGTTTTGGCATTAAATCCATTGATACCAACAATCAAAAATCAGATTCCATAGCCGACAGCATTATTTATGATACCGTTCAGGTGATAAGATACATTCAGATGCCTCTGAATAAGACATTTGCAATGAATAGTTTGAAAATTGGATGTGATGATTTGAAGCTGAAACTTCCAAGTTTAGAAAAGAATTATTATCACTCAAAAGATGCTATATTGCTCGCTTCCAGAGATATAGTACAAAACCGAAACCAGCATTACAAAATCAGTTTTTCAAGGTCCAGAAAGTGATAATTGTCGAGTTTAGCCGATAATAGTGAAAAGCATCAGCAAAAGCATCCACTTTTCTGATGCTTTTTCTTGTTTTGACAATAAGATTTTGTACTTTTGCTCGAAACATAATGTTATAAACCCCAAATCACATTCTACAAAAATTACTTTTTATGAAGAAAATTATTGGACTTGCAGCAATGTTAATAGTGTTTTCATTTAGCACTTTTTCTCAAAACAATAATCAGTATAACGCTGATAATGAGTATGCTTACTTCCCAAAACATGAAATCAGATTAAATTTGCTGACTTCAGTTTTCGGAATTCCGGAGATTAATTATGAGTATTTTGTTCAAGATAATTTTGGTCTTGGATTGGCTTTGCAGGCTTCTGTAGAGGATTTTACTAAAACTTCATACAGAGCCGGAGTTATCCCTTATGGCCGATTGTATTTTGGACAGGTTTCTAATAGCGGATTTTTTATTGAAGGAAGCGCGGGCTTAGTTTTTGAGAAATATATTGAAACTTATTGGATTCAAGAACAGTCAACGGTTCTAACAAAAGACGAAACAAATTTTGGTATTGGAGTAGCTCTTGGTTATAAATTCCTGACCAAAAACGATTGGGTTGGAGATGTTTCATTAGGAGCCGGAAGAATTTTTGGACATACAAATTTTGGAGCTTATCCACGATTTGGAATTTCCATCGGGAAAAGGTTTTAAAGTATAAGACTTAATTAAAAATGGCTGAATTCCTCAAAAATTCAGCCGTTTTTCATTATAAATTTTTCTTATTCTATATCAATTTTTGCTTTTCAACATTAAGTGCTTTGCAGTTGTTTTACTCATAAACAAGGAAAAATAAAAATCAAAAATACAAGGAGATATTAAAATGACTAAAACAGTTTTGCACAAAGCAAATACCCGCGGACACGCCAATCATGGCTGGTTAAATTCGTTTCACACATTCAGTTTTGCCAATTATTACAATCCCGAGCGCGTACATTTCGGAATGTTGCGCGTTTTGAACGATGATACGGTGCAGGCCGGACAAGGCTTCGGAACGCATCCGCACACGATATGGAAATAGTGAGCATTCCGCTGGAAGGCGATTTGGAGCACAAAGACAGCATGGGAAATGTAACCGTTATCAAGCACGGCGACGTCCAGGTAATGAGCGCCGGAACGGGAGTTTATCACAGCGAATACAATCACAACAACGATCGTTTGGTGAAATTCCTTCAAATCTGGGTTTTCCCAAATAAAAAAGGCGTTACTCCACGTTACGACCAAATGACGCTTGACGTAAACGACCGCCGGAATAAATTCCAACAAGTAGTTTCACCGAATGCTGATGACGAAGGAGTTTGGGTACATCAGGATGCCTGGTTCCACTTGGCTCAGTTCGATAAAGATTTCTCGCTGAATTACGATATTAAAAAGAAAGGAAACGGAATTTATGCTTTTGTTTTGAGTGGCGAATTCGAAATTGACGGACAAAAACTGGAAACCCGTGACGGCTACGGACTTTGGGATTTGGATAAATTTAATGTAAAAGCATTATCACAAGATGCAGAAATTCTGCTGATGGAAGTGCCGATGAGGTAATGCCCCCTCTAAATCTCCCCCTCAAGGGGAGACTTTAAGATTAAATCATCACAATATCAAAATGAGTGTCTTGAATAATCAAGATGCTCATTTTTTATTTAAAAACGTAGGAAATATTTTGTTTCTTTGTCTAATGATATTTGATGCCAGTTCAACTTCTCAATCAGAAACTTTTCCGACTTTTGGCGAATTGTAAGTTATAAAATTGTAAATCAAAATAGTGAGCGACGAGCAGTTAATACAAGAAATCCTTTCCGGAAACAAGGACGCATTTCATACGCTAATGTTGAAATACCAGCAACCTGTATTCCGCACGGTGATGGGTTTTGTGCATTCCAAGGAAGATGCAGAAGACGTCACGCAGGATGTGTTCTTGCAGGTGTTCCGCTCACTTTCCACATTTCAGGGAAACGCTAAATTTTCTACCTGGCTTTATCGAATTGCGCTGAATACAAGCATAAATCATGTAAATAGAAATAAATGGCGAAACCTTTTGACAGTTTCCGGCGATGCACTGATGAGTATTTTTAATCGTTCGGATGATGACAAAAATCCGCAGCAGCAATTGGAAATCAGCGAACGCGAAAAATTAATTCGTCAAGCCGTAGATCAATTACCCGAAAAACAACGAAAAGCATTCGTTTTGAGTAAATACGAAGAACTTTCTCAACGCGAAATTGCTGAAATCATGGAAACATCAGAAGGCGCAGTAGAGCAGCTTTTGCAACGAGCGAAATTGTTTTTAAGAAAAAAATTAGCTCATCTCGTAGGAAAATAAAATACACATTGTCTAACATATAAAACAACAAAGAACATGAAACTTGATGAATACATAGATGATTTTATTCGCAAGGAAAAACAGGAACAAGTCAATCCGTTTCTTGCCACGCGCGTGATGGCGAAGCTGGAAGAAACACGCGAACCTGAAGTTCTTAGAAAACCTGTTCCGATTTGGAAAAAGTTGGTTGTAACAGCGAGTTTGGCGTTGATTGTAGCAACTGGTTTTGGGCTGGGAAGCATCGCAACTGGCGAAAAAGATTATATCTCAATCAATATAAATGATGCACAATTGGAAAACCTAAACCTTTATACTACAGCTGATTATGAATAATGAGAATAAAATATTGGTTTGGATAATCGTGCTGCTGGCTGCACTGAATTTGACTACAATCGGTTCCATTTTTTATCATAAAAACAAAGAAAAAAAATCTACCGAAACAGTTGTAACAACCGGTGAAGGAGAAAATCCGTTGAGCGGACGGTTTTTTATGCAAGAAATGGGATTTGATGAGGATCAAATGGAGATTTTCAGACAAGCTAACCGACAATTCAAACCCAAATCCAATCAGATAATATATCAGATGGATAGCCTGAAAACCTTGATTTTTGAGGAATTGAATAAAGGAAACGTCGATACATTAAAGATAAAACAGTTGAATTCGGAATTTGGGAAATTGCACGCAGACCTGAAAAACGAAACCAATAACTTTTATATGAAACTGAAGGAAGTTTCTAACGAAGAGCAGTCCTTAAAACTAAAAGACGCATTTGCTCCACTTTTTTATCAGGAGCGTGGAGAAAGACGAGGAAATGGGCAGGAAAACAGGCATCAACATCGCTATGGAAGAGGAAATTAGAAGACAAATAAAACAATTATAAACAATTTAAAAATTAAAAAAATGAAAACTATTGTATTTACTATCGCATTTGTTTTTATGACCGTTGTAGCTTTCGGTCAAAACAATCAACAAGGAAAAGCAACTAAAAAAGCTCAAACTGAAGCCAAAGCAAACTTAGGTCAAAAAGGTGCTAATTATGTAGATGCTGACAAAGACGGTGTTTGCGATAATTACAAAAGCGGAACTCGCCAAGGAAAAGGACAGGGAAAAGGAACTATGCAAGGCAAAGGCAAAAGAAATGGTAATGGTCAAGGAACTTGCAATGGTCAAGGTCCAAAAGGTCAAGGACAGGGCCAAGGTCCAAACTTCGTAGATACTGATAAAGACGGAGTTTGCGATAACCAAGGAACAAAAAAATAGTTTTTTCAAAATTAGCTGATTAGGGGACAATTTTGTCCCCTAATTTTGATTAGATACAGCAAAAAACAAAACTTCCATTGTCAAAATATGGCTTTTTATATCAATAATTTTAAAAATATGAACAAATGAAAACATTAGCAAAATTCATGTTAATCGGAATAATGTCATTTGTATTACTTACAAATTGCGACACGAAAGATAATCCGGTTGTTAGTGAAAATCTGGAAGAAACTTCTTTGATAAATGCTGAAGATAATGTTGCTGACATGTCACTGCTAGCGCAGGAGAATACAGCAGTAATACCTGGATCAATTTCTGAAAAAGATATTGACAATATCCTGTACATGCTCGAAGAAGAAAAACTGGCGAATAATGTTTATGTATTTTTCAATGAGAAATACAAAAGGAGAGTTTTTGAAAATATTTCTAAAAGTGAAGTAATTCACCAAAAAGCAGTTACTTGGCTTGCAGATTTATTTAAAATTGAAATTCCGGTAAAAAAGCCTGCAGGTGAATTTTATAATGCAGAGCTTCAAAAAATGTACACAGAGTTAATTACGAATTCCACAACATTGATTGATGCACTGAAAGCCGGTGCGTATATTGAAGAGCACGACATTAAAGATTTGAAAAAAGCAATTGAAGAAACAGAAAATGAAAATGTAAAAAGAGTGCTATCTAATTTGATGCGTGCCTCTGGCTACCATTTGAAAGCATTTGTAGCAAATCTAAAATTTAATAAAGTGACTTATCAGCCTCAAATTCTGACTAAAGAAGAATTTGATGCTATTTTATCAAAATAAAAATAATATCATGAAAATAAATTCATTTCCACTAAAAATAAGCCTGATTATTTTACTTACAATCAATTCGTTTGCAGGATTTTCACAAAAGCAAGTAAAACTTTCCAAATCTGAAATTGAAGGAATTTTGCTTATGCGCGAAGAAGAGAAACTCGCTCACGATGTGTACAGTTTTTTTGCTGAAAAATACGATCTTCAAGTTTTCAAAAACATCAAAAAAAGCGAAGTAAGACATCAAGATGCTATGATTTGGTTGATGGAAAAGTACGGAATTGAAGATCCATCCAAAGAGGAAGAAGGCAAATTTCACGGCCAAAACTTACAAAAATTATATGATAAATTGACTTCCGGTGGTAATACAGTTATCGATGCTTTGAAAGCCGGTGCCTACATTGAAGATTTGGATATTTACGATCTGAAAAAGCTGATTAAAAAGTCCAAAAACGAAGATGTGAAACGAGTTTATACCAATTTACTTCGTGCATCAGAGAACCATTACCGTGCATTCTCCCGTAATCTTTCAAACAGAGGCGCAGAGTACGTTCCTGAATTTCTGACCAAAGCAGAAGTTGACAAAATTTTAGAAAATAATTCAGGCAGAAAAAGAAATTAAAAGAGTTGAAAAAAATATTGCTTTTTGTCTAATTTTTGCCAAAAAATTATCACTTTTGCACATCAAAATTTCAAAAAATAAAGGAAATGAAAATCAGAAAAAACATAGCCGTAAGCGAAAACGGTTTTATTTTCAATCCGATGACCGGCGACAGTTTCAGCGTGAATGAAACGGGTGTTTTCATTCTCCAAAAACTTAAAGAAAGCGAAAGCGAAGAGACAATTCTTAAACTTCTGATGGAAGAATATGATTTGGATACTTATACCGCGGAGAAGGATTTGAACGATTTTTTATCCATGCTGAAAAGCTACCAACTAACCAATGAATAAGCGTAAAATTACCGTTGCGGTTACCGGGTTGAATAATATTGACAGCCCGGGACCTGGAATTCCGGTTATTCGCGCATTGAAAGAGAGCGATGCTTTCGAAGTCCGCATTATCGGACTTTCGTATGAAAGCCTTTAACCGGGAATTTACATGCACGATTTGGTAGATAGAGTTTTTACGTTGCCATTGCCCACTGCCGGCTCAGCTATGCTGAAAGAACGGTTGAGATACATCGTTAGTCAGGAAAAAATCGATGTCATTATTCCCAATTTTGATGCCGAACTCCACAACTTTATCAAAATCCAAAACGAGCTGAAATCGGAATTAAACATTGCCACTTTTCTTCCATCGCAAGCCATGTTTGACGAAAGACATAAGTCCGAATTGAATAAATTTGGGGAGAAATACAATGTGAAAGTCCCTGAAAGCCACATGATTAATCAGGTTTCTGAAATCAAAAAGCTGGAAGATGACCTGGATTATCCGATGGTAATTAAAGGAAGATATTACGATGCTTACATTGCTTCATCTTTTGAGCAGGCGAGTTCCTATTTTTATAAAATCGTTGCAAAATGGGGTTATCCTGTTATTGTTCAGGAGTTTGTCACCGGTACGGAAGTGAACGTAACCGCTATTGGCGATGGAAAAGGCAACTGTATTGGCGCTGTGCCGATGCGGAAATTGTACATCACTGACAAAGGAAAAGCCTGGTCGGGTGTGTCACTTGAAGATGACGAACTGATGGAAATTTCCCGAA
>CAZCIU010000096.1:0-8521 GCA_964498765.1 uncultured Paludibacter sp. | reverse complement strand
CTCAGTTGGTAGAGCACTGGTCTCCAAAACCAGGTGTCGGGAGTTCGAGCCTCTCGACCCGTGCAAATTCTATGAGTGTATGAAGAATAATTTTTTTTCCAAAGTTGGTAACAGCTTTAAAGAATCTTATACCGAACTGGTTCATAAGGTTTCTTGGCCTACAAGGTCAGAATTGACAAACAGCGCTGTGATAGTACTGATAGCTTCCATCATTATTGCTCTTGTTGTTTGGGCTATGGACTTTTCGTTTGAAAAGATTATGACATTAATTTACGGGTTGTTTTAACGATTAATTACTGGAGGTAGAAAAAGGTGAGTGAGTCAGGAAATTTCAAGTGGTACGTTTTGCGCGCCATTAGTGGAAAAGAGAACAAGGTGAAAGAGTATGTTGATATTGAAATCAGCAATTCTGATCTTGGTCACTATGTGACTCAAGTGCTTATTCCTACAGAAAAAGTCGTACAAATCCGTAACGGTAAAAAAACTACGAAAGAACGCAGTTATTTGCCGGGTTATGTTTTAATCGAAGCAAACTTAACCGGTGAAATCCAACATCGTTTACGTAATATCCCCAACGTATTAGGCTTCCTAGGTGAAAAGGATAATACCCCGACACCTATTCGTCAGTCAGAAGTAAACAGAATTCTGGGTACTGTTGATGAGCTACAGGAGTCTGGTGAAGAAATGCTTACACCTTACTACGAAGGAGAAACCGTGAAAGTCATTAATGGTCCGTTCAGCGGATTCAGTGGCTCTATCGAAGAAGTAAACAATGAGAAGAAGAAACTTAAGGTTATGGTATTGATTTTCGGTCGGAAAACTCCGGTCGAGTTAAGCTTCACACAAGTAGAAAAGGAGTTGGGATAGAATTGTTACGCGAATTCTAACTTCTTACATTAACATCAAAATACAAAAATTATGGCAAAAGAGATTGCTGGACTTATTAAATTGCAGATAAAAGGAGGTGCGGCAAACCCATCTCCACCTGTTGGACCTGCTTTAGGTGCAAAAGGTATCAATATTATGGAGTTTTGCAAACAATTTAATGCCAGAACCCAGGAAAAAGCAGGAAAAATTCTTCCTGTTGTCATCACTTACTATACCGACAAATCATTCGACTTTATCGTAAAAACTCCACCTGTAGCAGTTCAATTAATTGAAGCTTCTAAAGTAAAAGGTGGATCGGCTGAACCAAATCGCAAGAAAATTGCAGAAATTACTTGGGATCAGGTAAAAGCTATTGCTACTGATAAAATGGTTGACTTGAATTGCTTTGAGCTAGAGTCTGCTATGAGAATGGTAGCCGGTACAGCACGAAGTATGGGTATAACCGTAAAAGGTGAATTTCCAAGTAATAATTAATTAAAACTTCAATTAGAATAATGAGTAAACTGACAAAAAAACAAAAGTTGGCTTTAGAAAAAATTGAAGCAGGAAAAGCCTATTCTTTGACAGAAGCAGCTGCATTGGTAAAAGAAATTACTACTACCAAATTTGACGCATCTGTAGATGTTGACGTGCGCTTAGGCGTTGACCCCCGTAAAGCAAACCAAATGGTTCGTGGCGTAGTATCACTACCACACGGTACGGGAAAACAAGTAAGGGTTCTTGCATTATGTACTCCTGACCAGGAAGCAGCGGCTAAAGAAGCCGGAGCTGACTACGTTGGGTTAGATGAATATATCGAAAAAATTAAAGGCGGTTGGACGGATGTGGATGTTATCATCACACAACCTGCAATCATGGGTAAAATCGGTGCTTTAGGTCGTGTGTTAGGTCCTCGCGGGCTTATGCCAAACCCTAAGAGTGGTACTGTAACCCAAGATGTGGCTGCAGCAGTGAAAGAAGTGAAACAAGGAAAAATCGACTTCAAAGTTGATAAATTCGGTATTGTTCACACTTCAGTAGGTAAAGTTTCTTTTACGGCAGAACAAATTGTCGATAATACAAAAGAATTTATCTCTACTATCATGAAGCTGAAACCAACATCCGCTAAAGGTACTTATGTAAAGAGCATTTATCTTTCAAGCACTATGAGTGTTGGTATTAAAATCGATCCTAAATCAGTAGATGCTTAATTAAAGAAAGGAAGGTAATGAAAAAGGAAGATAAAAGCACAATCATCAAAGAATTAGAGTCAACATTAGGACAATATGCACACTTCTATCTAGCAGATATAGGCGGTTTAGACGCTGCTCAAACTAGCGAACTAAGAAGAACATGCTTCAACCAAAATATCAAACTTTTGGTTGTAAAAAACACCCTGCTTAAAAAGGCTCTTGAGAACTCAGAAGTTGACTTCAGCCAATTATATGACACACTGAAAGGTGAAACTTCACTAATGCTTTCTGATACAGGTAATGCTCCTGCTAAAATCATCAAAGATTTCAGCAAAAAAAACAAAGCAAAAAAACCGGTATTGAAAGCAGCTTACGTAGAAGAAAGTTTCTACATCGGTGAAGGTCTGTTGGAAGAACTAGTTAACATTAAGAGTAAAAACGAACTTATCGGCGATCTTATTGCACTATTGCAATCACCGGCTAAGAACGTGGTATCCGCACTCCAATCAGGAGGATCTACTATTCACGGCGTGTTGAAAACACTCGGTGAAAGATAATAAATTCATCAAATAAAAAAATCATTAAATAAAAAAATAAAATGGCAGATTTAAAAGCTTTTGCAGAACAATTGGTTAACTTAACAGTAAAAGAAGTTAATGAATTAGCTCAAATTTTGAAAGACGAATATGGTATCGAACCTGCAGCTGCAGCAGTAGCAGTAGCAGCGGGTCCTGCAGCAGCAGGTGCAGCAGCAGCTGAAGAAAAAACATCTTTTGATGTTGTATTGAAAGCAGCAGGTGCTAACAAATTAGCTATCGTAAAATTAGTTAAAGAATTAACAGGACTTGGCTTGAAAGAAGCTAAAGACCTAGTTGATGCTGCTCCTTCTGTAGTTAAAGAAGGTGTAACTAAAGACGAAGCAGATGCCCTCAACAAAGCACTTACTGAAGGCGGAGCTGAAGTTGAACTTAAATAAAATTTCCTGATTATCAGGCCCTTGGTTTAGATTCCCTCCACAAGAGGGATTCTAAACCTTTTTCTGTCTATACTATTAATATTGAGTTCTTCGCACTTAACAACCAAAACCATCTTTGACAATGTCTTCAAATACTAATAATCAAAGAATAAATTTTGCTTCCATCAAAAACCAGATGAATTATCCGGACTTCCTGGAAGTACAATTAAAATCTTTCCACGACTTTTTTCAAATGGATACGGCTCCTGAAAAAAGGAAAACAGAAGGTTTGTATAAGGTATTCACCGAAAACTTTCCTATCGCCGACACACGAAATAACTTCGTGCTTGAATTTCTTGACTACTTCATAGATCCACCCCGATATACCATTGAGGAGTGCTTCGAACGCGGACTGACCTACAGTGTGCCTTTGAAAGCAAAACTGAAATTGTATTGTACCGATCCTGATCACGAGGATTTCGATACAGTAATACAAGACGTATATCTAGGACCTATTCCTTATATGACGCCAAAAGGAACATTCGTCATAAACGGTGCAGAACGCATTATCGTGTCACAGCTTCACCGCTCACCGGGTGTGTTCTTTGGTCAAAGTCTTCATGCTAACGGAACAAAATTGTATTCTGCTCGTATTATTCCTTTCCGCGGTTCGTGGATTGAATTTGCTACAGATATTAATAATGTGATGTATGCATATATCGATCGTAAAAAGAAATTACCTGTAACTACGTTGTTGAGAGCCATTGGTTTTGAAACTGATAAAGATATTCTTGAAATTTTCAACCTGGCCGAAGAAGTTAAAGTAAATAAGACAAATCTGAAAAAAGCGGTAGGTCGCAAACTTGCTGCTCGTGTGCTGAAATCATGGGTTGAAGATTTTGTGGATGAAGATACAGGTGAAGTAGTTTCTTTGGAGCGTAACGAGATTATTATTGACCGTGAAACTATCATTGAAGCAAGTCATATCGACGAAATCATTGATTCCGGCGCAGCCAATATTCTTATTCACAAAGAAGATGCTAATCAAAGCGATTACGCCATCATCTACAATACATTACAAAAAGACCCAAGTAACTCTGAAAAAGAAGCTGTACTGTACATTTACCGTCAGCTGCGTAATGCAGAGCCTGCTGATGATTCTTCCGCTCGTGAGGTAATCAACAACTTGTTCTTCTCCGAAAAGAGATACGATTTGGGTGATGTAGGTCGTTTCCGTATCAACCGTAAGTTGAACCTGGAAATTGACAAAGAAATTAAAGTATTGACCAAAGAAGATATCATTGAAATCATCAAATATTTGGTAGAGCTTATCAACTCAAAAGCTGAAGTAGATGATATCGACCACTTGAGTAACAGACGTGTACGTACCGTAGGTGAGCAACTTTACAATCAGTTTGGAGTTGGTCTGGCACGTATGGCTCGTACTATTCGTGAGCGTATGAATGTTCGCGACAACGAGGTGTTTACTCCTGTAGATTTGATTAACGCCAAGAGTATTTCTTCGGTAATTAACTCATTCTTTGGAACAAATGCTCTTTCTCAGTTTATGGACCAACAAAATCCATTGGCTGAAATTACGCACAAACGTCGTTTGTCAGCTTTGGGACCAGGTGGTCTTTCTCGTGAACGTGCAGGTTTCGAGGTTCGTGACGTACACTATACACACTACGGACGTCTATGTCCGATTGAAACTCCTGAAGGACCAAACATCGGTTTGATTTCTTCATTGTGTATTTATGCTAAAATCAATGACCTTGGTTTTATTGCAACTCCATATCGTACCGTTGCTGATTCAAAAGTTGATTTATCAGAAAACGGAATTAAATATTATACTGCTGAAGAAGAAGAAGACTTGGTGGTAGCACAAGGTAACGCTCCGTTGAATGATGATGGTACTTTCATTCGTAAGACTGTAAAAACCCGTCACGAAGCCGATTTCCCTGTTGTAGCACCGGAAGAAGTGGACCTGATGGACGTAGCACCATCTCAGATTGCTTCTATCGCAGCAGCATTAATTCCATTCCTTGAGCACGACGATGCTAACCGTGCATTGATGGGATCTAACATGATGCGCCAGGCAGTTCCGCTATTGCGCTGTGATTCTCCTATCGTAGGTACAGGTATCGAAGGACAATTAATCCTTGACTCTCGTACTCAGATTAAAGCTGAAGGTAATGGAGTAGTAGAATTCGTAGATTCTACTGTAATTAAAATTAACTACGAACGTACTGAGGAAGAGGAATTTGTAAGCTTTGACACATCTGTGAAAACTTACAATTTACCTAAATTCATGAAAACCAACCAGAATACGACTATCGACCTTCGTCCGATTGTGAAAAAAGGCGACAAAGTAGTTAAAGGTCAGGTTTTGACTGAAGGTTACTCTACTCAAAAAGGTGAATTAGCGCTTGGTAAAAACCTGAAAGTGGCATTTATGCCTTGGAAAGGTTATAACTTTGAGGATGCTATCGTAATTAACGAAAGCGTAGTTCGCGAAGACGTATTTACTTCTGTTCACGTGGTAGAGCAACTTCTGGAAGTTCGTGAAACAAAACGTGGTATCGAAGAATTTACATCAGATATTCCAAACGTAAGCGAAGAAGCTACTCGCGATTTGGATGAAAACGGAATTATCCGTGTAGGTGCTCGCATTGATCCGGGAGATATTATCATTGGCAAAATCACTCCAAAAGGCGAATCAGATCCTTCTCCGGAAGAAAAACTGCTTCGTGCTATCTTCGGTGACAAAGCCGGTGACGTGAAAGACGCTTCATTAAAAGCTACTCCTTCATTGTCTGGTGTTGTAATTGGAAAACGCTTGTTCTCTAAAGCTCAGAAAAATCGTAAATCGAAACTGGCAGACAAAGCTGTACTTCCAAAACTTGACGAGGAATTTGAAGAGCAATCTGCAAAACTAAAAGAAACTTTAATCGAGAAATTGCTTGTTATCATTGGTGACAAAACTTCTGCAGGTGTTAAAGATTTCTTAGGAACAGACATCGTATCTCGCAACAGCAAATTTACTGCTGATCGCTTGAAAGAAATTGATTATACTACAGTTCAATTGTCAAAATGGACAACTGATAATCATAAAAACGAATTAATTCGTCTTCTTATTCTGAATTATCTACAAAAATTCAAAGAATTAGATGCGCAAATTAAACGTCAAAAATTCAATATCACCATCGGAGACGAACTTCCAAACGGAATTGTTCAGATGGCCAAAGTATATATTGCCAAAAAACGAAAAATCCGTGTTGGTGATAAAATGGCCGGTCGTCACGGTAACAAAGGTATCGTTTCACGTATTGTACGTCAGGAAGACATGCCTTTCCTTGAAGACGGAACTCCGGTAGATATCGTATTGAACCCACTTGGTGTGCCTTCTCGTATGAACTTGGGACAGATTTTCGAAACTGTACTGGGTTGGGCAGGAAAAGAATTGGGTGTAAAATTCGCTACTCCAATTTTTGACGGAGCAGAACTGAAAGACTTAGACGAATGGTGTGATAAAGCAGGTGTACCTCGCTACGGTAAAACGTATCTGTACGACGGTGGAACCGGTGAAAGATTTGACCAGACTGCAACAGTAGGTATTATTTATATGCTAAAACTGGGTCACATGGTTGATGACAAAATGCACGCTCGTTCTATCGGTCCATACTCACTTATCACGCAGCAACCTCTTGGTGGTAAAGCACAATTTGGTGGTCAGCGTTTTGGAGAGATGGAGGTTTGGGCACTGGAAGCATTCGGTGCATCGCATATTCTTCAGGAAATCCTTACCGTGAAATCTGACGACGTAATGGGACGTGCTCGTACTTACGAAGCAATTGTGAAAGGTGATCCGATGCCGGCTCCGGGAATTCCGGAATCTCTAAACGTGTTGCTACACGAATTGAGAGGATTGGCACTAAGTGTAAATCTGGAATAATAAGTCGGAAGATTGAAGATGAAAGTCGATTTGACCGTACTTTCTGCTTATTCGTATTAATTTGTAAATCAATAAATTATCAAATAAAACATGGCTTTTAAATTAGATAATAAATCAAAAAGTAGTTTTAGTAAAATCTCTATTGGATTGGCATCTCCGGAGGAAGTGTTGAAACTTTCAAGCGGTGAAGTGCTGAAACCTGAAACTATTAACTACCGTACTTATAAACCTGAGCGTGACGGATTGTTCTGCGAGCGTATTTTTGGTCCAACCAAAGATTTCGAATGTCATTGCGGTAAGTACAAACGTATTCGTTATCGCGGCATTGTCTGCGACCGATGCGGTGTGGAAGTTACCGAGAAGAAAGTTCGTCGTGAGCGTATGGGACATATCCAGTTGGTGGTTCCTGTAGCACACATCTGGTATTTCCGCTCATTGCCAAACAAAATTGGTTATTTATTAGGTATGCCGACCAAAAAACTGGATGCAATTATTTATTATGAAAAATATGTAATTATTCAGGCCGGTATTCTTGAAAATAATGATACTATCACATACGGTGAATTGCTTTCCGAAGAAGAATATCTGAATTTACTCGATACGCTTCCTCGTGAAAATCAGATGCTGGATGATACTGATCCTAATAAATTTATCGCAAAAATGGGTGGCGACGCCATCTATGATTTATTGGGCAGATTAGATTTGGATGCACTTTCTTATGATTTGCGTAACAAAGCTAATACAGATACATCACAACAACGTAAAACAGAAGCGTTGAAACGTCTTCAAATCGTTGAATCATTCCGTGCATCAAAAATGCGCAATAAACCGGAATGGATGGTAATTAAAGTTGTTCCAGTTATTCCACCGGAATTGCGTCCGCTTGTGCCGCTGGATGGTGGTCGTTTTGCTACGTCTGACTTGAATGATCTGTATCGTCGTGTGATTATCCGCAACAACCGTCTGAAACGTCTGATTGAAATCAAAGCTCCTGAAGTTATTTTACGTAACGAAAAACGTATGCTTCAAGAAGCGGTGGATTCATTGTTTGACAACTCACGTAAATCAAGTGCAGTAAAAACAGACGCAAACCGTCCTTTGAAATCGCTTTCAGATAGTTTGAAAGGTAAACAAGGTCGTTTCCGTCAAAACTTGCTTGGTAAACGTGTGGACTACTCAGCTCGATCGGTAATTGTGGTTGGTCCGGAACTAAAAATGCACGAGTGCGGTCTGCCAAAAGATATGGCTGCAGAACTTTACAAACCATTTGTAATCCGTAAATTGATTGAAAGAGGAATTGTAAAGACCGTAAAATCAGCCAAAAAAATCATTGATCGTAAAGATCCGGTGATCTGGGATATTTTAGAGTACGTGATGAAAGGTCATCCCGTATTACTAAACCGTGCCCCGACACTTCACCGACTTGGTATTCAGGCATTCCAGCCAAAAATGATTGAAGGTAAAGCTATTCAGTTGCACCCACTTTCATGTACTGCGTTCAACGCTGACTTCGACGGTGACCAGATGGCTGTTCACTTGCCGCTTGGAAAC
>CAZCIU010000095.1:0-8541 GCA_964498765.1 uncultured Paludibacter sp. | reverse complement strand
CAGGAACTATCCAAAGAAACCGGCATTCCGGTCACTCAGGACTGGCTTTCTATTCTGATGCGCTTGCCGGATACAATGAAAACCGAGATTGAAGAACTGGACGATAACGAGTGGAATGAGATTTTGAAATTGATTGATGATGCGATCAATCAGCTGGTGGAATTCAGAGTGCAGGAAGGAAATGCCCTTGAAAATGTGCTGACAGAAAAAATCAATCGGATAGGAGAGTTGTTGGTTGAGATAGAACCTTTTGAAAATGAGCGGATTGAGAAAATTAAAACTCGTCTGGAAGAAAATCTGCAAACTATTTCAGACAAAATTGATTACGACAAAAACCGCCTTGAACAGGAACTGATTTTCTACATCGAAAAACTGGATGTGAACGAAGAAAAAGTGCGATTGAGAAATCACCTGGATTATTTTATTAGTACGATGAAAACGGAAAAAACAGCCGGAAAAAAACTCGGTTTTATAGCACAAGAGATTGGTCGTGAGGTAAATACGCTCGGTTCCAAATCCAACCACAGTGAAATGCAAAAAATCGTTGTGATGATGAAAGACGAATTGGAACAAATCAAAGAACAGGTGCTGAATACGCTGTAATTTTAAGTTCTGACACATTTATAGTTTATCATTCAAAAGCAAAAGACATGCCCAAAGTAATTATTTTTTCAGCACCTTCCGGTTCCGGAAAAAGCACCCTGATTAATTATTTATTGACACGTGATTTAGGATTGGAATTCTCAATTTCAGCCACTTCGCGACCGCCTCGTGGCAATGAAGCCAATGGAATTGAGTATTATTTCCTGTCGCTGGAAGAATTTGAGCAAAGGATTGAAAACAAGGAATTTATCGAATACGAAGAGGTTTATTCAGGTTGCTATTACGGGACACTTCGCAGTGAAATAGAACGGATTTCAGGCAAGGGTCATACTGTTGTTTTCGACGTGGATGTTTTAGGTGGTATTAATTTGAAAGAGTACTTTGGAGATGATGCTTTGGCGATTTTTGTGTCGCCACCTTCCCTCGAATCTCTTCGGGAAAGGTTGATTAATCGTTGCACCGATAGTGAAGAAATGATTGAAAAAAGGGTAGGGAAGGCCGAATATGAAATGAGCTTTGCTTTGCAATTTGACCGAATTATTGTGAATGATGATCTTGAAAAAGCGCAACAAAAAGCAGAAAAAGTAATACGTAAATTTCTGAAAACTACATAGATTTAGAATAATTTGATAAATAAAATGATAATCAATTTTACAACAAACTATCAACAAAATTAATGAAATCCATCGGCCTTTTTTTCGGTTCTTTTAATCCTATCCATCTTGGACACACGCAGTTAGCAGAATATATTTTCGAATATTCCGGAGTGGATGAAATCTGGTATATCGTCAGTCCACGAAATCCGCTGAAAGAACAATCTGAACTTATCGACGAACATCTTCGCCTGCGTATGATAGAAATGGCTACCGAAGATAAAGACTACTTGAAAGTCTCTGATATTGAGTTTGATATGCCGAAACCGTCCTACACAATCAATACACTTCAAGCACTCACCGAAAAATATCCGGAGGACAATTTCATATTGCTGATTGGCAGTGATAATATGCAGATTTTCGATCAGTGGAAAGATTATCAGACAATTTTGGACGAGTATTCCATTTTGGTATATCCGCGTAAAGTCTTTGATTATGAGCCGTTTGAAGAAATCTATTCTGATATGCAGATTTTGGAAGAAGCACCGTTTTTTGAAATTTCATCCACTGAAATTCGCGAACTGATTAAAAACAATCAGGACGCAAGCCAATGGTTGCATCCTGATGTGTATCAATTTATTAAGGAAAATAATCTATACAAAAACTAATTCGCACAATTCGTTAAATTCGTTCAAATTCGTGATATTCGTTTTCTACAAGAACGGATTATACTGCTTTTCCTCACCAATAGTTGTAGTAGGTCCGTGACCATTATACACTATCGTATCTTCCGGTAGCGTAAAAAGTCGCTCTTCAATAGAATTTATCAGCGTATCAAAATCCCCGCGCTCAAAATCCGTACGTCCAATCGACCGCTTAAAAAGTACATCACCCACAAAAACCGCATTGGCTTCTTTACAATAAAACGAATGACTTCCTGGCGAATGTCCGGGCGTATGCAAAGCTACGAATGTAGTATTTCCGAATTTTATTTCCTGATTATCAGTGATGTACGAACCTATTTTTTGAACTGGTTCTGTATAAGGTAATCCCCATCTTTGGGCAGCTTCATACACTTTTGCCAATAAAAATTCGTCCTCTTGACCTGCTTCAGGAGCAATATTATAAGTGTCAAACAAAAATTTATTGCCAAACTGATGATCCAAATGCAAATGTGTATTTAGCACTCGCTTCAATGTCAAATCATTCTGCTCAATGAAATTCTTAATCAGTTGCTTTTCCTGATCAAACATCATTCCGGCATCAATTACGACTGCTTCTTTTGTTTCATCCCAAATCAGAAAGGTATTTTCCTGCAATAAATTAAATGTAAATGATTTTATATTCATGTTTTTAAAATTAGAAACCTGCCTGCTGCAGTCAGGTCAGAAATTCGAAGTTAAAATAATAATTACAAAGGCACATATACCACTTTTTTTGTTTCAAAAAATTCACCTTCGAAGACTTCACTTAAATTGTAAGTTTCAGCAATGTTTTTGAAAGGAAGAATTTCATGTTCCAGTTCACCGCCTTTCAAACAAATCAATCCATTCGGCAAAGCGTTTTGATGTTTGAGCGAAATATTTTTTCGGCTTAGTTTTACCAAATCTTCCAGCGGCATCACCGCACGGCTCACCACAAAATCAAATTTTCCTTTTTCCTCCTGAACTCGTAAATGTTTTAACTCAATGTTATTTAATCCGATAGCATTAGAAACTTCTTGTCCTACTTTAATCTTTTTCCCGATGCTGTCGATAAGCGTAAATTTACATTCTGGAAAAAAAATTGCCAATGGAACGCCGGGAAATCCTCCTCCGGTTCCAACGTCAAGAATTTTGGAGCCGGCTTTGAACTTGATTATTTCAGCAATTCCAAGTGAATGGAGAATATGTCTTTCGTATAAATTCTCAATGTCTTTGCGTGAAATTACGTTTATTTTGCTGTTCCAATCCAGATACAAATCGTAAAGTGCCGAAAATTGTTTCTTCTGAATTTCGGCTAGATTAGGAAAATATTTTAATAACAGTTCCATAAAAATTTGCGTACATATATTAATTGTCAAAAATACTGTTTTTTCAGCAATTACTCAAATCGAAAATTAGATAAGATTGTCAAAATAATTAAAAAATAGTACCTTTGCACTCGTTTAATTTTAGTAAAAATCGTACCACATAAATCTGTTTATGTGCGTACTTGTAAATTGAAATATATGAGAGCTTATGTTTTTCCCGGTCAGGGAGCACAATTCGTTGGAATGGGCAAGGATTTATATGAAAATTCGCCGATTGCCAAAGAGTATTTTGAAAAAGCAAATGAAATTCTTGGTTACAGAATTACTGATTTGATGTTTGAAGGCACGCCGGAAGATCTTCGTCAGACCAAAGTAACTCAACCTGCTGTTTTTTTGCATTCTGTAATTTCTGCTATCGCATTGGACGAAGAATTCAAACCGGATATGGTTGCAGGTCACTCACTGGGCGAATTTTCGGCACTTGTTGCAGCTAAAGCATTAACATTTGAAGATGGACTAAAACTCGTTTACGCACGTGCTATGGCTATGCAAAAAGCTTGTGAAATAGAACCGTCAACGATGGCAGCCGTACTTGCATTGCCGGATGAAGTGGTGGAGGAAGTTTGCAATGAAATCAACAAAGAATACGTAGTTGTTCCTGCAAATTACAATAGCCCGGGTCAATTAGTTATTTCCGGTTCGATTGAAGGCATCGACAAAGCTTGCGAAGTACTGAAAGAACGTGGTGCCAAACGTGCGCTGAAACTGCCTGTGGGCGGCGCATTCCACTCTCCACTGATGGAGCCTGCTCGTCAGGAACTTCAAGCTGCTATCGAAGCTGCTGTAGTAAGTGAGCCTATTTGTCCTGTTTATCAGAATGTTAACGCCAATCCACAGACTGATCCGGTGTCAATTAAAATGAATTTAATTGCACAATTAACGGCTCCGGTACGTTGGACACAAACGGTAAAAAATATGATAAACGATGGTGTCGATGAATTTATCGAACTTGGTCCTGGAGATGTTTTGAAAGGATTAGTGAGAAAAGTTAATCCGGATGTAACTGTCGGTTAATTAGAAGTATTATAAATAAGAACGCAATAGAAATTCTATTGCGTTTTTTTTTGTTTTTAGCACGCTGAATTGGAAAATTATGACTATTTTTGATGTGATTTTATGCAAAATATATTTAATGTTTAACAACTACTTTATAAATCTAAAAACCAGAGGATTATGTCAAAAAAACTTTTAATCAGAGACCTTACGTTACGTGATGGTCAACAGTCGTCATTTGCAACACGTATGAGCCAAGCACAAGTTGACCGAGTTTTACCTTATTACAAAGACGCAAATTTTTATGCGATGGAAGTTTGGGGAGGAGCTGTGCCTGACTCCGTAATGCGATATCTTGGCGAAAATCCTTGGCACAGATTGGAGAAAATCAGTGAAGGAGTGGGCGGAGTGTCCAAATTGACTGCACTTTCTCGCGGACGTAACTTGTATGGTTACGCACCTTATCCGGATGAAATTATCGATGGATTTTTCAAAAACGCGGTTAGCTCAGGATTGAACATCATGCGTATTTTTGACGCGTTGAATGATGTGAACAACATCAAATCCAGTGTAAAATCCATTAAAAAATACGGTGGAATGGCCGATTGTGCCGTTTGCTACACCATTGACCCAAAATACGATGACGAAGTTAAAATCGTTGAGAAAAAAGGCTTCCTTGGACTTTTCAATAAAAAAGAAGAAGTTATCGTAAAAAGAGAAAATGTATTTACCGACCAATATTTCCTTAACAAAGCCAAAGAAATGACTGCTCTTGGAGCGGATATGATTACCATTAAAGATATGAGTGGATTAATTCCGCCTTCTAAAGTGGCGTCTTTGATTACTTTGTTCAAAAAAGAACTGAATGTTCCAATTGATTTCCACACACACTGTACGCCGGGATTTGGTTTGGCGTCTGTCCTTACTGCAATTGTAAAAGGTGTGGACGTGGTAGATACCAATATTTGGTACTTCTCAGGTGGTCCTGCTGCTCCTGCAATTGAATTGATTTATGTTTTCTGTAAAAAATTAGGCATCGAAATGGATGTGAATATGGAAGCAGTTGCTAAAATCAACGCAGAATTAGAAGGAATTCGTAAGGAATTAGCTCAGTTTGATACCGGTAAAAAATTCCCAAATCCATTCAATCCGTTGACAGATACGCTTCCTGCAGAAATTGATAAAGAATTCGACAAAGCAATTGCTGCCGCAAATAATGAAGATGAAACAGCGCTTTTGGCTGCTTGTCACGCCATTGAAGCTTATTTCGGTTTCCCTGCACCGGACGAATTGGTGCGCAAAGCGGAGGTTCCGGGCGGCATGTACACCAATATGGTTGCTCAGTTGAAACAATTTAATTCAATGGATATTCTGGAAGATGCTATGAAATTAATTCCGAGCGTTCGTTTGGATAGTGGTTTGCCTCCATTGGTTACACCAACCAGTCAGATTGTTGGAGCACAGGCAGTTGCATCTGCATTAAACATCAAAAACGGCAGACCAAAATACGCCAATCCTTCCAATCAATTTATTGCTTTGGTAAAAGGTGAATACGGAAAAACTCCGGTGGCTATTGATCCGAAATTCCGCGAACAAATTACAGGTTCTCCACAAGAAAAACCGTATGACACAAGTGGTTACAAACGTCAGAATAATCCTTCATTGGCAGAATTTGGCAATATGAAATTGGCGAAAGATGAAAAAGACGAATTACTTCTTGAACTTTTCCCGGCTGTTGCAGCAGGTTATTTGAAAGGAATTCGTGAAAATGAATACAAAGCCAATCCTCAACCGGTAGCTGAAGTTAAAGTGGAAGAAACTGTTGTGGAAGAAAAAGTGGAAGAGCAACCAAAAATCAGTGGTAAATTATTGAAATCTCCACTTCCTGGAACAGTTTTCAAAGTGTTGGTAAACGTAGGTGACGCTATAGGAAAAGATGAAAATGCATTAATTCTGGAAGCTATGAAAATGGAAAATAACATTGCTTCAGAATGGAAAGGAACAGTTATAAATGTATTTGTTCAGCCGGGCGATGTAGTAAAAGAAGGAACACCGTTAGTTGAAATAGCAGTAGATTAAGGATCCAAAAATAATTTCAAAAAATGCAGAAATGAAAATTTTCTGCATTTTTTATTTATACAAAATAGAGTAGGGGCTATTCTACTTTTTTTTAGTAATTTTGCACTTGTGTTTTATTTTAGCCAAAATTAAAAATATATGTACAGAACAAATACTTGCGGTGAGCTTCGCCTTACCGACGCAGGAAAAAAAGTGACACTTGCCGGCTGGGTGCAACGTAGTCGGAAAATGGGTGGAATGACTTTCATTGACCTTCGCGATAGATTTGGCATTACGCAGTTGGTTTTTAATCAAGAAACGAACGCCGAACTTTGCGAGCGTGCCAACCATTTAGGACGGGAATTTGTCATTCAAATTACCGGAACCGTAGCTGAAAGAAGCAATAAAAATTCCCACATCGAAACAGGCGAAATAGAGATATTAGTGGATGAACTTAATGTGCTGAATGAAGCGAAAACACCTCCATTTACTATCGAAGAAAATACGGATGGTGGAGATGATATTCGTATGAAATACAGATACTTAGACTTGCGAAGAGCCAATGTGCGAGCTAATTTGGAGCTTCGTCACAAGATGGCTTTCGAAGTTCGCAGCTATTTGGATAAATTAGGCTTTCTGGAAGTGGAAACTCCGGTTTTAATCGGTTCCACACCGGAAGGTGCACGAGATTTTGTGGTGCCTTCACGTATGAATCCGGGACAGTTTTATGCACTTCCACAATCGCCGCAGACTTTAAAGCAACTTTTAATGGTTTCCGGATTTGACCGCTATTTTCAGATTGTGAAATGCTTCCGCGATGAGGATTTGCGTGCCGACCGTCAGCCGGAATTTACGCAAATCGACTGCGAAATGTCATTTGTAAATCAAGAAGATGTGTTGAATACCTTTGAAGGTTTGACAAAGCACCTTTTCAAAACGCTGAAAAATGTAGAATTTGACAAGCCGTTTTTAAGAATGACTTGGGAAGATGCGATGAAATATTACGGTTCAGATAAGCCGGACATGCGTTTCGATATGAAATTTGTTGAGTTAAAAGAAGCTGTTTCTGGTCGTGATTTTGTAGTTTTTGATAGTGCAGAATATGTGGGTGGAATTTGTGCGCCGCAATCAGCTGTTTACACTCGCAAGCAATTGGATGAACTGACTGATTTTGTAAAACGTCCGCAAATTGGTGCTAAAGGCTTAGTTTACATACGTTACAATGAAGATGGTACGCTGAAATCATCCGTCGATAAATTCTATTCTGAAGAAGATTTGAAAAAAATAGCTATAATGTTTAATGCTAATCCGGGTGATTTGATTTTAATTTTGGCAGGTGATAAACGCAAAACTCAAAAAGCACTCTGCGAACTACGACTTGAAATGGGAGAGCGTTTAGGTTTAAGAGACAAAAACGTGTTTGCACCTCTTTGGGTTGTAGATTTTCCGCTGTTTGAGTGGGATGAAGAAACGCAGCGTTTCTACGCGATGCACCATCCATTTACATCGCCAAAACCGGAAGATATTCACTTGCTAGACAGCGATACAGGTGCTGTGCGTGCTAATGCTTATGATATGGTAATCAATGGAGTAGAATTGGGCGGTGGCTCAATTCGTATTCACGACAGCCAGTTACAAAGCAAAATGTTTAAATTGCTTGGATTTACTCCTGAACAGGCACAGGCACAGTTTGGCTTCTTGATGGGTGCATTTCAGTATGGAGCACCGCCGCACGGTGGTTTGGCTTATGGTTTAGACAGATTTGTGTCCATGTTTGCAGGATTGGATAGTATTCGAGATTGCATTGCATTCCCGAAAAATAATTCCGGACGTGACGTAATGTTGGATGCACCAACTGAAATTGCGGATGCACAGTTGGAAGAACTAAACTTAAAAGTTCAAATTCAAACTTCGAATTAATTCGAGTTTAAGATTAGTAATAAAATTTAAAGGTATATGATATTCATATACCTTTTTTATTTTCTATTGAAACAGGGGAGTTTCTGAAAAGTCTATTTGACATAATATAAATTATAGGAAATATGTACAAAAGTTATTGAGGGAGTATATTATTGTATTAATCTAAAAGAAATAAGACGTTCTATCAGCAGCAAAATTTTCGATATTTCGAACAACTATACGATTTGTGAGAAATATTGAAATCTCAGAGGGTTTAGAAAATGTAAGAAAAATTAAAGTGAAAAAAATGAAATTATAATAATT
>CAZCIU010000094.1:0-8625 GCA_964498765.1 uncultured Paludibacter sp. | reverse complement strand
GTCGGGATGACAGGATTTGAACCTGCGACTTCTCGCCCCCCAGACGAGTACTCTAAACCGGGCTGAGCTACATCCCGCTCCCATTTGGGGATTGCAAAGTTAGAATTATTTTCTTATTCGGCAAAACAAATTATTGCGCTATTTCCTTTTTCTTGCTATCGTCGTACGTAAATGGCACAAACCAGGTTATTAGCAGTGCAGGTATTGTGGCAATCATTACAAAAATAAAGAACTGCTTGTAACCTAAATAATTGCTTAAATATCCGCTAAGCATTCCGGGTATCATCACGCCTAAATTCATCAAACTATTAGCAAAAGCATAGTGAGCCATTTGGTGTTTTCCGGGTGCGATTTGTTGCATCATAAATATTATAAGTCCCACAAAACCAAATCCGTAACCAAAATATTCTGCAACAATCCCGGCTGCAATCATGGATAATTGGGATGGCTGATAAATGGCAAAAAGCAAATAAACGACAAACGGAATATTGAAAAACAGCGCTAATGAAAATAGCACTTTTTTCAATCCGTAATGTGCCACGTAATATCCCGCAGCAATTGAACCCACGATAAACGCCACCGTTCCAAACGTGCCATAAATCAATCCATACTGTTCATTATCAAGTCCTATTCCTCCTAATTCTACACTTTCTTTTAAGAACAAAGGCACAATTTTCATTGCTAAGCCTTCGGCAAATCGGTATAGAAAAATAAATATCAGGTAATACCAAATATACTTTTTCTTAAAAAAACTAAGAAATATTTCGCCCAATTCTTTGCTTTTTTCTTTGAAATTAGCGCTTTGTTCGTTGATTTTTCCTTTTGGAAGTACGCGTAAGTGATGAATAGCAATCAACAACATTAACGCTCCCAAAATAACGAAAACAACCTGCCAAGACTGTGTGATGGACAAGTTCATGGAGTTTGTCAACCAACCGGCCAAAAACACCAAACCACCGTTGGCAAGCACTTTGGCAAGATTGTAAAATGCACCTTGCCAACCGGAAAATTTACTTTGAGTTTTAGTATCCAATTCATCCAAATAAATCCCATCTCCAGCAATATCATGCGTGGAACCACTTAATGCCACAACTCCCATCAAAGCCAGAATAATGGTAAAGAAATTGGGCAGTGGCAATGAAAAAACAATCAAGCCAAATGCAATGGCAGAAACAATTTCAGCGATGATCACGTATTGTCTCTTGGTGCCGAAAGTCTCCATTATCAAGCTGAAAATCGGCTTCAGTGACCATGGCAAAATCAACCACGAAGTCCAGAAAGCAATTTTTTGATTATCGACGCCTAAATCTTTGAACATCACCACCGAAACGATTGAAAGCGTAACGAATGGTAATCCCATTGCAAAATAAACCGATAAAATCCAGTTAATCGGATGCCGTTTTTTTGCAGGAATTTGTGAGTTTTCCATTATTTTATTCTGAAATAAGTAATGATATTTTTATTTTTTCTAACCCATCGCCCTTCGGGCACTTCCCTTTATCAAAAGGGAAGATTTATGTTGCGCAACTCTCAGATGTCCCCTTTTGAAAAGGGGACGAGCTTTATCGATTTATAATCGAGAATGTAGAGGAGTTAGCGATTTAAAAAAAATTAATATTCAAAAACGATTGATTTTGCTTTAATTATATCGTTGTGATTAAGGAAATTACCTTTCACTTTCTTGCCATCTACTTGGATGCTTTTAATGTAATTTCCGGATTTCGCTGATTTCTTTTTCTCGATAACCAATTTTTCGTTTTGATAGAAATTGGTGTCCAATTGAATAGTAATTTTATCAAAAACGGGCGAAGTTACCGCGTAATTCAAATCTGCCGGAACAACAGGATAAAAGCCCATCATCGAGAAAATTGCCCACGTGGACATTGTGCCGGTATCGTCGTTTCCGGGCAGTCCGTCGGGTGCGTTTTTGAAGTGCTTGGCAAGCAATTCCTGCGTCAATTTCTGCGTACGCCATTCTTCGCCTTTCACATAATTAAATAAATACGGATAGCCGATATTCGGTTCGTTGGTTGGGTCATAATGCCCATCATCAAAGACTTCCTGCAATTTTCGGGTGAATTTTTTATTGCCACCGTGCATCTTAATCAAGCCCGGAATATCGTGCGGAACCATAAATGAATAGCTCCACGAACTGCCTTCGTGAAAGCCTGGAACATCCTCAAAATTTTCTCCTTGTTTCGGGTTAAATGGAGACAGGAATGTTCCATCGGGCAAAATAGGTCGGAAAACACCGTATTCCGGTGAGTAATATTTCTTGTAATTCAAGGATTGCGCTTTGAAGCGGGCGGCATCTTCTTTTTTGCCAAGGGCGGCAGCAAATTTTGCCAAAGCATTATCAGCAATGTAATATTCCAGCGCGTGCGACACCGAATTGTCGTATTTTTCACGCAGTGGCACATAGCCGCGTTGCAAATAATCGTCGTTGTCGGGACGCAGGAAATTGTCTTTTCCGGCTGTTGTAGCCGATTTATACATCGCTTCGTAGGCCGCATTCACATCAAAATCACGCAGACCTTTCATCCAGCTATCCACAATCACGGGAATGGCCGGATCGCCTTCCATCGTAAGCGTTTCACGTCCGTAAAGTTCCCATTTCGGCAACCAACCGCTCTCTTTGTACATATCCACCATTGTCCGCACCATGTCCTGTTGTTTTTCAGGATAAAGCAGCGTAAGTAGTTGGTGTACATTGCGGTACGTGTCCCAAAGCGAGAAAACGGTATAGCGTGTCGCGTCGGTTTTCATCGTTTTTCCGGTTTCCATTGCCGGATATTCGCCGTTCACATCGTTAAGAATATTCGGGTGAATAAGTGTATGATACAGAGCGGTGTAGAATACCACTTTTTGGTCGTGCGTGCCGCCTTCAACTTGCACGCGAGAAAGTTCTTTTTCCCAACTTTCATGGGCTTCTTTTTTCACTTTCTCAAAATCAAAACCAGTCTGCTCTTTTTTCAAATTTTCACGCGCGTTGGCAATGCTCACATACGAAATCCCAATTTTCACGGTGATATTTTCATCTTTCGCAGTGTTATATTTGAAATAAACGCCGATATCATCTCCGGCAATATCACGGTTGTAACGCTTATAGAGCTTGTATTTCCCCGCCGTATTATCCCAAGCCGCTTCGGCAGTCATCGGGCGTTGTTTTTTCCAGTAGCCGGAAGCAGCCGGTGCTTTACTCACTTGCAACACAAAATACACCGGAAAAACAGCTTGCGAATTGTAACAAAACGTACCTTGCAACTTCATTCCTTCTATTTCCGTATCACTCACAAATCGCGCGTACGAACCGCTTTCGTTTGTCAGTCCTTCGCCCAGATTGAAGATAATATTGCTTTCCCCTTTGGGAAATGTAAACTCGGTAATTCCCGTGCGAACGGTTGCAGAGCTTATTGAAGCCACATTGTATTTATCAAAAACACAAGAAAAATTACCGGGAACAGATTTCATTTGGCTGATTTTGCTGCCGTATTTTGTATAATCCACTTCCAGTTTTCCTGTGGTAGGCATCAGCAGTAAACTTCCCAATTCCGGGCAACCTACCCCACTCAAACTATTGTGCGACAGTCCAGTAACATAACTATTCGTGTATTCAAATCCGGTAGAAAGCCAGCGGGCATCCTTATCAAAATTATTCTCGGCAGAGCCCATCACGTTAAATGGCGCTACCGTAACCATTCCGTGCGGCATTATAGCTCCGGGATTGGTTGTGCCGTAATTTGTGGTTCCAATAAATGGATTGACGTAATCGGTCAGACTATCTGCAAATGTGAATTGCGAAGCAAAAATAAAAGATAGTATAAATAGGAAGTTTTTCATGTGAAAAATATTTTTCGTTTCGGGAAATTGAAAAAATGAATGTTGCGTCTCTGTCTAACCCCTCCGCTCGTTCCTCGCTCGTCCCCTTTATCAAAAGGGGACATTAGGTTAGCACAAACCAATCTTCCCTTATGATTAAGGGAAGTCCCAGAAGGGGGAAGGGTTAGAAATTACCTACAAATGTTTTTGGGGCAAACACCCCTAAAACGAAATAGACAATTACCTATAATCCTGCCTTTTCAAATCCGCAATAATCTCGCTGATATAACCAAATGCCATACCCACAACTGTATCAGCTGCACCATAATACACTGCAATTTTATCACCTTCTGTCAAAGCGGCACAAGGGAAAACTACATTTGGCACATCGCCGACAAGTTCATAAGGTGCAGCTGGGCCGAGCAAGTACTCACGCGTGCGGAAAAGCACTTTTTCAGGATTATCTTTATCCAGCAAAGTTGCTCCCATTGCATAACGGAAACCGTTGCAGGTAGTGATTACTCCGTGATAAATCATCAGCCAGCCTTCGTCGGTTTTGATAGGAATTGGACCCGCACCAATTTTAGTACATTGCCAGGCACTTTCCGGAAACGGTGTTACTTTCATTACGCAACGATGCTCGCCCCAGTACTTCATATCCGGGCTGTAACTCATATAAATATCGCCGAATGGCGTATGTCCATTGTCGCTCGGACGGCTGAGCATAGCATATTTTCCGTTAATTTTTTCAGGAAAAAGCACACCGTTACGATTGAAAGGCAGGAATGCATTTTCGCATTGGAAAAACTCCTTGAAATCAAACGTATAACCGATACCAATAGTTGGTCCATGATAGCCGTTACACCAGGTAATCCAATAGCGATCTTCAATCCACACGACGCGCGGATCGTATTTGTACTCACTTTCAATCATTTCCGTATTCCCGGCTTTGAACTCGATGGGATTGTGTTCAATATCCCAGTTGATACCGTCTTTGCTAAATCCGGCAAAGATATTCATCTGAACGGCTTTGTTGTCGCAACGAAATACGCCCGCGAAACCATCCCCAAAAGGCACTACGGCACTGTTAAACACACTATTGGATGAAGGAATGGCGTAACGATCTATTACGGGATTATGGCTGTAACGCCACATAATGTCTGTGCATCCGGCAGGACGCGGCTCGAAAGGAATTTGCATAATGGTAAAATTAGATTTTATTTTTTAATGACAGCAACAAAAAGCTACCATTATATATAATACAAACGAAATATATCCGAACAAGTATCGGTTCGTTTGCTTTTAACAAAAATTAGTTTAATGACGAGTGAATAAAGCATCAATCATATTAATCGTTTCACGCCACCTTTCCAGGAGCAACCAAGACAATACAATGTATCCAAATCAAAGCCTTCCAACGAAGTACCTTCATGAATTGGAATGATGTTAAAGTCCTGATCCACTGTCACAACTACCGCTTCACCTTTTTCATTTTTTACCTGAAAACGGCGAATTTTACATTGTGGACAAAGTTTATTCTTTTGCATAAGATTAAAAAAATTAATCCCAAAACAGTTATTGTTCAGGGACTTCATTCATATTCAGCGGAAATCGAGGGATTCGAACCCCCGGAACAGTTGCCCGTTCACCGCATTTCGAGTGCGGCCCATTCGACCACTCTGGCAGATTTCCAGATTTTCCTTACAAAAGTAAGATTTTTATTTCAAAATACCATATTTTTTCATAAAACAGTGAATTTTATCTTAAAGTTATTTTTATGCAATAAATAATATGTTTTTGTAAGTTTTTATTGAATATTTAAAAGAAACTGTCAAATATTATTGTGTAATAAGAAATTTATGTAATTTTGCATCGAAATATTTTTTACAACTATAAAAACATTTATTCAATGAAAACCGAAGAAGTATTAAATGATTTGAAAAGACGGTTCCCAAATGAGCCGGAGTATCATCAAGCAGTTCATGAAGTATTAGAATCTATTGAGGAGGTTTATAATGCTCATCCGGAGTTTGAAAAACAAAACTTAATCGAAAGGCTTTGTATTCCAGATCGTATTTTTTCGTTTCGTGTGACGTGGGTTGATGATAAAGGGAATGTGCAAACAAATATGGCTTATCGTATTCAACATAATAACGCAATCGGGCCTTACAAAGGCGGAATGCGTTTCCATGCATCCGTATCGCCTTCAATTTTGAAGTTTTTGGCATTTGAGCAAACATTCAAAAATGCACTGACTACGCTGCCAATGGGCGGAGGAAAAGGTGGTTCGGACTTTAATCCAAAAGGAAAATCGAATGCAGAAATCATGCGTTTTTGCCAGGCTTTGATGCTTGAACTTTGGCGAAATTTAGGTCCGGACACCGACGTTCCTGCCGGAGATATTGGCGTTGGAGGTCGAGAAGTGGCCTATATGTATGGCATGTACAAAAAATTGGCTCGTGAAAACACCGGAACATTTACCGGGAAAGGACTTGAATTTGGTGGTTCGCTTATTCGTCCGGAAGCTACCGGATATGGAAATATTTATTTCCTGATGAATATGCTGAAAAGCAGAGGTATTATCGATTTGAAAGGTCAGGTTGTAGCCATTTCCGGATCGGGAAATGTGGCGACTTACACCGCTGAGAAAGTACTTGAATTAGGTGGGAAAGTAGTAACTTTCTCTGATAGCGACGGTTATATTTATGATCCGGAAGGCATTGACAGAGAAAAACTGGATTTTATTTTCGAATTGAAAAACGTGTATCGTGGTCGTATTCGTGAATATGCCGAAAAATACGGTTGTAAATACGTTGCAGGAGGTCGTCCTTGGAATGAAAAATGCACCATTGCCCTACCCTCTGCCACTCAAAACGAACTTAATGGTGACGATGCTAAAACCTTGATAGAAAACGGCTGTATTGCTGTTTCTGAAGGAGCAAATATGCCCTCTACACCAGAAGCCGTGGAAGTTTTCTTGAAAAATAAAATCCTTTATGCTCCTGGAAAAGCAGCCAATGCCGGAGGTGTTTCTACTTCCGGACTGGAAATGACGCAAAACTCCATGCGACTTAGCTGGACACGTGAGGAAGTGGACGAAAAACTTCAACGCATTATGGGTGATATTCATGAAGCCTGTGTAAAATACGGAACCGAAGCGGATGGATATGTAAACTATGTGAAAGGTGCTAATATAGCCGGTTTTATGAAAGTGGCCAAAGCAATCATTGCGCAGGGAGTTATTTAAAAAAATCACAGAAAGGTGAACATTCCTATATAAAATCGTGTTTAACTATTAAACAAAAACAATTAAAAAACAGAAATTATGGGAATTTTAACTTGGATTTTATTAGGTTTGATAGCAGGAGCTATTGCTAAAGCCATACATCCGGGACCAGATCCGGGCGGTTGGATTATCACTATTTTATTAGGAATTGCCGGCGCATTCGTAGGAGGACTAGTAGGTTCTTTACTTGGACTTGGACCGGTAGATTCGTTTAGCTTGGGTAATTTATTACTTGCAGTAGTTGGTGCTATCATCATTCTGTGGCTTTACAGAAAACTCAAAACCAGAAAATAAACGTTTGATATAACGTTAAAATGCCGGACAAAAGATGTTCGGCATTTTTTTGTGCAATAAATTGGATATATTTGATGATTTTGTATTAACTTTGAAAGAAATAAAAAACAATTCAATTATGGCATTACAAGTTGGAGATAAAGCTCCTGAAATACTGGGACTTGATCAAAATGGAAAGGAAATTAAACTTTCTGATTTTGCAGGAAAAAAGCTGGTTCTTTATTTTTACCCAAAAGACAATACGCCGGGATGTACGGCTCAAGCATGCAGTTTGCGAGATGATTACGCCGAACTGAGAAAAAAAGGCTATGAAGTACTTGGGGTAAGTGCAGATAGTGCGGCTTCACATCAAAAATTCATTGCGAAACATGAACTTCCATTTAATTTAATTACCGATACAGAAAAAACGCTTTCAGAATTTTTTGGAACTTGGGGAGAAAAGAAATTGTATGGAAAAACATATATGGGTATGTTCAGAACCACTTTCTTGATTGATGAAAATGGAATTATTGAGAAAATATTCACTCCAAAAGAAGTTAAAACAAAAGAACACGGAAAGCAGATTTTGAACTGATTTTCAAAAAAACGTGCTACAATTTTCACTCAGATATTTTTCTAAGAAATTATAAAATTCAAAATAATGAGAAATAATTTTAATCCTTGGCATCAGGTAAAACCGCAAACAGATGCACATGACGTGGTAAAAGGAATTATTGAAATTCCGAAAGGTAACAGAGCAAAATATGAATTGGATAAGGAAAGTGGGCTTTTGAGGCTGGATCGCGTGCTTTATTCGTCCATGTACTATCCGCACAATTATGGTTTTATTCCACAAACGTTTTGCGACGACCAAGACCCGCTGGATATTTTGATTGTATCACAGTCGGAAGTTGTGCCGCTATGTATCGTAAATGCGAAAGTGATTGGTGTGATGCGAATGCTGGATAATGGTGAGGCCGATGATAAAATTGTGGCTGTAGCAGCAGGTGATCCGAGCGTGAACCACTACAACGACATTTCTGAAGTTCCTCCGCACATGGTGACAGAAATTATGAGCTTCTTTGAGGATTATACTAAACTGGAAAATAAAACGGTGGTAATTGAGAAAATTTTTGACAAACAAACAGCTCTACAAATTATTGAAGATGCTTATGTGATGTACAAAAAATACTACGGAGAGTTACATAAATGGTTCTTTGGGTAAATACGAATTGCACGAATTAAGA
>CAZCIU010000093.1:0-8765 GCA_964498765.1 uncultured Paludibacter sp. | reverse complement strand
CGGTATCGGCCACGGTGAGCGATGCAATATTAATGTTGTTTTCGGCAAGAACCGCTAGCACATCATTCAGATTGCCGGGTTTGTTTTCCATGAAAACGGAAAGTTGGCGGATTGTCATAGTGAAGTGTATTAGTTAATGGTAAATTGGATTATTCGATTATCCTATTGATTTGCAAAGTTAGAAATTTTACGACAAAAAGCCCGATGATTTTCTTAAAATAACAACAAAAATGAGCTGAAATAAAAAAGAAAATATTATTGTCTGATAAGATTAAAAAATGTCGCAGCTACGCTGCTCTTTCTAATTCTCTGAATTAATTTCTACCATACTATCGCTGCTATGCAGCTTAAAAATAAAGCCACAGAGTGGCGACAGTATGGTAACAGAATAATCAAAATTCTAATTTGAGCTGCGTAGCTGCGAAACATCAAAACAGCCCACAAGTATAATAATCAACATAAAAAAATTGGCATATTGTATCTTATCGTACAATGTGTAATTTTTGTCGGACAACAATAAAAAAGAAAACGCCATTTTGAAAGAAAATGACGTCTTAAATTATAGAATCTTGTATGCAATTTCTACCGCAATAAATTTATATGCCCTTTCAGCTTGTAGGGCTTTCCATCGGAACCTTTAGCGTTGATGATATAAAAATAAGTTCCTTCAGCTGCAGGTCTGCCATTGATATTGCCATCCCATCCGGCTTGTGGATTGGTCCAGCTGTAAAGCACCCTTCCCCAGCGATTAATTATAGTCGCTTGAAATTCAGTGATGGAAGTATATGCCACCCGAAATTCATCATTAAATCCATCGCCGTTAGGAGTAAATACATTCGGAGCCATGATTTGCGATTCAGAAATGGCAACGTCAATGGAATCTTCCGCAAATGTCAAATCATTACTCACGCGCAAATTCACTTTGTATTTTCCACTTTCTGTGAATGTGTATTGATGATCTTTTTCTGTTCGGCTGAGAATCAACGTTCCTTCCTTATAAATTTGCCAAAGATAGGATTTTACATCGCCGACAGGATTACTAAAAAACTGAATTTCGAGCGGAGCCGAGCCATCAATAGTAGTTGCTTCGGGACGCTGATTTTCATTCAAAGCCTCCCGAATAGAGGTTGTAGTTGTGATTTTGCAGGAAATTTCCTCAACAGGTTCTTCTGCTTGTATTTGATTGTCGGAGGTTTGTTGCAGAATATTTTTTACCGCTTTTTGTGTTTTAGCTTTATAAGTAATCGTTTCGCCAGCCGGATTTTGGTAAACAATTTCATTTTTATTGGCTAATGTACTTAAATCCACCACCCAAATAGTTGTTTTCTGTCCGTCAACCACAATTGTATAACCTGTATTTGCTTTCGGTTCGATGTAAGTTTCACGATTAGATACGGAATTGACCGCATTCAGATTTTTAGAAATTCCACCGGAAAACTCAAACCACTGAACGAATGTCTCCGAACCTGGAGACTTGTAATGAATTTCGGTAGCGTCATTTATCGAATTATTTTCAATTTTATCAAATACCAAAACTCGATCCACACCCGCAGCATCCACAATTTGCCTGTGCTTCCCCACTACGCTGAGCTGAGAAAACATCACAAGTGATGACAATAATAATAGGCTGCTAAAAATTAGTCGTTTCATTTGATTGATAAATTTTGAATAATATATAGATTAAATAAATTAGAATGCTGTTGAGTTGAAATTCGACATATCCAAACCTCACCCTAAATCCCTCTCCTCTATGAGAGGGACTTGCTGAGCAAAACGTAACAGCGAATTCTCATAATACAGATGCTGTACTCCCCTTTCTCACTAGGGAGAAAGGGGTCGGGGGATAGAGGTCTAAACAAAAAAAGTCAAATGAAAAACTAATAATCAAGCATATAATAAACTAATTTATATAACCTCAATGCGATTTCAGATGAATTTCCTTGATTCATTTTAGACAAAAGTACTATTTTGAAATCATTTTTGCCCGCAAAAGAATGAAAACAAGTGTAAATTTCCATTTTATTAAACAAAAAAATGGCTCATTTATTGTTGATTCTGTCATTTTGATGTATAAAATTTCGTACATTTGCAGCTAATTACAAAATACCTTTTTGAATTTTTGCCTTCATTGCTGATTTGGAATGGAGGAAATTTATTTCATGTATGATGTTTTACTTTAGTTGAGGTGTGTTTTTGAAAAAGAATTGGCTTCAACTTAAAATTTTAATTTATGAAACTAAAATTTTGTCTATCGCTGATAATAGGATTATTTGTTTGTTCTTCAATGATTTACTCGCAACAGATGAACTATCCGATTGAGAAAATTAACGGTAAAGAATATTACAGATACAAAGTTCAAACGAGCGAAGGATTATATGCCATCAGTAAGAAATTTGGCGTTACGCAAGCCGAAATTAACAATCTAAATCCTCAGATTTACGATGGATTGAAAGCCGGACAGGAAATTTTAATCCCAAAAACCAACGCGGTAAAAGCAACTCCTGCGGCTCCGCAAGCGGTTTCCAATGAGATTGAATATGTGCTTCACACCGTTGAACGTAGGCAGACATTGTTCGCTATCAGCCGAAAATACAATGTTACGCAGGATGTAATTATCAAAGCCAATCCGAATATCGCCAATCGTGGAATTCAGTCCGGAGATGTGTTGCGGATTCCGGTAAAAAAAGGCACTGCAGTCAGCACTGAAAGTCCTGGCAAACCAGCAGAACAAGTAACTCAACAGCAAACTCAACAAGCTGCACAAGAGCAAATACAAACCGTACAACCTGCCGAACAAACTTTTCATGTTGGCGCTGACGGAAACTATTTAACACACAAAGTTCAGGCGAAAGAAACGCTTTATGCAATCAGTAAAAAGTATAATGTAACGCAAGATGCTATCATTCAGGCCAATCCGGCTATAAAAGGAAGAGGTTTGCAAGTGAATGAAGTGCTGCGAATTCCATTAAAAAAAGCCACAACTGCTACTCAAACAAAACCAGCAACTCAAACACAAACTTCGCAAGAAAAAGTTCAGGCAAAAGAAGAGGATAAACCTTCGTTCTTTGAAAAATTGAAGGAGAAAATTTTGCCTAAATCAAAAAGCGACGATGAGGATAAGAATAAAGCTGAAGAGCAAAAAGTCGAAAAACCTTCCAAAGAAGTGAAAGAAGATGATGAAAATTTTATCAAACACCAGGTTGAGGCAAAGGAAACTCTCTATGCAATAAGTAGAAAATACAATGTTAGTGTTTCTGAAATTAAAGCGGCCAATCCTGAACTAACAGACGTATTGAAAGCCGGAACTATTTTACGCATTCCACGCAAATCCGGTGCAGAAGTAGCAACTAGCAAACCGACAAGCACGCCTGCTACACCAACAAAACCTGCTGTCGTAGCTCCGAAAGTAACTGAAAAATCAACTTATAAAGTGGCTTATTTACTGCCATTTATGTTGAATAGCAGCAGTAAAGATGCTACGATTGACAAGTTTCTAGAATTTTACATGGGTTCATTGCTGGCGATTAACAACGCTAAAAATGGCGATATGAATTTCGAGATATACACTTATGACATTGAAAAAACAGAAACGAAAGTGTACGAAGTAATCAATAAACCCGAAATGCAGGATATGGATTTGATTATCGGCCCGGCATACACGGCTCAAATTCCTGTTTTGACGGATTTTGCATTAAGACACAAAATTCACACAGTCATTCCGTTTAGCTCTAAAGTGGGTCATATCAACAACAATCCGTATGTTTTCCAGTTCAATCCGGATCAGGAAACACAAATCGACTTTTTTGCCAATACGCTAAGAACGCGCTTTGCGAACAGTAATATTATATTTGTAGAAACCGGAAGCAACCGAATGTCTGATGATGGAATTGACATTTTCAATGTTTTGACAAGCAGACTGAACAAGCAAAAAATTGCTTACAAAAAAATCAAAGCATCAGAAATGAATAATATTGAAAGCAATTTATCTACTTCGACCAATAATATAATCATTTTCGATACGGAAGATTTCAGTCAGGTTCAAAGTCACCTGAGCAAGCTGCACGACCTGAGCAGCAATTACAATCTTGGCGTGGTAGGACAATATTCCTGGAGATCAACAAGCGGTAAAAAGCCGAAAATGTACTACGTTTCGCCATTTATGGGAAATTCCACTGCAACGGATTTCTACGAAGCCGAATTCAAAAAATATTACGGAAATATGAAAACGACAAGCAATCCAAGATTTGACTTGTTGGGTTATGATTTGACAAGCTATTTCCTCGGCACGATGAAGAAAAACGGCTTTACATTCAATAATTCATCACTCTCGCTGCGATTTACGAATGGTGTTCAATCCGATTTTAATTTCCAGCGAGCCGGAAACAACGGAGGATTTGTTAATCAAAATTTGTACTTAATTGAAGATGCAGCTAAAACGAAGTAAATCAATCCTTTTTTTCATCTTTGCCTTGCTTGCATTCACGCCAAAAACGATGCAGTCGCAAACCGTACTTCTTGATCCGGCAGAAATCTATGTGGGAGTTTCGGGAGGTGCTACCGGCTCCATGATGCTGTTCACTCCTACCGTGCAACAATCCTATTTTCTCGGCTACAATGGTGGAATTGCAGCCAGATATATTACCGAAAATCACGTCGGTTTGCAGGTGGAATTTAACTATTCACAGCGCGGCTGGCTCGAAGCAAACGATCTATATTCCAGACAACTGGACTATATCGAAATGCCTTTTTTGACGCATATTTATTTTGGAAAAACCAATCGTTTTATTTTTAATTTAGGTCCCAAAATCGCTTATTTACTCGATGAAAAAGTAGTATTAAACAATGTCGAAAACTCAAAAGCAGAGCAACACATCAAACCCGTTTACTCCAAATTTGATTACGGAATTGCAGCCGGTCTGGGTTACAACTTAAAGACCAAAAACATCGGCGTTTATCAACTGGAACTGAGAGCGTACTACGGCTTGAGCGATATTTTTGCCAATACGAAAAAGGACTTTTTTGACACTTCCAATCACCTGAATGTATCATTAAATTTCGGCTACTTTTTCCAGCTGACCGGAAGAGGCAAATAAATTCGCTGCACACATTTCAACAACAAATTACATGACAATAATTCATATAGAAACATCCACCAATGTCTGTTCGGTTGCTGTGAGCCACCGTGGAAGCTGCATTTTTGAAGTTTCCAACAACGAAGGACTCAATCATGCAGCTATGCTAAGTCCCTTTGTTCAGCAGGCTTTGGAAAAAATCAAATCGAAAAATCTCAGCCCAGATGCTGTGGCGGTAAGTGGCGGTCCCGGATCTTACACCGGACTTCGGATTGGCGTTTCTACGGCCAAAGGACTTTGCTACGGTTTCGGAATTCCGCTGATTGCCGTGCCTACCTTGGAAATTTTGGCGCAAGGAGCTTTACAGCAAACTACAATAGAAAACGAAGCTATGCTTTGTCCGATGATTGATGCGCGAAGAATGGAGGTTTATACTGCCGAATACACTTCTTCGCTCGAACTTAAAAAGGATGTTTACGCTGAAATTGTAACTGAAAATTCTTTTGAAAGTTTACTGGAAAATGACATAGTTTATTTCTTTGGAAATGGAGCCGAAAAGTGCAAATCGACTATCACGCACCCGAATGCCGTTTTCTTGGATGGAATAGAAATTTTAGCAAAAAATATGATTGTGTCAGCGGAGAAAAAATACAATGAGAAAGACTTTGCTGATGTAGCCTATTTCGAGCCGTTTTACCTGAAAGAATTTCAAGCCACAACTCCCAAAAAATTGTTTTAACAGACCCAAGCATCTATGGCATCAAATTTACTTTTTGCATTTTTAATCACGCTTTTTGCCGGATTGAGTACCGGAATTGGTAGTGCATTGGCAGTTTTCACCAAGCGTACCAACACAAAATTCCTTTCGTTGGCGCTTGGACTTTCGGCCGGAGTGATGATTTATGTTTCGTTTGTGGAGATTTTTCCGCAAGCAATTTCTTTGTTTTCAGAAAGTAAAAATCCAAATGGAGCTGAATTATTCACTGTTTTGGCGTTTTTTGGCGGCATAGCGCTGATTTTCCTTATCGACATGCTTATACCGAATGCAGACAATCCGCACGAACTGCACAAAGTGGAAGACATGGAAAAAACCAAAAACATGCAGCTGAAACGGATGGGAATTATGACCGCGATGGCGGTTGCTATTCACAACTTTCCGGAAGGGATTGCCACATTTGCATCGGCAATGGTTTCGCCGGAATTGGCTATTCCAATTGCTGTGGCCATTGCAATCCACAATATTCCTGAAGGTATTGCCGTTTCTGTGCCCATCTACTACTCTACCGGAAGTCGCTCCAAAGCTTTTTGGCTGTCATTTTCATCGGGAATAGCCGAACCAATCGGCGGTTTGGTGGGATTTTTAATTTTACGACCGTTTTTGGATAATTTTCTACTGGGAATAATCATGGCCGGAGTAGCCGGAATTATGGTGTATATTTCTGTGGATGAATTACTTCCTGCAGCTGAAAAATATGGCGAACACCATTACGCCATCGTTGGATTTGTTATCGGAATGGCAATAATGGCTCTGAGTTTGCTGATTTTATAAGCAAGTTTTCAGATAATAACTAAAATGATTATCCGTATTATTTCCTAAAATTGTCTTTTTAGACTTCTCTCTTCGCTCGAAGTGACGAACCGATTGTACGATATGTATTGGAAAAGAGGCGTCTTTGCCGCCTAATACTACTCCTAATAGAAGTTGACATCTCGAACAGTCAACTGACGGTGAGAGAGCTGTTTTTTCACCATAAACATCTGTTTAGGGTCATGGTGGATAGACAGAAAAACTAACTACTCCAAACGTTTACGAACCATCTCAATTTCACACTTATATCTTTCCACTCGCTGAAAATCTTTTTCAGTCGGATTTGATATGCGTGTCAAATTTAGATTATTTGTCAGGTCGTTTAGTTTGACAGATGCTGCCAGTTTATTCTCCATTATTTTCGAAAGATATTCTTCGCGAGAGCCGGAATGTTTGTTGTTTAACAGCACTAAAGCATCGAATAATTCTTCGTATTGAGACTTTTCCAATGGTTTCGAAATTAACCGATTTAGCTCCTCCATCACTTCAGTTTCAGTCATTGGCGTATCTTCCGCCACATCGTACAGAAAGCCCAGCACTTTTTCCTGCCAGCTTTTGCCCAAATTTGCCACGCTGGTCAAATGTCCTGAGAAATAATCTTTTCCGGCTTTATCACTTTGTCCTGCATGTGCTTTTCGGGCAATTTCAGCAGCTGTATCGATAATTTCTTGATGGTCTATCATTCTACCATATAGATTTTCGCGTCAATTTTCAACCAATTTCCTTTACGCTTCGAAGAAACTATTCGACAGAAAAATGCTTTTCCGGCATCCATCAAGCGTGAAATTACTTCGTTCAGTTCCATCGGCACCCAGCCAATTCGAGTTTTTTCAAAGTAAATCCCGATGGCTAATTCATCGTGTTCGTTTTCGGGCTGGCGGATCATGCGCAGCGTAGTTTCGGGAAGTAATGACGGCTCCAACTGGTCAATTTCTTTACAAAACGTGGTTCCCGCCACAACAATATCCAGCAGAAAAATCTCGCGTGTAAAGGGTGAAATCGCGTCCACGCCACCTGTTCCGATAAAAGCGAGCAATTCCGGACTTAGTTTTATAATATTGGTTCCCATTCTTCCAGTAATATTAAATATTGTTTGAATTTTTGTATTTCGATTTTCAGGTTTGCGATTTCCTCATCAGCTTCACGTTGTTTTTCAGCCACCCAGTTTTCATCAGCCAAATTCTTTTCCAGCAAAAAAGGAAAAGTCATTTTCATTTTCCCAATTTGCTCTTTCAGGGCATCCACTTTCTTACCCAGCTCCACAATCCGATCTTGCAAAGAATACTCTTTCACATCTAATTCGCCGCTTTTTATCTCTAAGGAAACAAGAATTTCCTGCAAAGTATCCAGGTCAGAAACTTCATAAGCAGCCTGAGCAAGTACAAAAACCTCCTTTTCATACTCAGTCAAATCAGGATTGAGATCCGGATGTAGTTTTTTGACAATGGCATAATACGCTTCTTTGATTAGTTTCACTTTTTCGGAAGCAATCAGCGGACTTTTCAAATATTCATCGGCAGCCTTAAGTTGCGCAGCATCTTCTTGCAGTTTTTTGTAATAATCCTGAAATTCAGCATCCAGTTTTAACTCAATTTCCTTCATATCCGGAAATTTATTCCGATTGATGTACGCCTGCATCATTTCAATTTTTCGTTTGATAATGCGAAGTTCGGTGCGCAATGAAAACACCTCAAACTGCTTCTGTCCGACTAATTTCAAGTAATTGGCAGTCAAAAGCGGCGCTTCGAAAAGCAACATATCGTTTTTAATTGAAAAATAGTGAGCAAACTCTTTCTTCAAATTCTCGTATCTGTTTCGGAGTTCCCGTTGCTCAATGCTGAGGTCAATTGATGTCATGGAATTAGTTTTTGGAGTTTATTGAGAATGATAGAATGTTTTGCAATAAAATATAATTACTAAACTCAGCGTATAAATGAAGGAACAACTTTCTTAATTTTCAAAAGTGATTTCAAGAATGATTTTATTTTATTCATTACTTGTATTAACATTAAAATAGTTTATATTTGCATACAAGAATTTATGATATGTGTAAAATTACAAAAAAAAATATAGAGTTATATTATCCCTTTGCATTATCGTTAGTT
>CAZCIU010000092.1:0-8956 GCA_964498765.1 uncultured Paludibacter sp. | reverse complement strand
AGTGCTTTAATTAATTCCATATTTCGTTTTGATATAAATAAAAAACGTGTCAAACCGCCAAAACGGTCAGACACAGTTTCAAAAGTCAAACAATTATTTCGTGAAAAAGTTTAGTTTTCCAATCTTTCCAGCAACAATCCCACAGCCTTTTCCACATTGCCAGTTTCCTTAATGGCTTTGATAAAAGCACTTCCCACAATGGCACCGGATGAATACTCGAAGACCATATCTTTGGTGGCTTTGTTGGACACGCCAAAGCCGATTAGTCGTGGATTTTTCAGGTTCATCGAGTTGATGCGGTTGAAATATTCGGTTTGCTTCTCGAATGAACTTTGCGTACCTGTAACCGATGCCGACGAAACCATATAAATAAATCCGTTGGTGTTGCCGTCAATTTCGCGGATGCGTTCCTCCGAAGTTTCGGGTGTGATAAGAAATATAAATTCCAATCCGTATTTCTCGGCAATCGGCTTATATTCAGCTAAATAATCCGCCATCGGTAAGTCAGGGATAATCATTCCGTCCACATCCACACGCTGACATTCTTGGCAAAATTCTTCAAATCCAAACTGCATAATCGGGTTCAAATATCCCATCATAACCAGCGGAATATCAACGCTTTTGCGTACATCAGTCAGCTGTGAAAAAAGTGTGCGAATGCTCATTCCGTTTTTCAGAGCAGTCTGACCGCTTTGCTGAATGACTACGCCATCGGCCATCGGATCAGAAAATGGAATGCCGATTTCAACCAAATCCACACCGTTTTTCTGCAAAATTTCCAACGTTGGCACGGTGTCATCCAGTTTCGGAAAACCGGCTGTAAAATAGATGGAAAGTATATTTTTGTCTTTCTGTTGAAATAATTTATTGATCCTGTTCATCGTCGTTTTCCTCTTCAATTTCTTTTGGTTTGTTCAATTCTGTAATAAATTCTCGTAGCATTTCCACGTTTTTCAAGCCGGGTTTTATCTCAAAACGGCTGTTCAAATCCACGCCAATCATCTTTGGATGTTCTAATTTGCGGATAGCTTTCACATCGTCCAATCCAACTCCTCCGCTCAATAAAAATTCTTTTTCGCCTGTGTAATCGTACAAAATATTCCAGTTGAATTTCTGCCCAGAACCTCCATAAAGGTCTGTTTTTGTGTCAAATAGAAATAAATCGGCTACATCTTCATACTCTTTGGTAACTTTCAGATTGTATGCACCCATAATGGAAAACACCTTAATCACGGTCGTTTTGGCTTCTTCCTTGATTTCCCGGCAGAGCTTTTTATTTTCCGAACCGTGAAGTTGCACTGCATCCAAATCGTACTTGTGGATATATGTAAGGATGTTTTCCAGGCTTTCATTCACAAAAACGCCGACTTTTTGGATGTCTTTTGGAAGTGAATTCAATAGGGACAAATCTAATTTTTCCACAAAGCGCGGACTTCTCGGATAGAATATAAATCCCATATAATCAGGGTGTAAAGTCGAAACTTCCAGAATATTTTCGGGATATTTCATCCCGCAGATTTTGATTTGCATTTGTCTGAACTATGATTTATTTGATTGATGTGATTGCGGATTTTACCAATTAACTAATTAGCTCAATAAACTTTCTTAACGAAAGCACCGGATTTTCTGTTTTCATAAAATTTTCGCCCATTAGGAAGCCTTTGTAGCCGTATTTTCTCAATTCAAGAACAGTTTCGGGTGCAGAAATACCACTTTCGCTGATTTTCACAAATTCATCCGGAATTAAACTTGCCAACTCTTTTGAAACATCAATACTTACTTCAAATGTTCTCAGATTTCTGTTGTTAACGCCCACCATATCAATGAATTCATTGATGTGTACTAACTCTTCCTTGTTGTGAATTTCCAGCAAAACTTCCAAGCCAAGTGCTTTGGCTTGCTTTGCCAAAGTTTTGGTTTCATCCACTGAAAGTGCCGACGCAATCAGCAAAATCACATCTGCGCCCATCGCTTTAGCTTCGAAAAGCTGATATTCATCCAAAATAAATTCCTTGCGCAAAATCGGACATTTGACCAACGGTCTTGCCGAGATTAAATCCTGTGGCGTTCCACCAAAAAACGGCTCGTCTGTCAATATGGAAATTCCGCTCGCTCCGGCTGTACAGTAACCGGCAGGAATAATCCTTGCATCCGCGTTTTCATGTATCCAGCCTTTGGATGGCGATTTACGCTTAAATTCGGCAATAATTCCAGTTTCCGATTTCAGCAGATTTTCTTTCAAAGATAGGTATTTTCTATTGAAATAAAGCTCATTTTCAAGTTCAGAAATAGATTTTTCTGCCTTGCGTTTAGCTATTTCAAGTCGCTTTTCAGTGATTATTTTGTCAAGAATGGTCATTTAATTTACGATTTTAGATTTTCGAATTCAGATTGTAAGCTATAAATTTTAAATTTCAAATTCATAATTCATAACTCATAATTAAGAGTATATTTCTATAAACTTCTCAAACGCCTTCTTCGCTTTTCCACTTTCAAGCGATTGGAAAGCTTCTGCTTTGCATTCATCAATTGTCTTTTCGGGACAAAGGGTTTGAATAGTGAAAGCTGAATTAATTACAACTGCATTTCGTTGTGCATCAGTCGCTTTATTGTCCAACACATTCAGGAAAATTTTGGAGGCATCAGCCACCGTTTCGCCACCCCAAAGCTCTTCTTGCACAATTTGTTGAAAACCTAAATCTTCGGGTGAATAGACGTTTTCGCCTTTGTTATTGGAAACTTTGCAGGTGGATGTCAATGAAATTTCATCGTAGCCATCCAGCGAGTGAACAATGGTGTATTTAATTCCCAAACTTTGATAAATGTAATTGTACAAGCGCATCATTTTCAAGTCATAAACACCCAGACATTGATAATTTGGTCGAAGCGGACTGATAAGCGGACCAAGCACATTGAAAAAGGTGCGAACACCCAGATTTTTACGAACGCCGGCCACATTTTTCATCGCCGGATTGCAGAGTGGGGCATGAAGATAGGCAAATCCCGATTGGTTGATGGCTTTTTTCACAACGTCCATATCGGTGGTGAATTTTGCACCGTAATGTTCCAGCACGTTGGACGCACCGCTAACGGATGTAGCACCGTAGTTGCCGTGTTTTGCCACTTTGTAGCCCGCACCTGCCACGGTAAAGCAGGATGCCGTTGAGATATTAAACGTGTTTTTTCCATCACCGCCGGTTCCGACAATGTCAATCGGGTCAAATTCCGATAAATCAGCTTTTATCGCCATATTCAGCAGAGCATCCCGAAAGCCAATCACTTCATTCAGCTCAATGCTTCGCATAATAAACACGGAAACGAACGCCGAAATCTGCGCTTCGTTGTATTTGCCTTCGGCAATATTCGTCATCACTTCCGTTGCTTCTTCTCGGGTAAGTGATTGATGTTCAAAAAGTTTATTGAGTATTTGTTTCATAGCCTCTCCTAACCTCCCCAAAGGGGAGGAATAGATTAAATAATAATTTTTTATAAATTTCGAAAACGCCTCGTTTCCCCTCCTTTGGAGGGGTTAGGGGAGGCTTAACCAATTTTTCAGCATCAATTCGCCGTTCGGTGTCAGCACCGACTCGGGATGAAATTGCACGCCGTGTGCATTGTACGTTTTGTGTTTCAGCGCCATAATCATCCCATCTTTGTCAACCGCCGTCACTTTCAGGCAATCAGGCAAAGTCTCGGGATTAACCACCCACGAGTGATATCGCCCGACGCTCACATTTGAAAGCATATCGTAAAACAAAATATCATCGTTAATCACGTTAATTTCGGTCGCTACGCCGTGATAAACTTCCGGTAGATTTATCAGGCTTCCACCAAACGCTTCCGCAATGGCTTGCTCGCCGAGGCAAACACCCAAAATGCTTTTGGTGGGCGCGTAGGTGCGGATTACATCCAATAAAATGCCTGCTTCACTCGGCAACCCGGGCCCGGGCGAAAGGATAATTTTGTCAAATCGCTCAATTTCTTCCAGGCTGATTTGGTCGTTTCGGTGTACTTCTACATCGGTGTAGCCCAGTTTTTTAACTGCGTGAACCAGATTGTATGTGAAGCTGTCGTAATTGTCAAAAACCAATATTTTCATAATTATAATTGTATGAGTTTTAATAAAATATTTTTGAAAAAATCAAAGTTCAGCTTGTTCAATGGCTTTTTTCAACGCGCCAAGCTTATTATTTACTTCCTGCAATTCGCTTTCTTCGTCCGATTTGGTAACAATTCCTGCTCCGGCCTGGTAATAAAGCGTATTTTCTTTGCTTACGAATGAGCGAATGGTGATGGCCTGATTGAAACTGCCGTCGAAACCAATGTAGCCAATGCAACCGCCATAAGGTCCGCGGTCGTGCGGTTCCAATTCGTCAATAAGCTGCATGGCTCTGATTTTTGGTGCACCGGAAAGTGTTCCAGCCGGGAATGTGTCGGCAAAAAGTTTGATGATTTTGGTATCAGGGTTGAGCTTCCCGCTTACGCTCGAAACCAGATGAAGCACATGCGAATAGTACTGAACTTCGCGGAAAACATCCACTTGCACATTTTCGCAGTTTCGGCTCAAATCATTTCGTGCTAAATCCACTAGCATCACGTGTTCCGCATTTTCTTTCGGGTCTTTTTCCAGTTTTTCGGCTAATGCCAAATCCTTTTCATCATCTCCTGTTCTCCGAAATGTTCCCGCAATCGGCTTAATATGAGCACGTTGAGTTTTTGCATCAACTACCAGATGCGCTTCGGGCGACGAACCGAAAATCCGGAAATCACCAAAATTAAAATAATAAAGATAAGGCGAAGGATTGATGGAACGCAAATTACGATACAATCTGAAATCATCGCCTTTGAATTTTTGATAAAAACGGCGTGAAAGCACGATTTGGAACACATTTCCTTTCTGACATTCTTGCTTACCACGGCGAACCATTTGACGGTAATCTTCGTCGGAAATATCGCTTTGTTGCTCACCGATAGCTTTGAAGTCGTAGTTTGCGAAATTATTATTCAGCAGAATTTTCTCAATTTCGGGAATTTTGCTCTCTTCGTTTTCCAGCAGATTTTCAATGATTGTCAGGTCGTTATTGAAATGATTGATGGCAATAATGTACTTGAAAAGCACATAATGCAATCCGGGCATGCTCCCGGGAGTCGTTTGGCGCGCATTCAGCTTGATATCCTCAAAATACTGGATACTTTCGTAAGACGTATATCCGAGCAAGCCGTTGATAATGGGTTTATTTCCGTTTTCCTGAATCGTAAATGACTTCAGGAAAGTATCAAAACGATTGGCTACGGTCATTTTGTCGATAACGTTGGTTTTGATCTGACTTCCTTCTGGATAATTTTCCGTTATTATAAAATTATTGACAGAAATACCACCAATGGGCGAAAAACCAATGTAAGAATAGCTGTTTTCTGTACCATGATAATCGGAACTTTCCAGCAAAACCGAATTGGTGTATAAATCTCTTATTTTTAAGTAAATGCCAACGGGAGTTTGCAGATCGGCAAGCATTTTTTTAGTTTTTACGAATAGTTTCATATGTCTGAACTGTGATTTTTGTGATTTTTTTTGATAGATTATTATCAATTATTGCATGATTAATGATTTTATAAATAGTTGATATATTTAGTTTTACTTTGGATTTAATTGTAAGGTTATGATTGTTTCTTAAATCATATTTCATCTGTTTATATTTTATTTTTTAACACTAATGTCAGATGGAACACGCCATACAACCATTACTTTGTGTATCAAGTGTATTTTGGCATGGCTGTTTCATCAAATTAATCAGACAAATCAAAGTTCCGACTATACACCTCCATATCCTTATCACCCCTTCCCGAAACCGTCAGCACAACGATGTCCTCGGGTTTGAAATTCTCTTTTTCCTTTTTCAGCACCGCCAAAGCGTGCGCACTTTCTATCGCCGGTATTATTCCTTCCAGGCGTGTCAGTTCAAACGCAGCTTCAAGTGCTTCATCATCATTGATGGCATAAACTTTGGTGCGGTTAGTTTTAGCCAAATGTGCGTGCATCGGGCCAATTCCCGGATAATCCAATCCGGCTGAAATAGAGTAAGGCTCGGTAATTTGACCATCTTTGTCCTGCATCAGCAAGGTTTTGCTTCCATGAATAATTCCCACTGTTCCTAAATGAATTGTAGCTGCAGTTTCGCCTGTTTCCACACCTTTACCGCCTGCTTCGGCAGAGATAATTTTTACGCGTTCATCGTCTAAATAATGGTAATATGTTCCCGCTGCGTTGCTTCCGCCGCCCACGCAGGCAATCAGATAATCGGGATAATGGCGTCCGGTTTGTTCCTGCAATTGCTCTTTAATCTCTTCACTTATAACTGATTGAAAAAAAGCTACCATTTCCGGATATGGATGCGGGCCCACGGTAGAACCGATGATGTAAAAGCTGCCAGGATTGGAACACCAGTAACGTATTGCCTCATTGGTTGCATCTTTGAGCGTCATATTTCCGCTGATTACGGGTTCCACTTTTGCTCCGAGCATCCGCATTTTCTGCACATTCAGAAATTGGCGTTCTACGTCCGTTTTTCCCATGAATACGATGCATTCAAGTCCCATCAGTGCACAAGCAGTGGCAGTAGCCACTCCGTGCTGACCGGCACCGGTTTCAGCTATGATTTTAGTCTTTCCCATGCGTTTGGCAAGCAGGATCTGTCCCAGCGCGTTGTTAATTTTATGAGCGCCGGTGTGATTAAGGTCTTCCCGTTTCAGATAAATGTTTGTGCCGTATTCTTCTGACAACCGATTAGCGTAATAGAGTGGGGATGGGCGTCCTACGTAATGCTTCAACAAGGAATAATACTCTTCTCTGAAAGTCGTGTCGTGTTTGATTTGGTAAAATGCCTTTTCCAATTCATTGACAATTCCGTGCAAAATTTCGGGAATGTAAGCACCGCCAAATTCGCCAAACCTGCCCCCTTGCCCCCTGAAGGGGGAGTTAAGACTGCGTTGGTCACTGTTATTGCTATTATTTAATTTTTTTTTGTTCATATTTTAAAAGTTTCATTTTATAAATCTTCATAATCTTAATAATTCTGACTTATTCCCCCTTTAGGGGGGTAGGGGGCAGATAGGTCATAAAAAAAAAGCCTATCGGTGAGTTCGACAGGCTTTCTTATAGGTTCAATTTATTTTATCTGACATATAATCATAGCAATTTTACTCACAAAATTTATTCTGTAAGTGCCACCACCAAAAATTAGCTGTCATTAAAGTTTTCATTTCGTTTTGTTAGTTTTAATGATACAAAGATTACACTTTATTTTTATTTGTGCAAGAAAAATTTCAAAAATTATAAATTATTTTCTTTTAGCTTCTATTCCGCTAATTATAAAACCTTTGTCATTCAGTGAATTATCGCCTAAAAAATGAATATATGAAATTCCATGCTGAGTTGAGAAATTTAATGGAATTGTCATTTTTCTCTTGTTATTTACAAAAATTACAGCTGACTTTTTAGCAGAAATTACATCCCATTCTATCCGAATTTCGTGAAAATCGTTGTTTTTAATTCCTAATTTTTGAGGATTTAATGGAACTACAAAAGGTGCAAAAAGTTGTGCTGTTGTGTCAGTTGGATTAAACCAACGGTCGGAAAGAAGAAGTTTGGCTTGGCTATTCGGATTATTAAATTGAACCGAAAAACGAATTTCCCCTTTTCTAAAAGCCGGAAAATTCCAGACTGCACCTCGCTGCGAACTAAGTAAACTGTCGTTTTCAGTATGTCGAATTTCAAGTTTTCCATCCACCAAATTACAGCCTTCAGTCCTGTTGTAGCCGCAATGTCCCACAATTCCTTTGTAATAATTGAAGCTCGACCATTGAGACAAGCCGTCTGAAAAATCACATTTTCGCTCATTTTCATACAGCCATTTTACGTCAAATAGAAGCATCGCCCGATGCAGTTTGTGCTGACCGAGCGAAACAAGAATTTTGCCGGGTTCCACTTCAATAAATTGGCTTTGATGCACACTTTTGTCAATTCCGGCTACAGTGCCAAAATCAGCAGCGTTACGACGTGGATCTAGGTAAAGTTCCCGAAATCCCGTCCAGGTTTTTCCGTCATCGTCAGAAATAGCAGCGTGAATGGCATTCCGATTAGTGAAAACATCGTCCCAAACGCCATTTGTATTGTTTACTTCCGGCAGCGGCGTGGTGTTTGACCATAAGAAAAGCAAGCGACCATCCTGCAATTTTCCAATTGTCGGCATCGTGATAGTGCCATAAAATGGCGACGGAGTAGCAGCTTGCCAAGTTTCGCCGCCATCCTCAGAAAATGTTTGATAATGATGGTCTTGCGAAGTGCGAATTAACATCCAAAGCCGACCATCAGCGAGTTCCACTACGGTAGGTTCAGCTGCGCCGTGGTTCCAACGAATGCCGTTGTGAATGCCACCGCCGGTGTGGTCAGGCGTAGTTACGAGCGTTGATTTTTTCCACGATTTGCCATCATCATCAGAGAAATAAGTGAAACAAGCTCGTGGCAATCCATGCTGCAATCCGTAGTGCGACGCAACGATTATTCGCTCATTATTTCTGATAAAAACGGCTGGCTTCAGCATAATGCTTAGCGTGTCTGACACCTTGATAAGTTCGCGGCTGCCATTAATTCCACCGGAAGTTCGAAGCGCGTAAGTTCCCATTCCGGGTGCGGCAATCAGACGAATGTATTCGCCGGATTTTGGACTGTGGACATCAGCAAATGGAATTTCTTTTGGGTGATTTACGCGCTTCCAATTCAAGCCTTTGTCCATACTCGAAAGGTAAAAATTTCCCGGTTCAGCTTGTTCACCGTAATTATAATGCCGAATTTCACCTGTTTCGAGCATTGATAATCCAATATAAGCATCGCTTGGTGGAGTGGCAACTACCACAGGTTCAAATACTTCATTCAAGTTTGCAGGAAGTGGATTTGCGA
>CAZCIU010000091.1:0-9086 GCA_964498765.1 uncultured Paludibacter sp. | reverse complement strand
ATTTTTTTGTGTAATTTAATGAAAATTCTTTCCTGCTTTGAAAAAAAATTGTAATTTTACATCGTAATATAAAACCACAAAATCATGATATTTAAATTTACAATCCTTTCTGACGAGGTAGAAGACTTCGTAAGGATCGTTGAAATAGATTCAGAGGCTACATTTCTCGATTTACACAATGCAATCTTGGATTCTGTGAATTTTGAGAAAAACCAGATGACCTCTTTCTTTACCTGCACCGATGATTGGGAAAAGCAGCAGGAAGTTACACTGGTGGAGATGGAGTCAAGCTCAGAATACGACAATTTGGTGATGGAAGACACCAAACTTGACGAACTGCTGGAAGATGAAAAGCAAAAACTTCTCTATATATTCGACATGATTTCAGATCGTGCATTTTTCATGGAACTTACCGAGATGATACCCGGAAAAGAGTTGAAAAAGGCAAAAGTGACTTCATCAGAAGGCGAACCTCCGGTTCAAATGGCGGATGATTTTGATTTCATAGCAACTCCTCAGAAAGGCGGTCAGGTGCCTTCCGAAGAGAATTTCTACGGCGACGAAGAATATGATTTAGAAGAACTGGATGAAGAAGGATTTGGAGATTTGAGCTTTGACGAAGGAAGTCTGTTCGAAGATCCAAAATTCTGATTTCACAACCTAATACATTTTGAACAGAAAATATTTCAAGCTTGAAGTGTTTTCTGTTTTTATTTGTGAAGCAATTATCATTAATTTTTGAAAACTCTAATCGTCATACTTGGACCTACCGGCGTAGGGAAAACGAATATCAGCCTTCGTTTGGCTGAGCAATTCGCTTGCCCGATAGTGTCGTCGGATTCCCGGCAATTTTACCGAGAACTAAAAATCGGAACTGCAGCTCCAAAAGAGGAAGAGTTAAAGCGAGTAAAGCATTATTTTATCGGCACAAATTCCATTTTTGACGAATATAATGCCGGACAATACGAAGAAGATGCGATAAAACTTCTGGATGAATTATTTGAAAAACACGAAGTAGTGCTGCTTGTAGGCGGTTCGATGATGTACATAGATGCAGTTTGCAAAGGTTTTGACAATATTCCAAGCGTTGATGCGGCAACAAGAGAATTTTGGCAAAAAGAGTACGCTGAAAAAGGCTTGGAATTTATCCAGAATGAGCTTAAGCGATTGGATGAAAAGCACTACAATGAAGTTGATTTGAAAAATCACAAACGTGTGCTTCATGCGTTGGAAATTTGCAGTATGACCGGAAAACCTTATTCAGAACTACGAACCGGAGAAAAGAAAAAACGAAATTTCAATATTCTGAAAATTGGACTTAACCGACCACGTCCCGAACTGTACGAAAGAATAAATCTTCGCGTGGAAGAAATGATTGAAGAGGGTTTGATTGACGAGGCTCGTCAGTTTTATCCTCAAAAATACTTAAATACACTTAATACAGTCGGTTATAAGGAACTTTATGCTCATTGGGATGGTGAATACGACTTGGATTTTGCCATCAATCTGATAAAACAAGACAGCCGCAGATATGCTAAAAGGCAGTTGACCTGGTTCAATCGCGACGAAGAAATCAATTGGTTTCACCCAAATAATGAAGATGAAATCATCCAATTTATTGAAAAAACAATCGAAGAATAACTATGCAAATTAGCAAAAACATATCGCTGAAACCATTTAATACGTTTGGAGTGGATGTAAATACCAAGTATTTTGCTGAGTACAGTTCGGTGAAAGAACTTCGTGAGCTTCTGCAAACTGATGTGGTAAAAAACAACCGAATTTTACACATTGGCGGAGGTAGTAACTTGTTGTTTCTGAGTGATTTTGATGGAATTATTTTGCATTCTGCTATTCGATCCATTGAAATTGTGGAAGAAAACGAAGAAAATGTGCTACTGCGAGTTGGTTCCGGTGTTGTTTGGGATGATTTTGTGGCTTATTGTGTAGAAAATCAATATTACGGCGTAGAAAATCTTTCACTTATTCCCGGTGAAGTGGGCGCATCCGCTGTTCAGAATATCGGAGCTTATGGAATGGAAGTAAAAGACACGATTGAACGAGTAGAGTTTATTGATATTAATACACTTGAAGCGAGTACTTTCGCTAATTCCGAATGTAAATACAGCTACCGAAAAAGCATTTTCAAAGACGAATTGAAAGGAAAAGTGATAACTACGTATGTTACATTTCGACTGAAAAAACAAGCGGAATATTTGTTGGATTATTCGCACTTAAAAGATGTAGTGCTTAAAAATGGTAAGATTAATTTACAAAATGTCCGCAATACGGTTATCCAAATTCGTCTAAGCAAACTTCCTGATCCTGCTGTACTCGGAAATGCAGGCAGTTTTTTTATGAACCCGATTATAGACAAATCACTTTACGAAGAGCTGCTGCTTTCCTACCCGACCATGCCGCACTACGCCGTGTCAGACACAGAAGTGAAAGTTCCGGCCGGATGGCTCATTGAGCAGTGCGACCTGAAAGGAAAGCAGTTTGAGCGCGTGGCCATTTACCACAAGCAGGCTTTGGTCATTGTGAATTCCGGAGGAGCAAGCGGTGAAGATATTGCTACAGTTGCTGCTTTGGTTCAGATGACGGTTAAAAAGCGTTTCGGAATTGATTTGGTGCCGGAAGTGAATTTTATTTAGCAGTTTGAATAAAAGGATTTTTTGACAACCACGAATTATAGTAGCGGATATTGCCCGTCACTTCCTCGCCCAGCCATTCCGGCGATGCGAAACTTTCGTCTTCAGACTGCAATTCCAATTCTGCCATGACAAGCCCTTCGTGAAGTCCGTGAAAAACATCAATCTCGAAAATTTTCTCATCAAAAATGACTTCATAGCGAGTTTTATCGATGATAAATCGCTCGCAAAGTTCCAGTAATTGCTCTGCATCATCAAGCGAAATTTCCCGTTCCCACTCAAAACGGCTGAAACCATTGGCGTTCGCTTTGCCTTTGATGGTAAGGTAGCCTTTTTCACCCTTTGTTCGGACACGAACCGTTTTATCCGGTGAAGTAAGTATGTAACCTTGCTTAATGTCAAATTTTTTACTCGCTATTTTATCGAGCGTTTCACTTATTGTTAATCTATTTTCGGGAAAATTCACCAGAAATTTTCGCTCTATTTCAATATTTTTATTCTTTTCCATACTTGATTTTTAGTAAGAATTATCTGAAACTTCTCTTCTGCAAATTGTTGTAAATGGACAATATTTGCAGATTTCTATTTCTGTACATTGTATAAAAGGCACATCAGGATTAAAAATTTCCTCCAGTTTTTTGGTCAATTTTTCAGTAAATTCCTCTTTATAGTCATGAAAATCTTCTACTGTTTTGTTAGCACTTGTATCTACAAAAGACGTAGTAAAATCCGGCTTAAAAAGATCAGTTAGTTTCAAAATTTCCGGAACAATTTTACGTTCACCATACTCATCCAAATAAAACAAACAATAAAGAAAAGTTTGTAAAATTCCCTTAGGAAGCTTCTTGTTATTCGGAAGAAATAAATCGTCAAGTGTTTTGAACTTCATTTCTTCAGAACTTCCGGTCTTATAATCCAGCACTCGCACAACGCCTTCTTTTTCGTCAATTCGGTCAATGAAGCCTTTCAAATTGACTTTTACGGTACCGTTTTGAATTGGAAATCGCATTTCAACCTTTTTTTCGCCCTGATGATATTTGAATGGTGCTCGCTCAGCATCATGCCCAATAATCTTCTGGACGAACTTTTTTATCACCTTCGCATCCAGCAAATTTTTCCCTTCTAACTGGATAATTTCATCGTCAATTATTGCCTTTTTAAAATAGTTTTTTGCAAACTCCCGACTAATTGTTTTATCAATTAAAATATTGTTTTTTGCTATCTCAAGCAAAGTGTTTTTATCCAAAAACTTACCACAATAAGGTTTATAAAGCTCAGTCATTACACCGTGCAAAATCGTTCCATACATTCCATTATTAACCGTTTCTTCAACCTCTTTTTGCTCATAAATGCGCTCGATTTGCTTGAGATAAAATCTCAACGGACATTGAATATAATCCAAAATCGAACTGGCAGATAGCTTTCTTGCATTATCATCTTCGCTGAGAAAATCTTGTAGTTTCGCCATTACCTGTGGCGTTTTTTCAACTTTTAATTCTTCCGTTTGTCGCAAATTCACATCGTAAGTAATATTGATTTTTTCAAATTCCACGCCGTAATGATAATGCAACTGATGAACGTAACGACTAACTTCGCCGGACTGCAAACCGTCTGTACGACTGTCATACAAAAAGTAAATATTCTGAGTTCGCTGAATTAATCGGTAGAAATTATAAGCCGAAATCGCATCAAAATAATCCATAGTCGGCAATCCGAAAGCTCTTCGCAACACATTAGGAATAAAACTATTGGATGAATTTTTCTTCGGAAAAATGCCTTCATTAAACGAGCAAACAATTAAATTCTCAAAATCCAATCCACGCGTTTCGAGCATTCCCATCACTTGCAAACCATTGAGCGGTTCGCCCTCAAACGGAATAGAAATTCCGGCGATTAGTTGCCGAATCAAGCGCACAAGCGTGTCAAGCGACATTTCAAACTCACCCTGCGATTTCATCACATCATTCATCCGATTGATAGCGATATAATATTGGTACAGAAAATCACATTCCAGACGATATTTTCCTTGCTCTTCAGAAATTTGCTGCCAGGAAATATTGAGCTTTTGAAGCACAGAAAGCAGATAATCTATGAATTTTTTCGGCTCATTACGAGGGGTGAAAATCGTTTTAAGGATATCATTTTGAGCAAATAACTCAGGACTTACATAAATGGAATTTGTATCCAAAATTTCCTTCAAAATCATCTTTGCACTTTCATCACAAAGCATTCTAACATACTGATGGTTAAGTATATTCGTAACCGTAAGATGATAAAAATGTTGCTTGGAATTCATTCTGCGCTGAAGTTCAAAAATACTTTCCAGAAGTGCAGAAACAGGCGCATATTTTAATGGAAAACCCATGGTCACATTGATATTTCCAATATTCTCCGGAAAAGAATACATCAACGGCACAAGCAAACTCTCCTCCGGAAGCACCACAGCCGTTTTTATCCAATCTTTTTCAGTGGAATTTTCAGGATAAAGCTCACTCAAAATATTATAAACTTCCTTCGTTTGCCCAACCGATGATGGGATGGAAATCAGCTTAAAATTTCGACTATTTAGTGGTTTATAGCTCGCTTCAACTGTCAGTTTGGATGGAAATTTAGCTTTATTATTCTCGTAAAATTTTGATGCCTGATTTTCGTTATTTCGTAGTTCGTCCGCTTCATAATCCCAATAAAAATCAGCTTTTCCAAGTTTCAGAAGTTCCTCAAAAAGCATTTCCTCACTTTTATTCAAAGCATTAAATCCAACGAAAACAAAGTTTTTATTTTCGAAATATTCGGGTACATCCAAGCTTTTCAGTTGGTCGATTACTTCTCTGAAAATCATACCTTCGGTAGCCAGATTTTCTGCCAATAATTCTGCTTTAAATTGCTCATAAATCGGTAGTAAAATCCGCCAAATGGCAATAAATTCCTCTTTCGTTTTTGAAATAATCGTAGGCAAAAAATGCTTCCAAAATTTCGCAATAGCCTCTCGCTGCTCCTCTGTGATATATTCCTGCGACCAATCAATTTCTTTCAAATCGCTGATGTTTTTGAACAGTTTCCCGGCATCTACGCGTGATTTGTCGATTTCGTTGAAATCAGACAAAAGCATTTCTCCCCAAAAAACAAATGCGTCAAAATTCTCGTTGCTTTTACTTATCTCCTTGTAAATGCGATAAATACGAAAAAGCTCTGCCGTTCTGTCCGCCACTTGGCGCGAAGACGCATTAAAAAAACAATCTTTGACCGTGATGATTTCAGGTGAAAAAATCGGCTTGTCGATTAGCTCGGTTAAGTATTTCTGAAAAAATAGTCCGGCTCTTCGGTTGGGAAAAACGAAGGTAAATTTACGAATATCAGCTTTGTATTCGTTGTAAAAAGCTTTGGCGATGCGTTGTAGAAACATAATTAAGTCTGGGAAATTTTTGATTTTTCCCGATGATTTTAGTTATACTGAAAAATGCTTATGGTTTTGCTAAATTACATCTTTTTAAGCAAAGAAAAGTCAAATCGGGTAATTTTTCTTACTTTTGCCAAAAATAAAAACTTTTCATTCGGGTAAAAACTCAAAAACTATACAAAAAGCAAAAAAAATGTTTGGAACCATAGTCAATGCATTAGCGGTAATTGCCGGAGGTACTTTAGGCATTTTCTTGAAAAATGGTATGCCGGAGCGTGTCAGAACCATCTATTTTCAAGCCGTCGGTTTATTTACTTTGGCTATCGGCATCAGCATGGTTTGGAAGATGGATCACATTCTCATTGTGGTGACGAGCATAGTACTGGGCGCGATGCTGGGCGAATGGATGAACCTGGAAAAAGGAGCCGAGAAACTGAGCGAATGGACAAAAAAGAAACTGCGAATTGGTAGCGAACGCTTTACTGAAGGCCTTACAACTGCTTTTTTGCTTTTTTGCATTGGAGCGATGACCATCGTTGGAGCCATTGAAGAAGGCACAACTGGCGAATCAAGACTTTTACTTACCAAATCCATTATGGACGGATTTTCTTCCATTCTTTTGGCGTCGGCATTTGGCGTCGGAGTGGTATTCTCAGCCGTTCCGCTCTTTTTATTTCAAGGTGGTATTACGCTTTTGGCAAAATTCTTCGGCGACTTTTTATCACCGGAAACCATTCAAGCACTTACATCGGTTGGAGGCATATTACTACTCGGATTGGCTATCAATATTTTAGAAATAAAAAAACTTCGCGTGCTGAACATGATACCGGCTTTATTGGTTGTAGTATTGATGATGTGGCTGACCGCGAGATTCAATATCAGATTAATGTAAACACGTTTTTAGAAAATTATTATGAGCTTTACAATTGCAATTTTATGGTTTTTTGTGGGATTTGTGCTGAGTAATGGGCTAAAATACCTGCACATCAGTCGTGCGAGCAAAAAACTTCAACTCAAATCAAGCAACAAGGAACTTTCTGAAGATTATTTTCTGAAAACGGCTTATCTGAAGAGTTTACCAATAATTCCGCTTTATTACCTTCTTGTCTGGATACTTTGCAGCGTATTTTATTTTATTATGCACAAATCCGCGAATGTGTACACTGAAGCCTTGTTTACCGGATTATTTTGGTGGTTGCTCACTTTGCTTCTCGAAATGTTGCTTTGGGTCAAAACCAAACACAAACTTCAACTTTCCTGGAAAGAAATGTATATGAAATCGCAACCTTGGCTTTCCATTTCATATTACGCCATACTTATTAGCCCGCTGATTATTTCGCTGATGCTGTAAATTTATTAAAAACATTCTCAACAATTGCCGTAACTGTAAAGGTTTACGGCTTTTTTATGGCTATTTTCTGCATAAAAAAAAAATGATTCGTACCTTTGCAGACAATTTTATAATACACTAAAACAATTCCTATTCCTTATGAAAATTTCACAAAAGCTACTGTTTATCTCCGTTTTCGCATCTTTTACATTCTCTGTTAACGCACAATCTTCTCTCAAAACCAATCTCAAAAAACACGTTTACGCACTTGCTTCCGACGAAATGCAAGGACGCGGAACCGGAACCGAGCATGCATTAATGGCTGCCGAATATATCTTAAGTGAATGGTCTGAAGAGGGCGCTGAAACTGACCGTGACACAACTTTTATTTTTCCTTTTGGTGAAGGAAAATACAATAATGTCGTCAGAATTATTCGGGGAAATGACAAAAATTTCTCAAATGAACACATCGTTATCGGTGCGCATTACGACCATCTGGGTGTAAAAAAAGGACAAATTTACAACGGAGCAGATGATAATGCTTCGGGAACTGCCGCACTGATTGAACTTGGAAAAATACTGAAGAAAAATCAGTCTAAATTGAAAAGAAACGTCGTTCTGGTTGCATTTGATGCGGAAGAAATCGGACTGAAAGGTTCAGAAGTTTTTATTCAAAGTTTTACGAATGACATTGACAAAGTGAAATTGATGATGAGCATCGATATGATTGGTTGGTACAAAGCAAGTGGCGAAGTGAGCTATTCCGGAAGCGGAACCATTGAAAATGGAAAAGCATTGCTGACAAATCCGCAAATAGTTCCGAAAGGATTAAATGTTGTAACTAAAAATTTTGAGAAAAGCGTGTTCACTGCTACTGACACCCAGCCTTTTGCAAAAATGAACATCCCTACTCTTGCCGTAACTACCGGGACAAAATCACCTTATCATAAACCGGAAGATGACGCGCATCTGATTGATTATGAGGGATTGACACTAATTACCGAGCATATTATTAATTTGACGGAATTTCTTGCTAATGACCCAAATCTGGCATCAACAGGCAAAATAGCCAGAAAGCATATCGACAAACAACCTTTATTTAATATTGGAGTTGCTGCTAATATCGGCACCAATTACCATCATTACACAGACGGTCCGATTGATGGAAAAACCACCACTTCTTATGGTGCCGGATTGGTCACGCAGGTTAATTTAGGAAATTGGGCATTAAGACCGGAAGTACATTACGACCGCATTCAGGCCAAATATCCGGGCGGAAAAATTGCGACAGACAACCTAACAATTCCGCTCAGTTTGGTTTTGCAGGTTGTTGATGGCGGAATAGGCTTCGATGTGTTTGGCGGAGGATATTACACTTATCGTTTTGGAGGAAAACAAGGCAGCGAGCCAATTGATTTTCAAAACACATTCAATCGAACTGAATTTGGACTGACTTATGGATTTGGATTTTGGGTAAGACCTTTCAAAATCGGCTTTACAAATCGCAGAGCTATGACTGATTTTACGCAAATCCCAAATGCAGACGATGCTCACATCCGAAACAGAACCAACTATTTAACGATTTCGTTAATGTTTTAGTATTTAAAAAAGCAAAACAAAAAACTACGACTATTTTTTATTCGTAGTTTTTTGTTTGCAACATTCAAGTTGAAAATGCAACTTTTTGATTAAACATAAACATTGGCGA